>DASWTI010000542.1:0-1684 GCA_036402215.1 Pseudonocardiaceae bacterium
CCCGCCGCTGGTCGGCCGTGTACGGGCTCACCTCGTTCGGGCTGGGCCTGCTGCCGGTGGTCGCCGCGCTGCCGGCGCTCGGCGTGCTGGCGTGGGCGACCCGCGGCTCGGCCTCGCTCGCGGCGGCCCTGCCGGCGGCGCTGCTCGCCGTGCCGGTGGCGACGCTCGCGCTGCTCGGCACCTACGCGGCGCTGGTGCTCGGCGGCGTGCGGCTGCTGTCGATCGGGCTGCGCGAGGGGTACCACCCGGTGCACGGCCGGATCGCGTGGCAGGCCTGGACCACGGAGCGGCTGATGGCGCTGGCGCGGGTGGCGCTGTTCCCGGTGTACGCGAGCCTGGCCACGCCGGTGTGGCTGCGCGCGCTCGGGATGCGCGTCGGACGCCGGGTGGAGGCGTCCACGGTGCTCGCGCTGCCCTCGATGACCACCGTGGGCGACGGCGCCTTCCTGGCCGACGACACGCTCGTCGCCTCGTACGAGCTGGGCGGCGGCTGGCTGCGCATCGCGGCGGCCAGGGTGGGCAAGCGCGCGTTCCTGGGGAACTCCGGCATGACGGCCGCCGGGCGGGCGGTGCCGAACCGCGGCCTGGTCGGCGTGCTCTCGGCGACGCCGAAACGGGCCAAGGCGGGCAGCTCCTGGCTGGGCATGCCGCCGATGCGGCTGCCGCGGGCCACCGAGGACGTGGACGCCGGCCGCACCTTCGAGCCGCCGCGGCGGCTGGTGCTGGCGCGCGCCGCGGTGGAGCTGTGCCGGCTGCTGCCGGTGATGGCCACGGTGGCGCTCGCCGTGCTCGTGCTCGGCGCGTTCTCGGCGCTGGCCGGCGCGGTGGGCTGGGCCGGGGCGGCGCTCGCCGGTGGCCTGGTGCTGGGCGCCGCCGGACTGCTCGCCTGCCTGGTGGCGTGCGCCGCGAAGTGGCTGCTGGTGGGCCGGTTCCGGGTCACCAGGCACCCGCTGTGGAGCGCGCCGGTCTGGCGCGGCGAGCTGGCCGACACGTTCGTCGAGGTGCTGGCCGTGCCCTGGCTGGTCGGCGCGGTGGACGGCACGCCGCTCATGCCGCTCTGGCTGCGCTCGCTAGGCGCGCGGGTGGGCCGCGGCGTGTGGTGCGAGTCGTACTGGCTGCCGGAGGCCGACCTGGTCTCGCTCGGCGACGGCGCGACGGTGAACCGCGGCTGCGTGGTGCAGACGCACCTGTTCCACGACCGCATCATGCGGCTGGACCGGGTGACGCTGGGCGCGGGCGCGACGCTCGGCCCGCACGGCATCGTGCTGCCCGGGGCCACCGTCGGCGCGGGCGCCACGATCGGCCCGGCCTCGCTCGTGATGGCCGGCGAGACGGTGCCGGACGACACCCGCTGGCTCGGCAACCCGATCGCCGCCTGGCCCGGTTCGCCGCCCGCGGCCCGGACCCCCGACACTGACCCCGTGAAACCGATCGGCACCGACCTGGCCCGCACCGGGTGAGCCCCGGGTCCGCCCCCGTCACGGCGGCCGCGACCTCCACCGACTCCTACCTGCCGGCCAGCGGCAACGGCGGCTACCGCGTGCAGCGCTACGACCTGGAGCTGGACTACCGGCCGGGGCCCGCGCGGCTGGCCGGCCGGGCCGTGCTCGGCGCGGTGTCCGGCCCGGCCGTCCTCGGCGGGTTCGCCCTGGACCTCGGGCCGCTGCGGGTGGCGCGCGTGCTG
>DASWTI010000543.1:0-2934 GCA_036402215.1 Pseudonocardiaceae bacterium
GCGGCGTCGGGGTCGCCGGCCGCGGCGGTTGCCCGGCCGGCGGCCACGAGCTGCTCGAAGCGGTGCGCGTCCACGCAGTCCAGCGGGGCGGCGAGGGCGTAGCCGGGGGCACGGGTGAGGACCAGGCCGGGCACGCCGCCCTCGTCCAGGCTGCGGCGCAGGTGCGCCACGTGGGCGCGCAGGGTCTTGGCGGCGTTGGCCGGCGGGCGGCCGTCCCAGATGCCCTCGATGAGCGTCTCGCGGGACAGCACGTCGGGGGCGCGCAGCGCGAGCAGGCCGACCAGGGTGCGCAGCCGCGGGCCGCCGAGGGCCACTTCGCCGCCGCTGCCCGCGACCTCCACCGGGCCCAGCAGCCGGATGTCGGCGGTCGCCGGAGCCTCGCCACGGATCGAAACCGCCGTCATCGCCTCCACCTTCACACCCGGGAGGGTGAGACGGCCGAAGCCTGGATGATACGCAGATCGTGTGCGACCGCGCACCGTCAGTTGATGGCCGGATCGCGCGCAAACGGGTGGCCCCGGGGGCGCGCCCGGGGCCACCACGAACACGGTGGGTCAGCGATCAGCCGGTCACACCGGGATCATCCCCATGAACAGCAGCAGGTTCGGCGAGCCCACGCCCGGGTTCACCACGACGCCCGGGGTGGCGTTCGCGGCGATGGCGCCGGCCACCGTGTCGGCGTCGTCGGCCGGGAAGCGCATCCGCCAGAGCGCGGCGGTGCCGGCGGCGTGCGGCGACGCCATCGACGTGCCGCTGAACGAGGCGTACGAGGAGTCCGAGGTGGCGGTCGCCGAGTAGATGTTGACGCCGGGCCCGAACACGTCGACGCACGTGCCGTGGTTGGAGAACGCGGCGCGGGTGTCGGTGATGTCGGTGGCGCCCAGGGTGGTGGCCCGCGGGGTGCTGGCCGGGGAGGCCGTGCAGGCGTCGGCGTTGGAGTTGCCGGCCGCCACCGAGTAGTGCACGTTCGCGTCGATCGAGGCCGTCACGGCGTCGTTGAGCGGCTGGTAGAAGCCGCCACCGAGGCTCATGTTCGCCACGCCGAGGGTGCGGCTGAGCTGCGCGTCCTGGGTGACCCAGTCGACGCCGGCGATGACCTGGGCGTACGTGCCGCTGCCGGCGCAGTTGAGCACCCGCACGGCCACCAGCCGCACCTGCTTGGCCACGCCCACCGAGCGGCCGCCGACGGTGCCGGCGACGTGCGTGCCGTGCCCGTGGCAGTCGTTGCCGTTCTGGCCGTCGCCGATGGTGTCGACGCCGGGCACCGCGCGGCCACCGAACTCCTGGTGGGTGAAGCGGATGCCGGTGTCGATGATGTAGGCCTTCACGCGGCCCGCGGTGTTCGGGTAGTGGTACTTGAGATCCAGCGGCAGCGAGCGCTCGTCGATGCGGTCCAGGCCCCAGGACGGCGGGTTCGGCTGCACCGAGACGGCCAGCCCGACCTTCTGGTCCTGCGCCACGTAGGCCACCCGGGGGTCGGCGGCCAGGCGGCGCGCGGCCCGCGCGTCGGCCCGCACCGCGAAGCCCTGCAGGGCCGCGGTGTAGGTGAAGTCCACGGTGCCGCCGTACTGGCGGGCCAGGCCGTCCACGGTTGCGGTGACCGCGGCCTCCTTGAGCACCACCACGTAACGGCCGGGCACGGCGTCCGGGGCGTTCGCGTAGAGCACCGTGCCCTCGGCGGTGCCGGCGCGGGTGCCGGCGCGGGTGCCGGCCTCGGCGGAGGACGCCGGCACCGCGGCGCCGACCAGGCCGCCGAGCGCCGCGGCCAGGCCCACCGCGAGGGTGGCCCGGCGAAGCTGGGGGATCATGAAGCCTCCTGCTGAGCTTGTCGTACTCGTCGGGGGGTGCGCGCGCCCCGTCAGCTCAGCGCAGCGGTGTTGGACTTCGGTTGCCGTCCGGTTGCGGCCCCGGGCCCGCCCGCGCCGGTCGGGGTGGCGCGGGCGGGCGTCCCGGCCGCTACCTGGGCACCATGCCCATGAACAGCAGCAGGTTCGGCGAGTTCGCGCCGGCGTTGGTCACGACGCCGGGGGTGGCGTTGGCGGCCAGCGCGGCGGCCACATGGTCGGCGTTGTCGGACGGGAACCGGTGCCGCCAGAGCGCGGCCACGCCGGAGGCGTGCGAGGTGGCCGGGGTGGTGCCGCTGATCGTGTTGTAGGCGGTGTCCGACGTGAACCAGGTGGAGGTGATCGTCATGCCGGGGGCGAACACGTCGAGGCAGCGGCCGATGGCGGAGAACGAGGCGCGGGCGTCGGTGTTCGTGGTGGCGCCCACGGTGGTGGCCCGGGGCACGCGGGCCGGGGAGAACAGGCAGGCGTCGGAGGCCGAGCCGCCGGCCGCCACCGAGTAGTGCACGTTGCCGGCGATGGACCGGGTGACGGCGTCGTCCAGCGGCTGGTAGGCGCCGCCGCCGACGCTCATGTTGGCCACCGTGGGCACGGTGCTCGCCGCGGCATCCGCGGTGATCCAGTCGACGCCGGCGATCACCTGGGCGTAGCTGCCGCTGCCGGAGCAGTTGAGCACGCGCACCGAGACGAGCTGGGTGCCCTTGGCGACGCCGACGGTGGCGCCACCCACGATGCCCGCGATGAACGTGCCGCTGCCCTGGCAGTCGTTGCCGTTCTGGCCGTCGCCGATGGCGTCGAAGCCGCGCACCGCGCGCCCGCCGAACTCCTGGTGGGTGAAGCGGATGCCGGTGCCGATGATGTACGCCTTCACCCCGCCGGCGGTGTTCGGGTAGTGGTACTTGAGGTCGAGCGGCAGGGAGCGCTGGTCGATGCGGTCCAGGCCCCAGGACGGCGGGCCGGGCTGCACGATCACGTCGGTGCCGGCCGGCGGCGGCGGGTCGGCGGCCACCTCGGTGCGGTCCTGGGCCACGCCGGCGGCCCCCGCGGCACGGTCCGGTGCCGCGTCGGCGAGGCCCACCGCGCGGTCCTG
>DASWTI010000544.1:0-3550 GCA_036402215.1 Pseudonocardiaceae bacterium
GATCCCGCGCGCGGCGGCCAGCACGGCCCGCACCCGGGCGGCCAGCTCGGCCGACGGCGCGGCCTCCACCAGGACCGCCAGCCGCTCCGTGCCGGTCCGCTCCGACGGCACCCCGCACGCCGCCACCGCCGCGTCCACCCCGTCCGCGGTCGCCAGTTCGGCCTCGAGGTCCGGCGCCAGGTGGTTCTTGCCGTACAGGATGATCAGGTCGCTCTCCCGGCCGGTGATCGTCACCCGCCCGTCGCGGATCACCGCCAGGTCTCCGGTGCCCAGCCAGCCGAACGCCGCGAGCCCCGGCGCCACCCGGTTCGACCGCACCTGCAACGGTCCCTCGACCCCTTCGGGCGCAACGGTTCCGTCCGTCGCCACCACGCGCAGGGTGGCCCCCGGGTCCGGCGTGCCCATGCCGATCCGGCCGTCCCGCACGGTCTCCGGGTCGTCGAACCGCGAGTACGTGATGGCCGTCGTCGTCTCGGTCATCCCCCAGGTGAACCAGAGCGTGGCCGGCGTGACGCCGAATCGCCCGGTGGCGCGCAGGAACGCCCGGACCGTGCCCAGCGTGCACTGCTCGCCGCCGCTCAGCAGCACGCGCACCCCGGACAGGTCCCAGGACCGCTCCGGGGCCGCGGCGATCCGGTCGGCCAGCAGCCTGTAGCCGAAGTTCGGCCACCAGGCGTGCGTCACCGCGTGCCGCTCCAGCAGGCCCGGCAGTCGCAACGGGTCCGCGGTGATCAGGCCGGTCGGCGCGTGCACGACGGTCGCGCCGGCGAACACCGCCGCCAGGTGGAACAGCAGCTGCGCGCCGCTGTGGTCCAGCGGCAGCCAGTTGAACGTCACGTCGCCCACCCCGAAGCCCGGCCGCTCGCGCGCCGCGACGCCCAGCTCCAGCAGCCCGCGGTGGGTGATCGGGATGATCTTCGGCCGGCCGGTGCTGCCCGACGAGGCCATGGCCAGCGCCACCGGCCCGTTGCCCGCGACGAGGCCGTCCGGCGCCTTCCCGGGGGAGAGGTCGAGCACCGTCGCGCCAGGCAACGGCACCGCCTGGCCGGGGCCGGCGGTCAGCACCGGCGGGCGTCCGAGATCCGTCCAGATCGCGGTCAGCTTGTCCAGCACCGGGCCGGGGCCGTCGGCGAGCGCCACCGGCACCGGCAGCGCCCCGGCCAGCACGCACGCCCAGGTGCCCACCACGTGGTCCAGCGAGCAGGGCAGCTGCAGCACCACGTGCGTGCCCGGCCGCACCCCGCGCCCGGCCAGCCCGGCGGCCACCTCGCGGGCCCGGGCCAGCAGCTCCGGGTATGCGGCGAACTCGGAGCGCTCCTCGTCCAGCAGCACCCGCACCCCGGCGGACGGGGCCAGCGCCGCGGCCCGCTCCAGCCAGCCGCCGAGCCGGCGCGGCTCGTCCGCGCCGATCACCAGCGGCGGGCCGTGCGCCTCCGACCACCCGGCCCCGGCCTCGCTCACACCGGCACCGCCGCCGGCCGGGCGCGGCGCCGGTGCCGGACCAGCAGCACCACCAGGAAGGTCACGGCCACGGCGAACGCCGCGCCGTGCAGCACACTCACCACCGTCAACGGGGACAACGACTCCAGCAACACCGCGCTCACCACCATGCCGATGCCGAACCCGGAGCTCTCGGCCACGGCGGACAGGCCGAACACGAGCCCCCGCCGGTCGTCCGGCACCGCCTGCAACCGCGTCGTGTAGGCGATCTCGGCGAACCCGTCGGACACTCCGGCGAGGAACGCCGCCACCACGAACACGGCCGTCGGCGCCCCGGTGAACGTCACCACGAAGAACACCGACATGGACACGGTGGCCGCCGCGAAGGCGCGCTCGGTGAGCCGGGCCTCCTCGCGTACCACGCGCACCACGACCTGGGACACGAGCAGCGTGCCGACCGCCCAGGACGCCCAGAACAGGCTCATCATCGAGGCCGCGGACATCAGCGTCTGGGTGCTCGCCAGCACCGGCAGCCCGACGTTGTGCGAGGCCGAGCCGAACGCGTCGACGAACCGGATCAGCACCATGGCGCCCAGCAGCGGGGCCGCCCACAGCACGGCCCCGCCGACCAGCAGGCTGCGGCGCAGCCCCGGCCCGCTCGCCGCGGCGACCCCGCCGCTGCCGGCCGCCCGCATGGTGAGCGGCAGCGCGGCCAGCACGGTCGCCGACACCAGGAAGCTCGCCGCGTCCACCAGGAACACCGTGCGGTAGTCCAGCGTCGCCACCATCAGGCCGGCGCTCGCGTACCCGGTGACCATGGCCAGCGAGCGGCCGGTCATCAGCAGCCCGTTGGCCCGCACCCGCAGCTCCGGCCCCACCATCTCCGGCACGCTGCTGCGCAGCGCCACCGTGGACAGCGTGCGTCCCACGCCCAGCACGACCGCCAGCGCGTACAGCAGCGCCTCCTGCCGCGAGGCCGGGGCGAGCGCCAGCACCGTGAGCCCGGCGGCCTGGCCGAGGTCGCTGCCCACCATCAGCAGCTTGCGGCTGTGCCTGGTCACCAGGTGCCCGGCCACCAGGCCGGTCACGAAGCTCGTCGCCAGGCGCAGGGCCATGAAGAGCCCGGTCTGCAACGCGCTCCCGGTGAGCTGGTAGGCGAACAGGTTGATCGCCACGAAGTTCACGAAGCTGCCGTAGGCCGAGACCGCGTGCCCGACGACCAGCACGCGGAACCAGCCGAGACCGCGCTGCCCGGAGTCCCCCATCGCCTGGGAACCTCTCGCAGGGTTCCGCCGCAGTCAACCCTTTCGGGTGATAGGTCAGCCGGTGGTACGAATCGGTGTACCAGGTCCTACGTCCAGCAGCGTCCGTTCGCCGAGCGGCGCGGACAGGGTCACGCGGGCGGTGCGCCGGTAGCCGATCGCCGTGCACGCCGCGCCGGGTTCCGCCCCGGCCCGCTCGGCCTCGGCGGGCGCGTCCACCACGACCAGCACCACCGCCAGCTCGGACTCCACCGCGTGGGCCTCGTGCGCCGTCGCGCACGGCCCGCTCTCCGGGCCACCGACGAAGGCCGCCGTCACCACGCGGCCGTCCGGCGACACCGTCGCCTCGTCCACGCGCGGCGTGAACGGCGTCGACGGGTACTCGCTCGGCGGCAGCGTGGTCACCGCGGACGCCGCCACCGCCGGCCGGACCAGCCGCACCGCGGTCCCCTCCAGGCCGAACTCCCAGGCCGGGACGGTGGCGTCGCCCTGGTCGGTCGGCACCACGGTCGTGGTGGGCCGCGCCCCGGTGACCCGCAGCGGCGTGACGGCGGCGCAATCCGGGCAGGGCCCGCCCTCGGCCCGCAGCTCCGCCAGCGTCGCGGCGGCGTCCAACTGCGGCACCGCGACGGTCGTCCCGTCCGCCCACCGCACCTCCGCCGTCGCGGGTGACGGCACCGCCAGTACCTCGTCGGCGGCCTCGACCAGCCCGGCCGACAGCGCCAGCTTGTTGTTGTCGCCGACCGGCACCTCCCAGGTGCCGGCGAACGTGGTCTCCAGGCGGACCGGCACGAACCGCCGCTCGCCACCGGGCTCCCGCGCCGCGACGGCGTCCGCCCAGCGGGCCA
>DASWTI010000545.1:0-3518 GCA_036402215.1 Pseudonocardiaceae bacterium
GGGCGCTGACGGCGCGGCAGGCGCTCTGGCTCGGCACCCGGGGCGGCGCCCGCTGCCTGGGCCGTGACGGCGAGCTGGGCTCGATCGAGGTGGGCCGGCGCGCCGACCTGGCCGTGTGGCGGCTGGACGGACTGGGGCAGGCCGGCATCGCGGACCCGGTGGCGGCGCTGGTGTTCGGGCCGCTCCCCCGGCTGGAGCTGCTGCTGGTGGAGGGCCGCCCGGTCGTCGAGAGCGGCCGGCTGGCCGGCGTCGACGAGGAGGCGGTGGCCGGTGAGCTGGCCGCCGCGAGCCGCCGCCTGCGCGACCGCTGAGGCAGGCCGTCACCGCCCCGCACGACAAGCCCGCACCGGCAGAATGACCGGCGAGAACCGGCTACGGAGGTCGCGATGAGCACCACGACCGAGGCGAAGGCCCCGGAGCGCACCGAGGGCGGCATCGGCAGCAGCCCGCAGCGTCCCGACGGCGTGCTCAAGGTGAAGGGCGAGTTCGCGTACTCGTCGGACCTGTGGGCCGAGGACATGCTGTGGGCGACGACGCTGCGCAGCCCGCACCCGTACGCGGCCGTCACCGGCGTGGACGTGAGCCGCGCGCTGGCGCTGCCCGGGGTGCACGCCGTGCTCACCGCGTCCGACGTGCCGGGCCCGAACCTGTTCGGGCTGGAGCACCCGGACCAGCCGGTGCTCGCCTCCGAGGTGGTGCGGTACCAGGGGGAGCCGGTGGCGATCGTGGCCGCCGACCACCCGGAGACCGCGCGCCGGGCCGCCGCGCTGATCGACGTGGGCTACGAAGTGCTGGAACCCGTGGTGGACGCCGAGCGGGCCGCGGCCGACGAGACGCTGCCGAGGCTGCACGAGGGTGGCAACGTGGTGCGCCACGTCCGCATCCGCCGGGGCGAGCAGGACGTCACGGCGCCGGTGGTGGTCACCGGGCGGTACGAGGTGGGCATGCAGGACCAGGCGTTCCTGGGGCCGGAGTCCGGGCTCGCGGTGCCGGCGGACGACGGCGGCGTGCACCTGTACGTGGCGACCCAGTGGCTGCACGTGGACCGCGCGCAGGTGGCGGCGGCGCTGGGCCTCGACGAGGAGCGGGTGCGGATCACGCTGGCCGGCGTGGGCGGGGCGTTCGGCGCCCGCGAGGACCTGTCGATGCAGATCCACGCGTGCCTGCTGGCGCTGCACACCGGGCGGCCGGTGAAGATGGTCTACAACCGCGAGGAGTCCTTCTTCGGGCACGTGCACCGGCACCCGGCCACGCTGTACTACGAGCACGGCGCGGACCACGACGGGCGGCTGGTCTACGTGCGGGCCCGGATGTACCTGGACGGCGGCGCGTACGCCTCCACGACGGCCGCGGTGAGCGCGAACGCCGCCACCCTGGGGGTCGGGCCGTACGACGTGCCGAACCTGGCGGTGGACTGCTGGGGCGTCTACACGAACAACCCGCCGTGCGGGGCGATGCGCGGGTTCGGCGCGGTGCAGGCGGCGTTCGCCTACGAGTCGCAGATGGACAAGCTGGCCGCCGCGCTCGGCCTGGACCCGGTGGAGGTGCGGGTCCGCAACGCCATGAGCGAGGGCAGCCTGATGGCCACCGGGCAGCGGGTGGACTCCGCCGCGCCGGTGGCCCGGCTGCTGGAGCTGGTGCGGGACCGGCCGTTGCCGCCCCCGGCCGGCACCGACCTGCGGGAGCTGCCCGGCGGGGTGTCGAACACGACGCACGGCGAGGGTGTGCGGCGCGGCGTCGGCTACGCGGTGGGCATCAAGAACGTGTGCTTCTCCGAGGGCTTCGACGACTACTCGACGGCGCGCGTGCGACTGGAGGTGATCGGCGGCGAGGCGGTGGCGCTGGTCCACACGGCGGCCGCGGAGGTGGGCCAGGGGCTGGTGACGCTGCAGGGCCAGATCGCGCGCACCGAGCTGGGCGTGCGCCGGGTGACGGTGGCGCCGGCCGACACCACGGTGGGCAGCGCCGGGTCCAGCTCGGCCTCCCGGCAGAGCTACGTGACCGGTGGCGCGGTGCGCGACGCGTGCGCCGCGGTGCGGGAGGTGGTGCTGGAGCGCGCCGCCGCGCGTTTCGGCGGGCGCGCCGACGACCTGTCGCTGGCCGACGGCGCGGTGGTCGCGGTGGGCCGCGGCGTGCTCGCCGGCCTCGCCGAGGTGGTGGGCGACGAGCCGGTGGAGGCCACCCGGGAGTTCCGGCACCGGCCGACGTTCCCGATCGACCCGCTCACCGGGCAGGGCGACGCCCACGTGCAGTTCGCGTTCGCCGCGCACCGCGCCGTGGTGGACGTGGACACCGAGCTGGGCCTGGTGCGGGTGGTCGAGCTGGCCTGCGCGCAGGACGTCGGCCGGGCGATGAACCCGCAGGCGGTGCTGGGCCAGATCCACGGCGGCTCGGCGCAGGGCCTGGGCCTGGCCGTGATGGAGGAGATCCAGGTGGCGGGCGGCAAGGTCCGCAACCCCTCGTTCACCGATTACCTGATCCCGACCATCCTGGACATGCCGCCGATGGCGGTGGACGTGCTGGAGCTGGCGGACCCGCACGCGCCGTACGGGCTGCGCGGCGTCGGCGAGCCGCCGACGATCTCGTCGACGCCGGCCGTGGTGGCGGCGATCCGCGCGGCCACCGGCCTGGAGCTGCCCCGGGCCCCGGTCAGGCCCGAGCACATCACCGGCACCTGACCGGGCGGGCCACCGCGCCGCAGCCGCCCGCCAGGGGGGAACGCTCGGTCCACCCGGGCGTCAGGGTCTCCTCAAAGCCGGGGTGAATGAGCCATTCGCAGGCACCGACGGGGCGAATGGTCCATTCACCCCGGTGTTTCGGAGGTGAGCCAGGCACGGGATGGGGCTGCCCTGCGGCCGGCGGCGGTGGGGGTGGATGCCTCGACGGGTGATAGGGACCCGGTCGCCGGATCGGGTAAGTGCCGACTCACCCGATCCGGCGTGTGGAACGACCGGTACCTGCCGCGAAACGGTCACGAAGAACGGCGAGAATTCCATTCACCGTTGAACAAGATTCGTTCCCGAGTAACCCTCAGGTTCACCAGTAGCGGCGACCGGCCTCGGCTGCCGGAAATGCGTCGTGGGGCGGGCGGGGGGCGGGCATCGGGCGCAGGGCGGACACCGAGGCACCCACGTGACCAGCGCCGACCGGCGCACCGTGCCCGGGGCCGGCGGCCGGGAGCCACCCACGACGGGCCGCCTCGGCGCCCGCCTGGAACCGGCTCTCGACGCCCAGGTACTCCAGCAGCTCGGAGACCCGCCGGCTGTACGTCCGCGGCGACAGGCCGAGCTGGCGGCTCGCCGTGACGTCCGTGGCACCGGTGTGGAGCTGCTGCACGATGGGCTGCAGGTGCTCGGGCAGGCCGCCGCGCCGCGGCCCACCTGGGGGACATCCCTGCAGGTCAGGGCGCCGCTGGCCGAACCAGTCCGGCTGGGCGCCGTCCGCCGGGTCCGGCACCGCCACCAGGTCGGCCGGGCGCCGGTCGGGCTGCGCGGCGCCGGGCGGGGGTGCCGTCCCCA
>DASWTI010000546.1:0-19210 GCA_036402215.1 Pseudonocardiaceae bacterium
CGCGCGGGGCCGGGCGCTGCCCGCCGGGTCCTGCCCGACCGTCGGCATCGCCGGGCTCGCCCTCGGCGGCGGCCAGGGGGTGCTCGGCCGCGCCTACGGGCTGACCTGCGACTCGGTGCGCGCCGCCGACGTGGTGCTCGCCGACGCCACCGCCACCACCGCGGACGACGACCTGCTGTGGGCGCTGCGCGGCGGCGGTGGCGGCAACCTCGCGGTGGTCACCGCGTTCACGCTGGCCACCGTGCCGGCGCCGGACCTCGCCGTGTTCACCCTGACCTTCCCGCGCGGCTCCGCGCCCGCGGTGCTCGCCGCCTGGCAGGACTGGATGGCCGTCGCGCCGGACGAGCTGTGGTCGACGTGCGTGGTGTCGGCCGGGTCGCCGCCCGGGGCGCGGGTGAGCGGCTGCCTGGTCGGCCCGCCGGACGCGGCCGGGCGGCTGCTCGACGACCTCACGCGCCGCGCCGGGGCCCGGCCGCCGCGCACCCTGCGGCCCTACGGCTACCTGGACGCCATGCGCTGGTTCGCCGGCTGCTCGACGCGGAGCGTGCCGCAGTGCCGGGCCTACGCCCCACAGCCGTTCGCCGCCGGTTCCCTCGTGGTGGAGCGGCCGATGGCCGACTCCGCGGCGGTGGTCGCCACGGTGGCCGGGCGGCGGGGCGTGGACCTGCTGTTCGACTCCCTCGGCGGGGCCATCGCCCGGGTCGCTCCCGACGCCACGGCGTTCCCGCACCGCACGGCCCTCGCCGTCGTCCAGGTGTACGCGAGCGGCGCCGGCGCCGGGCCGGTCGCCGAGGTCCGCCAGGCCCTCACCGGCCTGGTCGGCGCCGGCGCCTACGTGAACTACCTGGACCCGGCGCAGCCGGACTGGGCGCGGGCCTACTACGGCGCGAACGCCACCCGGCTGCGCACGATCGCCGCGCGGTACGACCCGGACCGGGTGTTCGACTTCCCCCAGGGCCTCACCCGGCTCTGACCGGGATCGCGCAGTTCGCGGTGATCTCGTGACTTGTTGACGTGCTGCCGCGATACTCGGTAGCTCGGCAACATGTGGCACCGGATCGGGGAGGTTCGATGCGACGACGAGTCGCACTGCTGGCCGGGACGGCCGGCCTGGTCATGCTCGGCACGGCGACACCCGCGGCGGCGGACAGCACGCAGTGCAGCGTCGCCGCGAGCGGCACCGTGGCCTGCGCCGCCGGGGCCGAGTTCGTGTCCTACGGCGAGCACCTGTACGTCAACGACCGCGCCGCGGACGGGCACTCCGCGCTGGTGCGCTACTGGCTGGCCGACGGCACCGGCCCGCACACCGCGCGCAACTCCAACGGCAACGGCACCACCCTCGACGTGAACCTCGAGCTCGCCGAGGGCAGCTGGATCTTCTACCAGGTGTGCGTGAGCGAGGGCGCCACGATCCTCGCCGGCACGTGCAGCGCGGGGGTGACCGACTATGCCTAGGCCCGTCAACCGCCGGATCATCCTGCTCGGCGGCCTGGCCGCGGCCGGTGCCGCGGTCGGCGGCACCGTGGGCGCGGCAGCCACGCCTGGCGCCACCGGGACCGGGCGCGGGGCCGGCGTCCGCGCCATCCAGTTCCCGTTCACCCTCGGCGTCGCCTCCGGCGAGCCCACGCCGGACGGCATGGTGCTGTGGACCCGGCTGGCGCCCGCGCCGCTCAACCCGGACGGCAAGGGCGGGATGCCGGCGAGCGACCTGCCGGTGGAGTGGCAGGTCGCCACCGACTCCGCGTTCGCCTCCGTGGTGGCCTCCGGCACGGTCACCGCGCGCGCCGCCGAGGCGCACTCGGTGCACGTCGAGCCGACCGGCCTGCAACCGGGCCGCGAGTACTTCTACCGGTTCCGCGCCGACGGTCACCTGTCACCGGCCGGCCGCACCCGCACCGCGCCGGCCGCCGGCACCTCGCCCGCCTCGATGCGCATCGCCGCGGCGTCCTGCCAGCACTTCGAGGAGGGCTGGTACATCGCGCACCGCGGCATCGCGGCGGACCGGCCGGACCTGGTGCTCTTCCTCGGCGACTACATGTACGAGAACCCGTCCGGCGCCGCCGAGAAGGTGCGCGGGTACGTGCTCACCGGGGAGTCGGACACGCTCGCCGAGTACCGGCACCGGTACGCGCAGTACCGCACCGACCCGGACCTGCGGGCCGCGCACGCCGCCGCGCCCTGGCTCGTGGTGTTCGACGACCACGAGGTGGAGAACAACTGGAACTCCACCAACCAGACGGCCGCGCGCCGGACGGCCGCGTTCCAGGCGTTCTGGGAGAACATGCCGCTGCGCGCGGCGCAGCGCCCGTCCGGCTCGGCCATGACGCTGTACCGGCGCGTGCAGTGGGGCTCGCTGGCCCGCCTCCACATGCTCGACACCCGCCAGTACCGCGCGGCGCAGGCGCCGGCCGACAACTGCACGGTGATGCGCGACCCGGCCCGCACCCTCACCGGTGCCGCGCAGGAGCAGTGGCTGCTCGACGGCTTCACCCAGCACCCGTCCACCTGGGACCTGCTCGGCCAGCAGGTGTTCTTCGCCCAGCGCGACGGCGACGGCAACCGGGCCACCTGCACCGGCAACTCCACGGACGCCTGGGACGGCTACACCGCCTCCCGGGACCGCATCGCCAACGGCTGGGTGCAGCGCGGCGTGCCCAACATGGTGGTGCTCACCGGGGACGTGCACCGGCACTGGGCGTCCGACCTGCGCCGCGACTACTACGACTTCGCCGGGCCGGTGATCGGCTCGGAGCTCGTCACCACCTCGGTGACCAGCGGCGGCCGTGGCGGTGACACCGCGCCGCCGTCCTCCACGTGGCGGGCGAACAACCCGCACATCAAGTACGTCCAGGACCAGCGCGGCTACGTCCGGGCGACCATCACGCCGTCCACGCTCACCGCGGAGTTCATGGTGGTCACGCCGTCGGTGCTGTCCGCCACGGCCACCGTGGCCGTGGACCGGCGTTTCACCATCCAGGCCGGACGGCCCGGTCTCCAGCCCGCCTGACACCGTCCGCGTACGACGGCGGGGCGCCCGCGCGGCCGGCTCTCGGAGGTGCCGGTGCTCGCGCGGACGCCCCGCCGGGCGTGCGATCAGACCTTGGCGAGCGCGCGCCGCTGTGGCGGGCACGAGCACGTCATCGCCTTCAGCTCCCGCTTGGTGGGGTGCGAGTGCAGGTACATCGCCACCACCATCGGGATGAAGACCACCACGTTGTAGAACAGGTGCAGCTCGACGCGCGGGAACACGAGCTGCGCGATGGACGTCGGCACCGGCTTGTCCGCGAGGTTGCTGCCGGTGAGCGCCTGGATCAGCAGCAGCAGGTGCTCGATGTGGTGCCAGAACTGCAGTCCGAGCGCGATCAGCCACCACGTGCGGGCCCGGCCGACGAACCCGGGCAGCAGCAGGAACAGGCCGACCAGCATGACGATCGCGTAGGCGTAGTGCATCCACTCGGAGGAGACCAGCCACGGGAACGGCACGCCGAGCACGCCGCGCGCCTGCGGCCGCGGCCAGTCCAGCACCCACACCTGGACGGCCTGCGTGAGGTGCTCGGCCCAGTGGGCGATCACCACCGCGAGGAACATCCACAGCGCGACGCGGTGGTACTTCGTGTTCAGGTCGTGTATGAAGCCCTTGCCCGTGGTCGCCGGGCCGTTGACCGTTGCCATGCGCTGCCTCCGAGGTCGTTGACCGACAAGCATTGCGGCGTAAGGACAGCGCCGCTTCTCCCAGCGTGCCCAGTTGGGGACGGCCGGGTCCATCACCCGGTTGACGTCCCGGTGCGTCCGACGGGTCTAGTGTCGCGCGCATGACGAGGACGACCGCGCCCACGATCGTCGTCGAGGACCTGCGCAAGAACTACGGATCCCTGGCCGCGGTGGACGGTGTGTCGTTCTCCGTCGCGGACGGCGAGTTCTTCGGCATCCTCGGCCCGAACGGCGCCGGCAAGACCACCACCCTGGAGCTGATGGAGGGCCTGCGCGAGCCCGACGGCGGCAGCGTGACCCTGCTCGGCGAACGCCCGTGGCCGCGCAACCCCCGGCTGCTGCCCCGGATCGGCGTGCAGCTGCAGGCCAGCTCGTTCTTCGAGAAGCTCACCGCGCGCGAGCAGCTGGAGACGTTCGCCTCGCTGTACGGGATCGGCCCGGCGGTGGCCGACGAGATGCTCGACGTGGTCGGCCTGGCCGACAAGGCGGACACCCGTGAGGACAAGCTCTCCGGCGGCCAGCGGCAGCGGCTCTCGATCGCCTGCGCGCTGGTGCACCGGCCGGACGTGGTGTTCCTGGACGAGCCGACCGCGGCGCTCGACCCGCAGGCCCGGCGCAACCTCTGGGACGTGCTGCGCGCCATCCAGGGCCAGGGCCGCACCATCGTCTACACCACGCACTACCTCGACGAGGCCGAGGCGCTGTGCGACCGGGTGGCGATCATGGACCACGGCAAGGTGCTGGCCCTGGACGCGCCGGCCACCCTGGTCCGCGGCCTGGACGCGCCCACTCACATCTCCCTCGCGCACGGCCCCCTCACCGCGGCCGAGGCCGGCGCGCTGCCGGGCGTCGAGGACGTCAGCGACGACGGCGTGTCCCTCGTCATCGCCACCCGCACCCCGACGCCGGTGCTGTCCGCGCTCGCCGAGCGCGACGCGCTGGAAGGGCTGTCGGTACGGCGGGCCACCCTGGAGGACGTGTTCCTCCAGCTCACCGGGCGGGAGTACCGGGCATGACCACGACCGACACCAGGACCGCCGGCACCTCGACCCCGGACCCGGCCCGCCGGGCCGGGCAGGGCGGCGCGTTCACCTCGCTGTCCAAGGCCATGTTCCGCGGTTTCTTCCGCGACCGGGTGGCCGTGTTCTTCACGTTCCTGTTCCCGCTCATGTTCCTCGTCGTGTTCGGGTTGCTGTTCCGCGACGACGGCGCCGCCCGCCTGGAGCTCGGCGTGGTCGGCGACGGCCCGGTGATCAGCGCCCTGCCCGCCGACGCAGTCGATGCCCGCCGCTACGACACCGCGGACGCCGCCGTGCAGGCCGTCAAGGACGGCGACGTGCCCGCCGCGATCATCGAGCAGGGCGGCCAGGTGACGCTGCGGTTCGCCGCCAGCGACCAGGCCACCGCCGGCACCGTGCAGGGCCTGGTGAACGGCGTGGTGAGCGCGGTGAACCTGGAGGCCACCGGGCGGCCGCCGCTGGTCTCGCTGACCGCCGAGCAGGTCGAGGACACCTCGATCAACGCGATCCAGTACCTCACCCCCGGCCTGCTCTCCTGGAGCGTCGCCACGTCGGCCGTGTTCGGCTCGGCGCTCACCCTGGTCTCCTGGCGGCGCCGTCAGGTGCTGCGCCGGCTGCGGCTGTCGCCGGTCTCGCCGGTCACCGTGCTGACCTCCCGGCTCGGGGTGGCGTTCGCGGTGTCCCTGCTGCAGGCCGCGGTGTTCGTGCTGATCGCGTCGACGCCGCTGTTCGGGCTGAAGCTCTCCGGGCAGTGGTGGCTGTCGGTCCCGCTGCTCGCGCTGGGCACGCTGGCGTTCTTCGCCATCGGCATGCTGGCCGGCTCGTTCGCCAAGACCGAGGAGGCGGCGAGCGCGGTCGCCAACCTGGTGGTGCTGCCGATGGCCTTCCTGTCCGGCACGTTCTTCCCGATCGACGGGGCGCCGGCCTGGCTGCGGACGCTCTCGCAGGCGTTCCCGCTGCGGCACCTCACCGACGGCATGCTGGACGTGATGGTCCGCGGCCAGGGCGCGGCCGCGCTCGTCACCCCGGCTCTCGTCCTCGTCGGCTTCACCGTCGTCGTCGGCGCCGTCGCCGCCTACCTGTTCTCCTGGGACGACACGTAAGGACGTCACCCCGGCCCGGCCGCCTCCGGGTCCGGGAACTCCGCGCGGACGCCGAGGAGGCGGATCGGGCGGTCGTGGTCGAAGCGCTCCAGCACCTCCAGCGCGGCCGCCTCGATCTCGGCGCCGTCGCTGGTGGGGGCGGGCAGCGTGCGGCTGCGGGTGTAGGTGAAGAACGGCGCGAAGCGGACCTTCACCGCCACCCGCACGGCCGGGCGGCCCTCGGCGCGCACGTCGGCGGTGACGCGGGCGGCGAGCGCCGAGACGGCGGCGCGCACCTCGGGCCACGACGTCAGGTCGGACTGGTAGGTCGTCTCCCGGCTGCGGGAGCGGGCGACCCACGGGGTGCCGCTCACCACGTCGGTGTCCTGGCCGCGGCTGAGCTGCACGTACCAGGGGCCCATGGCCGGGCCCAGCCGCGCGGCGAGCACCGCCGGGTCGGCCGTGGCCAGCTCCCGCACGGTGTGCGCGCCCAGCTCCGCCAGCTTGCGCGCGGTGCGCCGGCCGATGCCCCACAGGGCGTCGGCCGGCCGGTCGCCCATCACGGCGAACCAGTTCTCCGCGGTCAGCCGGTACACGCCGCGCGGCTTGCCGAAGCCGGTGGCGAGCTTGGCGCGCAGCCGGTTGTCCCCGATGCCCACCGTGCACTCCAGCTCGGTGGCCGCCCGCACCGCGTCCTGGATCTCCCGGGCCAGCGCCTCCGGGTCCGTCGTCCTGGCGCCGACGAACGCCTCGTCCCAGCCCATCACCTCCACCGGCCCGCCGAACCCGCGCAGGGTCTCCATGACGACGGCGGACGCGGCCTCGTAGGCGGCCGGGTCGCTCGGCAGGAACACCGCGTCGGGGCAGCGCTTCAGCGCGGTCCGCATGGGCAGCCCGGAGTGCACGCCGAACTCGCGCGCCTCGTAGGACGCGGTGGCCACCACCGAGCGCAGCCTCGGGTCACCCGTGCCGCCGACCACGACCGGGCGGCCGCGCAGCTCCGGCCGCCGCAGGATCTCCACCGCGGCGATGAACTGGTCGAGGTCGACGTGCAGCACCCAGGTCTCGCGCACCGCCGCCTCCCTGTCCGGCCGGCCGTGCTCCGTGGGTGCCACGGGTGCAGTGTGACCCACGACAGCGTGCGGGGCCGGTCAGGCGTCGCGGTGGCCGTCCCGCGGCTGTGGCACGCCGGTGGTCTTGGCGGTGGCCCTGGCGATGGCCAGCTCCAGCACCGGCAACGCCAGCTCGCGCAGCCAGTCGTGGTTGGAGTCGTCGGCGTGCAGCCGATCGCGCAGGGCGAAGGTCATGTCGGCCAGCATGGTGCCGGCGCTCGGTATCGCGGTCACGGTGGCGTCGACCAGGGCCTGCAGCGCCTCGGCGGCGCTCACCCCCGGGCGGCGTAGCGCGATGGCGGCCAGCACGGCCCTGGTGCCGCGCACCCGCATGCTGCCGTCGGGCAGCCGGGCCAGTAGCCCACAAGCGAGCATGGCGCTGGACAGCTCGGGGTTGGCGCGCAGGGTGGTGCCCAGCATCCGGTCCGGCACCGCGAGCTGGGCCAGCAGGTGGTCCGGCTCCAGCAGCGCGGCCACCGCGTCCAGGGTCAGGCCGCTCTGCTGCAGCCGCTGCACCAGGCGAATGCGGCCCAAGTGGTGATCGCCGTAGTAACGGCCTCGGCCCACCCGCAGCGGCGGCTGCAGCAGGCCCCTGGTGTGGTACGTCCTAATGGTGCGCGGGGTGAGTCGCGCCTCGGCGGCGAACTCGGCAATGCTCATCCGGGTGATTCCTGGCGGCGCCGACCGGCCGCCCCACTCCGGCACCGGCTCCGACGGGGCCGCCCTCATGGTCGCCGCTGCCGCGGAGGCCGGTCACACCGTTTTTGCCGGGCCTTCGCGCATCGTTTCCGCAGGGTCATGCTGTAACACCTCGCGAGGGACGTATACCTGAGGCGAGCCCGAATTGATACCTTGAGTGTGGCCAGAAAAGCATAAGTAGGGTGTAAGTGTGTGCTGCCGGCCACGCGGGTGGCCGGCAGCACACAGGCTGAGCAGGGGGATAGGTGCTCCGGCCGGAGCAAGGTGGAAGGGTCTTCTTCCAGATCTCGCGTTGTTCCGATCGAGTGTGCTATCGCCGGTGGGTTAACGTGGTGTTTAGGTCTCGTGTGGAAAGTTCGATCAGGACGCGGGCTGATTCACAGGGAGGCGGCATGGGCGACGCCACGGCCGAAGTACGGGCCGGCCGGATCTCTCTGAAGGCTCGGTTGACCATGATCTACGGTGCCCTGTTCACCATCACCGGCATTGTCCTGTTAACCATCAACTACCTGTTGGTCAGGGCGACCTTCCCGCCGGTGTTCGAGGTGACGGAGCCGGTTGCCACACCGCCGCCGGGGCCAACGGTGACCGGTGGGCCGGTCACCGTCACCTCGGCCCCCACCGGGCTCGCCGACGCCGATGCCGCTGGCTCCGGCTCTCCGGTGTACGTCGGAGCCATCAGCAGTCAGCTCACCGAGTACCGCAACTCCGTGTTGCAGAACATGGTGTGGCAGTCGCTGGCCGCGGTGCTGGTCACGCTCGTCGTCGCCCTGTTGCTGGGCTGGTTCGTGGCCAACCGTGCGCTACTCCCGGTCGCGACGATCACCGCGACCGCCCGCCGGCTCGGCGCCGACACCCTGGGTACCCGCCGGTTGGCCCTCAGCGGCCCGCGCGACGAGGTGACCGAACTGGCCGACACCTTCGACGAGATGCTCGACCGGCTCGCCGCGTCCTTCGACAGCCAGCGCCGGTTCGTGGCCAATGCCTCGCACGAGCTGCGTACTCCGCTGGCGGTACAGCGCACCCTCATCGAGGTGGCGCTGGCCGGGCCGCGGGTGAGCCCCGCGTTGCGCCGGCTCGGCACCCGGCTGCTCATCATGAACCGGCGCAGCGAGCAGCTCATCGACGGTCTGCTCGTGCTGGCCAGGAGCGAGCGGGGGCTGCCGGCGGTGCAGCGGGTGCGGCTGGACGAGATCGCGCACCGGGCGGTGGCCATGATCACCGCCGAGGCGCGTTCCGCCGAGGTGACGATCGTGCACGAGGTGCAGCCGCGATGGGTGGCCGGGGACGCCGCGCTGCTGGAACGAATGGTGGTGAACCTCCTGCAGAACGCGGTGCGACACAACGTCGCGGGCGGCGCGGCCCGGCTGCGGATCCCGGACACCGGCCCGGCCCTGCAGGTGTGCAACAGCGGGCCACCGGTGCCACCGGAGAGCATCCCCGGCCTCTTCGAGCCGTTCCGCCGGGGCGGGGCGCAGCGCACCGGGTCCGACCGCGGCGTCGGGCTCGGACTGTCCATCGTGGCCTCGGTGGTGGCCGCGCACCGCGGCACGGTGTCCGCCGAACCCGGTAAGGACGGCGGGCTCTGCGTCACGGTCCAGCTGCCAGCGGCACCCCCGGCGGTGGCCGTCCCCCCGTCCAGGGAGTCCGCCCGGGCGGCGAGCCCGCCAGGAGCCGGCGGATGGCGGGCCTAGTAGCGCGGTGTCATCGGGGCCGGGGTCCTGGCACTCCTGACCGGCCCGCGCTACCGGCCCGGTTCCTGGGTCGGTAGTCGTTCCCTGACCGCCGACCCAGGTCGGTCGGAATCGGCTTCCGGCGCCTCCGAGGTGGCCGAGAAGCGATATCCGACGCCGGGAACCGTCTCGATGAGAGGCGGTGGCCCCAGCTTTCTGCGCAAGGTCATCACCGTCACCCTGACGGTGTTCGTGAATGGGTCGATGTGTTCGTCCCACGCCTTTTCCAACAGCTCTTCGGAGCTGACCACGACGCCCTCGGCGCGCATGAGCACCTTGAGTACGGCGAACTCCTTGGGGGAGAGCTGCAGGAAGCGGCCGTCGCGGCTGACCTGGTGGCGGGGGATGTCGAACACCACGCCGCCCTGGCGCAGCACCGGGGGCAGGGCCGGCCGGGCACGGCGGCCCAGCGCGTGCACCCTGGCCACCAGTTCGGCGAAGGCGAACGGCTTGGTGAGGTAGTCGTCGGCCCCGATGCCCAGCCCGTGCACCCGGTCCGACACCTCGCCGGCGGCCGTCAGCATGATGACCCTGGCCTCGCCACCAGCGGCGACGACCGCACGGCAGACGTCGTCGCCGTGCACCATCGGCAGGTCGCGGTCCAGCACCACCACGTCGTAGCGGTTCACCGCGACCAGCTCGAGCGCATGGTCCCCGTCATAGCACACGTCCACCGCCATGGCGTGCTGCCGCAGCCCGGTGGCGATGGCATCCGCGTGCAGCCGCTCGTCCTCGACCACCAGCACTCGCACCAAGGCATTGTGCGCCGCCCGGGATAAGCGGTGCGTAAGGGTCGGGAAGGGATCGCTTCCGTTGCTCGATGGGAAACGGCCCCGTGCGGTAGGAACTTCGGCCACCCGCACCGTTTCCGGCCCTTCCGGAAGCAATTGCTTCCATCACTGTCACGGGCGCGCCACGCGCCGCCAGTATCGCAATCCGGCCGGCCGCCATCCTGGGCGTCCCGGTTGGTCACAGAGGGAGGAACCCCTAATGTCCTTGCGACTCAAGGCCGTGAGCGCGCTCAAGCTCGGCGCGATCCTCACGCTGCTGCTCGGCAGTTTCCTGGCGATGGCCCCCGCTGCCTCCGCCGCCCCGGCGTCGGCGCCGGCGGCGGTATCCACCGACGGGGCTTCGATCGCCGCCACCTACAGCTGCAACGTGGTCTACAACACTCAGGTCTTCATCTTCGACAACTGCAATGTCACTTCCGGCAGCATCCGCCTGGCCATCATCTGTTCCAACGGTGTCCAGTACCTGGGCCCCATTCTCGGTACGGGTTACTGGAACGGTGACTGGGGCATCAACTGCGCACCGGGCCGGTGGGTCGAGGTGCGGGTCTACCACTTGTCCTAGCCGAGATCAGCACGCCGGCCGGCCTGGGCGAGCCCCGGACCGGCCGGCGTGCCGCAGGACGCGTCATCTGTCCACGGTCACCGTCGACCGGGCCCGCGGCCCGGGTCACCGGGCGTTGAGGGCCTCGGTAGGAGTGAGCCGGGAGGCGCGCAGTGCCGGGTAGCCGCCGGCTATCGCCCCGATCAACAGAGCCGCTGCCGGACCGCCCAGCAACACCACCGGTGGTAGCACGGCGGGCCAGCCCTGCCAGGCGGCGAAGGCCGTGGTGACCACCACTCCGAGCATGGTGCCGACCAGGCCACCGAGCCCCGCCAGAACCATCGCCTCGGCGAGGAACTGGCCGCGGATCTGGCGACGAGTGGCGCCGAGCGCGCGGCGCAGACCGATCTCGGGCCGTCGCTCCAGCACCGAGACCACCATTGTGTTGGCCACCCCGACGCCGCCGACCAGCAGCGCCACGCCGCCCAACCCCACAAACAGCGCGGCGTAGGACGCCTCGGCCAGCCGGCTCGCGGCCAGGGCGTCGGACGGTCGGCTGACCAGCACCGCGCTCGGGTCGGCCGGGTTGGCTGTACGGCCCAGCACGGAACGCACCTGCTCTACGGCGTGTTCCTGGACCCGGACGAACAAGGTGTTCGGTCGCCCGTCGAAGCCGAGGTACTCCTCGGCCGCGGGCCAGCCGACCAGCACCGATCGGTCGACAACCGGGGCCAACGTCAGCCTGTCGAGGATCCCGGCCACGGTGAACAGCTCGTCGCCGATCGCGATGACCGGCGCCGGCCCCGGGCCCGACAGGTCGATGCCGAGCCGCGTGGCCGCCACCGCGCCCAGCACCGCCACCGGATAGCGCTCGGTGACCGCCGTCAGGTAGGCGCCCTGCGCCACGGTGCCGCGCAGCGTGGTCAGCAGGTCGAGCCGGGCGGCGAGCACCGGGCCGCCGGTGTCGTCGACCGGCAGGGCGGGACTGCGCCGGGCCGCGGTGCCGGTGTCGCCGGTGGCGCTCACGGCCTGCACCGGGGCGACCCGGCCGACCATGGCGACGGACTCCTTCGGCAGCTCGGCCCGTTGTCCGCCGGGTAGCTGGCCGGGAGTGGCGATGAGCAGGTTGGGACCCAGCGCGGCCAGCTCCAGCCGCAGCGCGGCGCGGTTGGACGCCGGGATGCCGAGCACCGCGACCAGCGACGCGATGCCGATGGCGATGCCCAGCGCGGCGAGCACGGTGCGCAGCGGCCGGGTTCGAATGCCCACCAGGCCCAACCGCAGCACGTCCTGCGGGTGCAGCCGGGTTCCGGGCGGCAGCGGCGGGACCGGTCCGGTCGCCGGCCCGGTCACCGGGCGGCCCCGCTGTCGTTCACCACGAGCCCGTCGCGCATGGCCACCCGCCGGGGCATGCCGGCCGCGAGCTCCCGGTCGTGGGTGATCACCACCACCGTGGTGCCCTGCCGGTGCAACTCGGTGAGCAGGCCCAGCACCGCGGCGCCCGATGCGGTGTCCAGGTTGCCGGTGGGCTCATCGGCCAGCAGGATGGCCGGCCGGTTCACGATGGCCCTGGCCACCGCCACCCGCTGCTGCTCGCCGCCGGAGAGCTCGGTGGGGAGGTGGCCGGCCCGGTCCGCGAGCCCCACCCGGGCCAGCACGTCGAGCGCGGCCGCGCGGCGGTGCCGGTGCGGCATGCCGGTGTAGGTGAGCCCTCCCTGCACGTTCTCCGCGGCGGTCATGCCGTCGGACAGGCGGAACTGCTGGAACACGAAGCCGATCCAGTGCGCCCGGGCCGCGGACAGCCGCCGGTCGTCCAGCCGCTGCACGGGGTGCCCGTTCAGCTCGACGCTGCCGGAGGTGGGCCGGTCCAGGGTGCCCATGAGGTTGAGCATGGTGGACTTGCCGGACCCGGACGGGCCCACGATGGCCAGCATCTCCCCGCGGTCGATCCGTATTGACACCCCGCGCAACGCCCGCACCCCGCCCGGATAGCTGCGCACGACGTCCCGTAGCAGCAGGACCGGGGGCCCGGCCCCCGCCGAGGACGTGCCGCCGGTCATGACGCCACCACCACGGTCGCGCCCTCGGTGAGGCCGTCTCCGCTCACCTCGACCAGACCGTTGGCGAACAGCCCGGTCACCACGGCCACCAGCCGCCGCCCGCCGGTGGCCGGGTCGGCCACCTCCACCGCGTACCCGCCCTCGCGCAACGCCAGCAGGGCGGCCACCGGCACGGCCAGCACCCCGTCGCGGCGTTCGCTGTCCACCAGGGCGGTCAGGGAGACGCCGTCCAGCAGGGCGCCGGCGGCCTCCTGGTCATCGAAGCGGATGGTCACCAGGTACTTCTGCGAACCGCCGCCGGCCGCGCCGCCGACGGCCCCGCCCGTGGGTTCGCCGGCCGGTTCCGGCGCCACCGAGGTGACGGTCCCCATCGTGGTCACGGTGGAACCGGGGGCGGTGAGCCGGACCGCGGTGCCGATCCGCATGAGCTCCTGGTCCTCGGGTGCGATGCGGGCCACCGCGACCCGGCCGGTTCCGGTGACGGTCAAGATCTGGCCGGTGCCCTGATCGCCTGGCTGGGCGGTCACCCCGTCCACCCGGACCTCGCCGGCCGCCACCATCACGTCACCGGGGTCGAGCGTGCCGGTCCGGGGAACTCCCCGGGACTTCTGCCAGGACTTCACCGCGGCGGCGGTGGCCGGGCCGAACACCCCGTCGGGCCGCGCGGGGAAGCCCAGCGCGGTGAGGTTCTCCTGCACCAGCCGGACGTCGGCGCCCTCGGGCACCCCGGCCGACAGTGGCCGGTGCAGCGGCGCGGTGCCGTAGAACAGCGGCACCGCGACGGCGTCCACCTCGTAGAGCCGTTCCCCTCTGCGCACCACCGTGCCCGGTTCCGGCAGCCAGGTGATGGTGCCGGGACGCCGGCCGGTCAGCCGACGGGGTTGCTCGTGACCGACCTCGGCCTGCACCCGAAGCTCCCGGACCAGGTCGTGGCGTTGCACGGTGGCGGTCTGCGCCGGATCCGGCCCGATCACGGAACCCTCGGCCGCCGTCCGCGAGGCCAGGTGGGTGAACCCGACGGCCGCCGCGATCAGCAGCACGCCGAGCCCGGTCGCGGCGACCAACAGGGCGCGGCGGCGCCGCTTGCGCACCACGGACACGGTGCCGCCGCCGGTGTGGTCCACCACTACGAACCGCCGTATGCCTGGGTGTTGCACGCCGCCATGTCCTTGTCCAGCTCAGGACTGTTGGGCAGCGCCACCTCGTTGCTCCCGTCCGGAGCCGGGTCGGGCACGTCGTAGCCCTTCTCCCGCATGCACCGCGCCCAGGCCCGCTGCTGGTCCAGCATGGCCGGGTCCGGGTTGGTGGCCACGCCGCCGCTGGGCAGCAGGTGCTTGCACTGCTCCGCGGCCCTCGTCGCCTTCTCCAACTCGGCCGGATCGTTCGCCTGGCCGGAGGGCGGCCGGACCGTGCCGTCCTCGTTGAGGTCGCCACCTTGCAGCTCCACCCCGTGCTCGCGCAGGCACTCCTGGTACTTCTCCAGGCTCGGGCCGGCTCCCTGATCGGTGGCGGCCGATCCTGACGTGGTGGTTCGAAGGGATGCGACGCCGGAACCGCCCTCGTCGTCGGCGCACCCGGCGCTCAGGGTCAGGAGGGCGGCTACCGCCATCAACACTGGAAAGGATCGTGCCCGCATCCGAGTTCCCCTCTGGGCGGAGGTCCGACAATGGGCACCTGTCTACCGGTGCGACCATTTCCAGGCCGTTAGCGTCGGTGCTTATCCGGCGCTTACCCGATGCCGTCGGGATCGGCGTTGTCGAAGTCGCCCGCCGCCCGGCGCACCTCGGTGAGCAGCTCGGTGAGCACGCGCTGCTGCCGCACCGTCAGCCCGACCATGCCGAAGTCCACCGCGGTCACCGCCTTGGTGGCGAGCTCCAGCTTGGCCCGCCCGGCCTCGGTGATCGCCACCAGCGTGGTGCGGCCGTCGGTCGGGTGCGGCGTGCGCCGGACCAGGGCGTCCGCCTCCAGGCGGTCCACGATGTTCGTCACCGACGTCGGGTGCAGCTGCAGCCGCTCGCCCATCACCCGCATCGGCAGGCTGCCGCGCGAGGAGAACGACAGCAGCACCAGCGCCTCGTAACGGGCGAAGGTGAGCCCGAGCGGGCGCAGCGCCGGCTCCACCGTGGCCAGCAGGATCTGATGCACCCGCATCACGCTGGTCACGGCGGCCATGGTGTCCGGCGGGCCGATCCGCTCGCGCCACAGCTCGGTGGCCCGCGCGATCGGGTCGAAGGGCAGCGGACGCCGGGCGGCCATGGTCACCGACGCTAGCAGTGCGACCATGGCCGACATGCTCGTGGCGTTCAGTGTCGCGCCGTCCGGTGGTGACGGCGACGGGGTCAGTGAGGCCGTGGCGCGCGCGGTCCGGGTGGTGCGCGAGTCCGGCCTGCCCAACGAGACCAACGCGATGTTCACCAACATCGAGGGGGAGTGGGACGAGGTGATGGACGTGGTGCGCCGCGCGGTCGAGGCGGCGGGCGAGGGCGCCGCCCGGGTGAGCCTGGTGCTCAAGGCGGACATCCGCCCCGGCCGCACCGGCCAGCTCCGGGCCAAGGTGGAGCGCGTCGAGGAACACCTCGACGGCGCCTGACCGGCGCTCAGCTCCGCATCAGGTCCACCTCGGCGACCGCGGTGACGGTGGGCAGCTCGGCGCCGTCCTCCAGCACCGCGGTCTCCCAGCGCAGCGCCGCCTCCCGGCCGTCCAGGTCGAGCTGGGCGATCGCGTTGTCGAACATCGGCCGGTGCGCCAGGTGCCACTGCAGCGCCTGCTCGTGCAGGCCGGCGGTGCGCGCCAGCAGCCGCCCCACTACGCCGGCCACGGCGAACGAGGCGAGCGTGTTGGCGTACCGGAACAGCCGTGGCAGCGGGTTGCGGATCGGCGAGCACACCGCCTGGTAGATGCGGCTGCGCTGGTCGGCGTCCGGCACAGTGGCGCGCATCAGGTACGAGTAGTGCACGTCGCCGGACAGCAGCACCACGGTGGCCGGCGCGCGCTCCCCGGTGCCGACCTCGCGCAGCACGTCGGCCATCTTGTCGAACGAGTCGTGGAACGCCGCCCAGTGCTCCAGGTCGAGCTTCTGCCGGATCCACTCGCCGATCCGCCGCCCCGGCCGGCCCCAGTGGCCGTCGGCCACCGCCTCGTTCCAGTACTCCAGCTCGTGCAGCCCACGCGGCAGCAGGTACGGCAGCGAGGTGCCGATCAGCAGGTGGTCGAGCTCGCGGCCGCGGGCCTGCTCGACGAACCAGTTCCACTCGGCCTCGTCCAGCACGGTGCGCCGGCCGGACGTGAGCACCCGCCCGCACCGCGAGTCCAGCACCACGATCCGCACGCCGCCGATGTCGCGCGCGTAGCTCCACCGGTTGCGCTCCGGGTACGCGTCGGCGGCGGCCGCGAACTCGTCCAGGATGGCGCCGCCGTCGCCGTCGGCCTCGCACAGCGCCTTCATCAGCGGGTCGTCGCGCCGCTCGGCGACGGACATGTTGCCGGCGTGCTGGTAGATCCAGTACGAGCCGAGCCCGCCGACCACCCGCCGGTGCCACCACGGCAGCCTCGCCATCTGCGCGCGCCACACGTCGGAGGTGTTCCAGTCGTCGCGGATGTCGTGGTCGTCGAAGATCATCATCGTGGGCAGCGTGGAGAGCAACCAGCGGTTCGTCGGATCCGTCCAGGCGAACCGGTAGAGGCGCGTGTACTCCTCGAAGTCGGCCAGCTCGTCGACCGGCTCCTCGCCGGGGGCGCGGCGGCTCCGCAGGTACTCCAGCATCGGCGCGGACGGCTCGTCGGCGTACACCTGGTCGCCGAGCATGAGCATGGCGTCCGGCCACTCGTCCTCCGGCAGCGTGGTGAGCCGGTTGCCCACGGCGCGCAGGATGTCCAGCCCGTGCGTGGCGTTGTGCACGTCGTCGTGCGGCACGCTGGTGCGGCAGGAGCCGAACGCGAGCCGCAGCCGCCGTGCCGGGTCCAGCGTGCGGATGCGGCTCGGCGGGTACGGGGAGTCCGGCTCCGGCCAGACCCGTTCGCCGTCCAGGCGCACGTCGTACGGCGTGCTGCTGCCCGGCGTCAGCCCGGTGACGTCGACGAACGCGTAGTGGTGCCCGTGCACCGTGAAGGTCCTGGCCTCGGCGTCCAGCACGCGCACCACGCACGGCGCGTCGGTCTCCACCCAGACGGTCGCGCAGTCCTGGTCCACGTAGCGCAGCAGTGGGCCCAGCACGAGCTCGGGCAAGGCGTCCTCCAGTCGGTGTCGTGCCCCCAACCGCGCCCCCACGGCTGGCGTAACCCTCTCCTGAGCGGGCCACGCTGGCAACACGATCGGGCGAGCCCCCGGTGGCGGACGCCACGTATGCTGGAATTAGTCGGGCGTCCTACTATTTGCCCAGGGCCGGAACTCTCGTGCCCCAGGCGCAAGCCCGCCCCACCCCGCTCGGAGGTCACGATGCCGGAGTACGACCCGCAGCACGCCGACCACGCCGCCGGCCGGGAGCGCTGGCAGGCCGCCTACGAGGCCGCCGAGGCCCGCGGCCAGGTCCGCGACGCGGACTTCACCACGCTGTCCGGGACGCCCGTGGACCCGGTGTACGGGCCGCGCCCCGGCGAGACCGTCGAGGGCTTCGAGCGCATCGGCTGGCCCGGCGAGTACCCGTTCACCCGCGGCCTGTACCCGACCGGCTACCGCGGCCGCGCCTGGACGATCCGGCAGTTCGCCGGCTTCGGCAACGCCGCGCAGACCAACGAGCGCTACAAGATGATCCTGGCCCGCGGCGGCGGCGGGCTGTCCGTCGCCTTCGACATGCCCACCCTGATGGGCCGCGACTCCGACGACCCGCGCTCGCTCGGCGAGGTCGGGCACTGCGGCGTGGCCATCGACTCGGCCGCCGACATGGACGTGCTGTTCGGCGACATCCCGCTGGAGTCGGTCACCACGTCGATGACCATCTCCGGGCCGGCGGTGCCCGCGTTCTGCATGTACATCGTCGCCGCGGAGCGCCAGGGCGCCGACATCGGCAAGCTCAACGGCACCCTGCAGACCGACATCTTCAAGGAGTACATCGCGCAGAAGGAGTGGCTGTTCGAGCCGGAGCCGCACCTGCGCCTGATCGGCGACCTCATGGAGTACTGCGACGCCAACATCCCGGCCTACAAGCCGCTGTCGGTGTCCGGCTACCACATCCGCGAGGCCGGGGCGACGGCCGCGCAGGAGCTCGCCTTCACCCTGGCCGACGGCTTCGGGTACGCAGAGCTGGGCCTGTCGCGCGGCCTGGACATCGACAAGTTCGCGCCGGGCCTGTCGTTCTTCTTCGACGCCCACGTGGACTTCTTCGAGGAGATCGCCAAGTTCCGTGCCGCCCGCCGCATCTGGGCCCGCTGGATGCGCGACGTCTACGGCGCCACCACCGCCAAGGCGCAGTGGCTGCGCTTCCACACCCAGACGGCCGGCGTCTCGCTCACCGCGCAGCAGCCGTACAACAACGTGGTGCGCACCGCCATCGAGGCGCTGTCCGCCGTGCTCGGCGGCACCAACTCGCTGCACACCAACGCCCTCGACGAGGTGCTCGCCCTGCCCAGCGACTCCGCGGCCGAGATCGCGCTGCGCACCCAGCAGGTGATCATGGAGGAGACCGGCGTCGCCAACGTCGCCGACCCGCTCGGCGGCTCCTGGTACGTCGAGGCGCTCACCGACCGCGTCGAGGCCGAGGCCGAGGCGATCTTCGACCGGATCAAGGACATGGCGCGCGCCGCCGTGCCGTCCGGGAAGCACCCCATCGGCGAGATGACCTCCGGCATCCTGCGCGGCATCGAGGACGGCTGGTTCACCGGCGAGATCGCCGACTCCGCGTTCGCCTACCAGCGGGCGCTGGAGAAGGGCGACAAGAAGATGGTCGGCGTCAACTGTCACGCCGAGTCCACCACCGACCAGCTGGAGATCCTGCGGATCAGCCACGAGGTCGAGCTGGAGCAGCGCGCCGTGCTGGCCGGCCGCCGGGCCTCGCGTGACCGGGCCGCCGTGGACGCCGCGCTCGCCGAGATGGTCCGGGTGGCCAGGGGTGACGGCAACCTCATCGAGCCGATGCTCGCCGCGGCGCGGGTGGAGGCCACGATGGGCGAGATCTGCGACGCGCTGCGCGCCGAGTGGGGCGTCTACACGGAGCCGGCGAGGTTCTGATGCCGCCGGTGGCGCGGCGCCTCTGGGTGCTGTTCGAGACCTACCACGACGTCACGTACTTCACGCCCGAGTCGCGCGCCGAGACCGACGCGCTGGGCTGCCGCGGCGGCTGGATGGGCTACTTCGGGCTGCGCGCCGCGCCGCTCGGCGCCGCCGGACCGGAGCGGGTGACCGAGGTGTTCCACTCGTTCCACCCGCGGATGGTGGCCCGCGCGCTGCCCGACGCCTGGGCGGCCGCCCCGCCCGCGGAGTTCCTGGCCGCCCGGCTGCGCGGCGTGGACGGCGCCCTGCGCCGCCT
>DASWTI010000547.1:0-14797 GCA_036402215.1 Pseudonocardiaceae bacterium
CCGGAGTGCCGGGCCCGCCGGCGGGTCCGGGGTCGGTGGAGCCGGTCGGGGCGGCGGGGTCGAGCGGTGAGGTGGGCGTGGTCGGTGCCTGGCCGCCTGCGGCGAGCACCTGGGCGGCCGAGGCGCCACTGGGCAGGCCAAGGTGTGCGGCGGCCAGGGCCGCGACGGCGTCGGGGCCGGTGAACACCTGGAGGGCGCGGTAGATGGCCGCCGCGACGGCCGGGTCGCCGGCGGCGCGCTGGGTCTGCAGCCAGGTGTAGCGCAGCAGCGCGGTGTGATCGGCGGGAGCCAGCGCCCGCAGGCCGTCCGGCACGCCGTCGGGCAGGGCGTGGCCGGGCACCAGGCCGACCTCGCCGATGGCGTCCGGCAGCGCCGCGTCGCGGCCGGTGACCGTGCGGGTGTGAGGCAGCGCCGCCGCCAGCGCCTCCGCCGAGGCGTCCATGCCGGCATCCAGCCAGACCGCCTCGCCGACCGCGCCGGCCGCCACCAGTCCGTCGCCCGAGCCGCCGGGATCACGTACCACCATGCGCACCCTGCCGCTGGTCACGAGGCCCGCGAGCCCCAGCCAGCCACCGCCCACGGCGCCGAGCTGGTCCGCGGTCCCGGGATCGGTCACCAGGTAGACCGGGCTCGTGGCCACCACCGTGCCCGGGGCGACCAGCCCCAGGTCGCGCACGGCCCCGACCCCGGCCCAGGAGCCGTCGTCCGGGATCCACAGGTGGGCGCCGGCCTCCAGCACCCGCTCCGCGGCACCCCGCCCGTCGGCCACCGTGACCTCGAAGCGTGCACACGGGTCGCTGCCCCGCAACGTCGCGTCCAACGCCGCGATCACCGGCGCGAAGGACGTCGCCGTCACCACTCGCACCGTCGTGTCACAGGCGGCGGGCGCCCCGGGCCCGGTCTGGGTCGCGTTCACCCCCCGCCACATCACGGCGCCGGCCGCGCCCGCAACCACCAGCGCGGCCACCAGGGCCACCGGCACCACCAACCCCCGAGAGGAGGATCTCCCCTCCTGGTGCCGCCCCATATCGCGCCACCTCCCCGCGCCCGCCGGGCCACTCAGGCCTCAGACCCTGGCACGACCACCATCACGTTCAGCAACAACACCCCCAACCGCAACCCATTTGGCGCAGCACAAATCACGGCGCTACCACGAAAAGTGACCACCCCGCCGCAGCCCGCGTCCACGCGGCCCAACGTTGCCCAATCGGCCGAGTCGATCCCTCGTGCGCACCCCGGATCGCCAATCGGCCGGCTGAAAGAGTCCTTCAGCCGCCACCCCACGGCCCGAGCAGCCGTGGGCCGGTCGTGATCAGGGCGGCGCACCGCCGGACATGACCGCGATACCGGAACGAGTGATCGGGATGGCGACAGTTGGTGCGGGCGGCCGTCGCGTCACGGCACGGCACGGCCATGGCGGGGCCGCCCCGCCCGGCACCCACCCGGACCACCGGTCGATCGGGGGCTGTTCGGTCGGGGGCCGTCCGAGGTCACCGAAGCTCCGCCAGGCCGCACCAGGGAACGGTCGTCGCGCCGTGCCGCTGGAGCCGGACTCAGCGGATTGACCGGTCGCCAGGCGAGCCCAGGTTGATGGGGGTGTCGCCGCCAGCGGTGGTGAGGCGGGTGTTCACCTCACCACCGCAGCGGAGTTCAGCGATGCCGGCGGTACGCGCAGGCCAGTCAGCGCCAGCCGTACGCGGCGGCTGTCGGACGTGCCGGCCGTACGCACAGGCCAGTCAGCGCCAGCCGTACGGCAGCAGCCGGCCGTGTCGGCGGTACGCGCAGGCCAGTCGGCGCCGGCCGTACGCGGAGGTCAGTCGGTGCCGGCGGTGCGGCGGCGGCCGATGAGGACGAGGGCTGCGCCGATGGCGAGGGCGACCAGGCCGAGCACGGCGATGCCGCCGACGGCGGCGCCGGTTGAGGCGAGGCCGCCGCTGGGCGGGGTGCCGCCGCCCTGAGGCGCGGGGGTGGTGGTCGTGACCGGCTGGGTCGTCGTCGGCTCGGTGGTCGGCGGGGCGCAGGCGACGGTGAACTCGGCGGAGTCGATCTCCTTCTCGCCCTGGCGCAGCACGACGGTGTAAGTGCCGTCGGCGAAGGCCTGCTCGACGATGTCGACGAAGTAGCCGCCGGACAGGCGCAGGCCGTCCCACACCTCGACGTCGTCGATGTCGAGGGCGAAGGTGCGCACGTCGCCGGTGCCCGGGTTCGCGACGCGGATGAACACGGTGCCGCTGCCGTCGATGCACTCGACGCGCACGGTCAGCTGCTCGGCGCCCGGCTCCAGCGTCGAGCAGGACTCGACGGCCGCGACGCTGCCGCCGGTGCTGCCGTCCGAACCCACGACCGTCACGGTGTACTCGCCGACCGGCGGGTTCACGAACAACGCGAGCTGCAGGCCGCCGGACTCCTCGGTGCCCTGCACGCCGAACGGAGCGTCGTCGCCCTCACGCTGCAGCGTGACGTCGTATGTCACACCTTCGGGGCCGTCGACCCAGACGCCCAGCGACTTGTAGCCGTTGTGGCAGTCCGCGACCACGCTGACCAACGGCCGCTCCCCCGACGGCTCGTCGTCCGGCGTCGTCGTGGTGGTGGACGTGGTGGTGGACGGCCCGGAGTCCGACGCCGTGCTCGGCTCCGACTCGGTGGCCGGGCTGGTCCCGGTCGCCGAGGTCTGCTCCGCCACGAAGGGGAACTCGGCCGTGTCCTGCGCCCCGGCCACCCCGACGCCGGCGGCGAACGCGACAGTGATCATCCCGGTCAGCGCCGCAACCCGAAGGCCGGCGCGGTAGCCGATGGTGGACAAACTGGTCCTCCCAGAACGATGACCACACGAACGTGGCCTGCTGCAGTCCCCGACGGCAGCCGGACCGTACCCGCCGAACATGAAGGCCCGCACACCGGCCCCCACCAGGCGGTACTTCCACCTCCACCAGCTACATCATGACCACGCACAGCAGCCAACGCGGCCACCCCACCGGCCCCGCGCACCGAGCGACGGGACCAACCGCAGCGGTCGCGGGTCGACGCTCGGGCAGGGGCTGCGCGGCCGCAGGCCGAGGCGGGACACGCGGCCGGTGCTGCGGCGGGGGTCGGCACGGCGCAGGCGGGGCTGAGCCGGACCCTGGACAGGCGGGACCTGGACAGGCGGGGCCCGGCTGGACGCTGCGACACCTGAACGTGCGGGCTCCCGGACATGCGGGGGCCTGGCTGGACGTGCGGCACCTGAACGTGCGGGGTCGCGGACGTGCGGGGCCTGGCCGGACGTGCGACAGCTGGACGTGGGGGGTCCGGGCGTACGAGGTCCGGCACGTACGAGGTCCAGGCGTACGGGGCCCGGGAGGATCAGAGGGCGTAGGCGACGGTGACCGGGGCGTGGTCGGACCAGCGGGTGTCCCAGGAGGGGGCGCGCTCGACGGTGGCGGAGTGGGCGGCGGTGGCCAGGCCGGCGGTCGCGGCGTGGTAGTCGATGCGCCAGCCGGTGTCGTTGTCGAAGGCCCGGCCGCGGTAGGACCACCAGGAGTACGGGCCGACGTCGGCGTCGGGGTGGAGGGTGCGGACGACGTCGGTGTAGCCGGCTTCGCCGAAGAGGCGGTCGAGCCAGGCGCGCTCGTGCGGCAGGAAACCGGAGTTGCGCTGGTTGGTCTTCCAGCTGCGGATGTCGCGCGGCGTGTGGGCGATGTTCCAGTCCCCGCACACCAGCACCTCGCGGCCGTCCGCGGCGGACTTCTCGCGGCGTTCGACGAGGTACGGCAGGAACTCGGCCATGAACCGCTCCTTGGCGTCCTGCCGAGGCGTGCCGACGGTGCCGTTGACCAGGTACAGGCTGCCGACCGTCACGCCGTCGAGGTCCACCTCCAGGTAGCGGCCGTCACGGTCGAACTCCCGGGAGCCGAAGCCGACGCGCACCGCGCCGGGCGCCTGCCGGCTGAGGACGGCGACGCCGCAGCGTCCCTTGGCCGTGTCGGACGGCGCGTGCACCACGTGCCAGCCGGGGCTGTCCGCCAGCACCGCGTCGAGCTCGGCCGCCGACGCCCGCGTCTCCTGCACGCACACCACGTCGGCGTTCGTACCGCCGAGCCAGCCGAGGAAGCCCTTGCGCGCGGCGGCCCGGACACCGTTGACGTTCACCGTGGACACCACGAACACCCGAGCAGGGTAACCACCCGGTACCGGCCTCACGCGGACGCCGGGGCGGGGCCGCGTGAGGCCGGGCGCGTCAGCCGTTGACGATGTCGATGTTGCCGCTGCTGGTGGAGGCGTCGACGGGGGTGGAGCCGTTCGGGTCGTCGTTGACGCCGATGTTCACGTCGCCGGAGCTGGAGTCGGCGTTGACGTTGTAGGAGCCGTTGGAGGGGAGCTGGACGCGGACGTCGCCGCTGCTGGAGTCGATCTTCACCGAGGTGGTGGGCTCGTCCGCGAAGATCAGGCTGATGCCGCCGGACGAGGAGTCCAGGGTGACCTCGTCGCTGCGGATCTCCTCGGCGGTGATGCTGCCGCTGCTGGTGTTCACGGTCAGCGTGCCCTCGACGCCGTTGACCCGGATGTCACCGGAGCTGGTGTCGATGCGCACCGCCAGGCCGGCCGGGACGGCGACCTCGTAGTCGACCTCGCACACCGAGGAGAGGAAGCCCTCGGGACAGTCGGCGGCCAGCCGGTCGCCGTCGCCGTTCGGCGTCTCGGCGTAGTCGGGATCGCGCCGCCCGGCCTCGGTGATCCGGGTGACCCGCACGACGTCGTCGTCGCTCGTGGTGAGCGTGACCTCTCCGTTGTCGGTCTCGATGCTCAGGGTGTCGCCGGTGGGGTTGAGCGTGAACTCCTCGCGGGTCGTCTCCTTGGCGGCGAGGTCCACCGCCCAGAGACCTCCGACGACCAGGCCGGCGAGCACCACCAGCAGGATCAGGAGGGTCACGACGCGGCGGGCGGGCGAGCGCCGGCCCTGCGACGGAGAGATGGTCATGCGGTCAGCTCCCGAACGGTCGACGACAGTCGTCAGAACAAGACCCTACTGGCGCCCCACTCCGCTCGGTTCCCGGTTGGCGACCGTCCGCCACCGCCGTACCCGGGGCACCTGAACGAGCGGAGACGACGGCGAGCGGCGGCGTCAGCCGGAGGCGCGGATCTCCACGTCGCCGGTGTCCGTGCGGGCGAAGACGGTGCGCGGGGCGCCGGTCCGGTCCGGGACGGTGATGGTGGTGTCGCCGGTGTCGGTGTCGGCATCGACGGCGTAGGGACCGCCGGGGAGCAGGAGCGTGACGTCGCCGGTGTCGGTGGAGGCGGTGACGGCGGTGGGCGCCTCGGCGAAGTGCAGGGTGACGTCGCCGGTGCTGGTCTCGGCGATCACGTCGTCGCCGGTCACGCCGGAGGCGCTCACGCCACCCGTGGAGGACCGCAGGCGCAGGGTGCCGTCCACGCCGCGGACCTCGACGTCCCCGGTGGCGGAGCTGGCGTCGAGCGGGCCGTCGAGGTCGGCGGCCCGCACGTCGCCGGTGTCGGAGCGCAGCCGCACCGCCAGGCCGGCCGGCACCGCCACCTCGTAGGACACCCAGCACTCCGACCACGGCCAGCCGTCGGTGCAGCGCGCGGACAGCCGGTCGCCACTGCCGCCGGGGCTCTCCGCGTAGGTCGGCTTCTCGCCGCCGTACTCGCTGATCCGCGTGACGTGCACCTTGTCGTCGCGGCTCGCGGTGACCCGGATGTTGCCGGTCTCGGTCTCCACGCTGAACAGCTCACCGGTCGGCGTGAGCGTGAACGAGAGCCGCTCCGTGGCACGGGTGCCCTCGTCGATGATCGAGAAGGCGGCGACCGCGACGGTCACGGCGGACACCAGCACGCCCACGGCGAGCGCCGCGCGGCGGGCCGGCGTGAGCGGACCGGGGCCGGGGCCGGTGGCGGCCAGCGGCGGCGGTGGGGCCAGGGTGGTCATCGGTCAGCTCCCCAAGTAGTGCAGGACGGCCAGCACGCGGCGGTGGTCGTTGCCGGCGGGCGGCAGGTCGAGCTTGGTGAAGATGCTGCTCACGTGCTTCTCGACGGCGCCGTCGCTCACCGTCAGGGCGGCGCCGATGCCGGCGTTGGAGCGGCCCTCGGCCATCAGCGCGAGCACCTCGCGCTCCCGCGTGGTGAGCCGGCCGAGCGGGTCCTGGCGCCGGGAGCGCACCAGGATCTGGGACACCACGTCGGGGTCGAGCGCGGTGCCGCCGGCGCCCACCCGGCGCAGCGCCTCGGTGAACTCCTCGACGTCGGCCACGCGGTCCTTGAGCAGGTAGCCGACGCCGCGGGTGTTGCCGGCCAGCAGGTCGACGGCGTAGCGCTCCTCCACGTACTGGGAGAGCACGAGCACCGCGACCTGGGGCCAGCGGCGGCGGATCACCAGCGCGGCGCGCAGGCCCTCGTCGCTGTGCGTGGGTGGCATCCGCACGTCGGCGACCACCACGTCGGGCCCGTGCTCGTCCACGGCGCGCAGCAGCTGCTCGCCGTCGCCGACGGCGGCCACCACGTCGAAGCCCATGTCGCGCAGCAGCCGGGTGACGCCGTCGCGCAGCAGCACCGAGTCCTCGGCGATCACGACGCGCACGGCAACTCCGCGACCAGCACGGTCGGACCGCCGAGCGGGCTGTCCATGGTGATCCGGCCGTCCACCGCGGACAACCGGTCGGCGAGCCCGGCGAGACCCGTGCCGCCGTTGGTCAGGTCGGCGCCGCCGAGGCCGTTGTCGCTCACCACCAGGCGCAACCAGTTGTCGTCGCGGCGGACACGGACGGCGGCCGCGGTGGCGCCGGAGTGCCGGGCCACGTTGGTGAGGGCCTCGGCCACCACGAAGTAGGCGATCGCCTCGATGGTCGGCGTCGGCCGCGGCCGAGCCTCCACGTCCACGCTCACCGGCACCGGGCAGCGCGCGGCCAGGGCGGACAGCGCGGCGTCCAGGCCGAGGTCGGTGAGCACCGGCGGGTGGATGCCGCGGGTGAGGTTGCGCAGGTCGATGATCGCCTGCTTGGCGTCGGCGTGCGCCGCCTCGATGAGCTCGCGGGCCCGCTCCGGGTCGTCGGCGAACTGCGCCTTGGCCATGCCGAGGTTCATGGCCAGCGAGACGAGCTGCTGCTGCGCGCCGTCGTGCAGGTCGCGCTCGATGCGCCGGCGCTCCAGCTCGGCGGCGTCCACCATGCGCGAGCGGCTCTGCTCCAGCTCGCCGACGCGCGCCTCCAGGGCCTCGCCGCTGAGCCGGCCGAGCAGCGCCCGGGCGATCGCGGCGTCCAGCACGGCGAGCGCGTGCACCACGTAGGGCACCGCGAGCAGCAGGCCGGCGCCCAGCGGCACCACGAGCACGGAGGTGAACGGCCCCACGGAGAACAGCCAGAAGTCCATGCGGTCGCCGGGGGTGGCCCAGACGTAGGCCGGGGCGGCGATCATGGTGATCGGCAGCGCCCAGGCGACCGAGGTGACCACCAGGTTGAGCACGCCGAGCGGCAGCAGCAGGAGCTGGTACCCGAGCTGGCGCCAGACCGCGCCGGACGTCACGCAGGCCAGCACGTGCCGCAGCACGCCGCGGTCGGTGCGCGGCCGCGGCGGGGCCGGGATCGGCACGTCCATGGTGAGCCGGTAGCGGCCGCGCTCCACCATCCCGAGCAGCATCGCCAGGTGCGCGAGCAGCACGAACACCGGCACGCCCAGGCCGAACACCGGCAGCATGCCCACCGAGAGCGCGAGCCCGGTGACGGCCACGGTGAAGGTGGCCGTGCCGACCATCCAGTCGGTCACCAGGTGCGAGGTGGACAACCACGTCTGCGCCGACACGAGGGCCCGCAGCGGGTTCCTCGGTGGCGGCGGCGGCCAGGGCTGCTTGTTCACCCGTTCACGGTAGGCGGGCGGCCGGCGACGGGGCGATCGTGCCAGCGCTAATCCTGGGGGTAGGGCTACCCCTACCCCCAGGGCGTGGCCTGCCGTCAGGCCGTCAGCACTGACCCGCCACGGTGACGAACTCGCTCGCCACCCAGCGGTCGGTGCCGATGCGCCGGAAACCGTTGCTGGTCTCGGAGGTGGCCTCCACGACGTCGCCGCGGTTCAGCTTGTCGACGAGGGCGGTGTCGGCGCCGGGTCCGGCGCGGACGTTCAGGATGTCGGCGTTGACCTCCACGCGACAGGTCTCCCCGGTCGGCTGCCCGGCCTCACCGAGCGAGAGGTCGGCGTTGCTCGACATCACAGCGAGGACCACGATCGCCACGGCGACCAGGACCCACTTCCACTGCTTGGCCAGTTTCTTGCTCAAGGAAGGCGGATTCCCCACGGTCTCGGCCATGCCCACGATTGTGCGACATGCGGCGATGAATGTGAGCCTGATTTTCTGGTCAACTCATGGTCAGTTTCCCATCGGCGCCGAGCGGGCCGACAGACGCCGACCGGGTCTCGTTCCGCGACCGAGCGCACACGGTGAGTGACCGGAAGTACCGCACAAGTCCCCGTCGGGATGCCGGTCGGCGCCGAACCGGCGACACCGGACGCCGCAGGGCCGGCCCGCGCGCGGCGGACCGGCCCTGCGGCGGACGATCGGGGGTCAGGAACCCATGCGGGCCTTCAGGTTGGCGTCCAGCGTGGCGAGGAAGTCCTCGGTGGTCTGCCACTCCTGGTCCGGGCCGACCAGGATGGCCAGGTCCTTGGTCATCTTCCCGCTCTCGACGGTCTGCACGATGACCTGCTCCAGGGTCTCGGCGAAGCCGGTCACCTCGGGCGTGCCGTCGAGCTTGCCGCGGTGCTTGAGGCCGCCGGTCCAGGCGTAGATGGACGCGATCGGGTTGGTGGACGTCGGCTTGCCCTGCTGGTGCTGGCGGTAGTGCCGGGTGACGGTGCCGTGCGCGGCCTCGGCCTCGACGGTGCTGCCGTCCGGGGTCATCAGCACGGACGTCATGAGGCCGAGCGAGCCGAAGCCCTGCGCGACGGTGTCGGACTGCACGTCGCCGTCGTAGTTCTTGCAGGCCCAGACGTAGCCGCCCTCCCATTTGAGCGCGGCGGCGACCATGTCGTCGATCAGCCGGTGCTCGTAGGTGAGGCCCTTCGCGTCGAAGTCGGCCTTGAACTCCTTCTCGAAGATCTCCTGGAACACGTCCTTGAACATGCCGTCGTAGGCCTTGAGGATCGTGTTCTTGGTGGACATGTAGACCGGGTAGCCGCGCTGCAGGCCGTAGTTCAGCGAGGCGCGCGCGAAGTCCTCGATCGAGGAGCGGTAGTTGTACATCGACATCGCGACGCCACCGCCCTCCGGGTACTGGGCGACCTCGAACTCCATGGGCTCGCCGCCGTCGGCCGGGACGTAGGTGACGGTGAGCGTGCCGGGGCCGGGGACCTTGAAGTCGGTGGCCTTGTACTGGTCACCGTGCGCGTGCCGGCCGACGATGATCGGCTTGGTCCAGCCCGGCACCAGGCGCGGGATGTTCGAGATGATGATCGGCTCGCGGAAGATAACGCCGCCGAGGATGTTGCGGATGGTGCCGTTGGGGCTGCGCCACATCTTCTTGAGGCCGAACTCCTCGACGCGGGCCTCGTCCGGGGTGATCGTCGCGCACTTGACGCCGACCCCGTGCCGCTTGATGGCGTGCGCGGCGTCGACCGTCACCTGGTCGTCGGTGGCGTCGCGGTGCTCGATGCCGAGGTCGTAGTACTCGAGGTTGACGTCCAGGTACGGGTGGATCAGCTCATCCTTGATGAACTGCCAGATGATGCGCGTCATCTCGTCGCCGTCGAGCTCGACGACCGTCCCCTCGACCTTGATCTTGCCCATCGTCGGGCTCTCCTCTCACCACTTCTTCATACGGTACGAGCGTACTGCTGGCGCGCCAGGTACACGGCGTCGGGTTCGCCACGCGCCACGGGTACGGCCAGCACCTCGACCTCATCGAACCTGGTCCGCAGCAGCGCCTCGAACCCGGGTACGGCGGCGGCCGACCAGACGGCGAGCACGCCGCCGGGCACCAGCCTGGCCCGCGCGTCCTCGATGCCGGGCGCCGCGTACAGCCGCTCGTTGCCCTCCGTGACGGTCCAGTGCGGCCCGTTGTCGATGTCCAGGCACACGGCGTCGTACCTGGCGCCGGCGCGCAGGAAGTCCACCAGGTCGGCCTCCACGACGGTGACCCGCGGGTCCTCGGTGGCGTGCCCGTGCACGGCGGCCAGGGGGCCGCGCGCCCAGCCGATGACGGCCGCCTCGCGCTCCACGACGGTGACCCGCCGCACCCGCGGATGATCGAGGGCGGCCCGCAGCGAGAACCCCACGCCGAGCCCGCCGATCAGCACGTGCCCGCCGTCCGGCATCCGGTCCGCCGCGGCGGTGACCAGCAGGCGCTCCGACTCCCCGTTGCGGGTGTCCATCAGGAACACCCCGTTGGCGATCACCTCGAAGTGCTCCCCGGACGCGCGCAGCACGAGTTCCCCGCACCGCCCCGTCACCCGCTCCAGCACGGCCTGAGCCTACGGGGCGGCACGCGCGGTGGCCGGATGGTCGGTGCCCCCGCCGGACGCCCGCGGCAGCACCGGGCGGCACGGAAATCCGGTTGACGGCGGCCGTAGCGTGGCGGGACGTGCGCGCCGGAGGGGAGCTGTACGCCGCTCTGGTGGTGGCGGGGTTCCGGCGTTGGTCGACCTACCGGGCGGCGGCGCTGGCGGGGTTGTTCACCAACGTGGTGTTCGGCTTCATGCGCTGCGCGGTGCTGCTGACGGTGTTCGAGGGCTCGGCGCGGGTGGCCGGCTACGACCCGGCGGCCGCGGTGACGTTCGTCTGGGTCGGCCAGGCCCTCATCGACATGGTGCTGGCGTGGGGCAACACCGAGTTCGCGATGCGCATCCGCACCGGTGACGTGGCGATCGACCTGGTGCGGCCGTGGGACCTGCAGGCGGCGCAGTTCGCCGACGAGGTGGGCCGGGTGGGGTTCGGCTTCCTGGTGCGGTTCCTGCCGGCCATGGTGATCGGCGGGCTGTTCTACGACCTGCGGCTGCCGGGCACCGTGGCGGGCTGGCTGGCGGCGGCGCTGGGGATCGCGCTGGCCGTCGTCGTCGGGTTCGGGACCCGGTTCCTGGTGAACCTCACGGCGTTCTGGCTGCTCGACTGGCGCGGCATCTTCGCCCTGTACGGCATCGTGGGCAGCCTGCTGGCCGGGCTGACGCTGCCGATCGGCATGTTCCCGCGCTGGGCCGAGGTCGTCATCTGGTGCACGCCGTTCCCCGGCATGCTCCAGGTGCCGGCCGACCTGCTGGTGGGCCGCGGCGACCCGCTGCCGTTGCTGGCGCACCAGCTGGCCTGGGCGATCGCGCTGCTGGTGGCGGGGCGGCTGGTGCTGCGCCGGGCCACGCGGACGCTGGTGGTCCAGGGTGGCTGAGCGGCTCGCGGTCTACCGCCGGCTGGTGGGTGCGGCGTTCCGCTCGCAGCTCGCCTACCGCACGTCGTTCGTCCTGCAGTGCGTCGGCCAGGCGCTCGTGCAGGTCGTCGACCTGGTGGCGATCCTGGTGCTGTTCGGGCACGTCGACGCGATGGCCGGGTTCGCGGTGCGCGAGGTGGTGCTGGTGTACGGCATCGCGGGCGTGGCGTTCGGGCTGGCGGACATGGCGGTGGGCCAGCTCGACGCGCTCCCCCGCTACATCCGCGAGGGCACGCTGGACGCGGTGCTGCTGCGTCCGCTCAGCCCGCTGTGGCAGCTCTGCGCGTCGGAGGTGGCGCTGCGCCGTCTCGGCCGGGTGCTGAGCGCGGGCGGCGCGCTGGCGTACGCGCTCGCCACCACCGGCGTGGACTGGACGCCGGCGCGGGTGCTGCTGGCGGTGGCGGCGCCGCTGGCCGGCGCGGTGATCCTGTCCTCGATCTGGGTGGTGGCCTGCTCGGTGACGTTCTGGACGGTCGAGGGCCGCGAGGTGGCGAACGCCGTGACCTACGGCTCGAACCTGTTCACCAGCTACCCGATCGGCGTGTACGGGCCGTGGCTGCGCCGGCTGATGGGCTTCGCGATCCCCGGCGCGTTCGTGGCGTACTTCCCGGCCCTCGCCCTGCTGGGACGGCCGGACCCGCTGGGGCTGCCGGCCTTCCTGCAGTGGAGCTCGCCGGTGGTGGCGGCCGCCGCCGCGCTGGTGGCCGCGGGAATCTGGCGCACGGCGCTGCGGCACTACCGAGGGACGGGGTCGTGATCATCGAGCTGGACCGGCTGAGCCGGTCGTTCACCCACCGCCGCACCGTGGTGACCGCCGTGGCGGAGGTGTCGCTGCGGATCCCCGAGGGTGAGGCGGTGGGCTACATCGGGCCCAACGGCGCGGGCAAGTCCACGACGATCAAGATGCTCACCGGCATCCTGGTGCCGACGTCCGGCACGGTGCGGGTGTGCGGGCTGGACCCGGTGCGCCGGCGCAAGGAACTGGCCCGCCGGATCGGCGTGGTGTTCGGCCAGCGCAGCCAGCTCTGGTGGGACCTGCCGCTGCGGGACAGCTTCGAGCTACTGCGCGCCATCCACCGGGTGCCCCGCGCGGACTTCCGGCGGCGGCTGGACCAGCACGTGGAGCTGCTGGACCTGGCGCCGTTCCTGGACACCCCGGTGCGGCAGCTCTCGCTCGGCCAGCGGATGCGCGGCGAGGTGACGGCGGCGCTGCTGCACGAGCCGCGCCTGCTGGTGCTGGACGAGCCGACGATCGGACTCGATCTGGTCAGCAAGGAGCGGCTGCGCTCTTTCCTGGCTGCGCTCAACGCGAGCGGGCGGATGACGCTGCTGCTGACCACGCACGACCTGCCGGACGTGGAGCGGCTGTGCCGCCGGCTGGTGGTGGTGGACCGCGGGCGGGTGCTGGTGGACGGGCCGCTGGACGAGCTGCGCCGGCGGTTCGGGACGCGCCGGGAGCTGGTCGTCGAGCTGACCACGCCCCGGCCGGCGCTGACCGGGCTGCCAGGGGTGGAATCCGTTGCGGTGCAGGCGGACGGGCTGCGTCAGCACCTGGTGTTCTCCACCGAGGCCACCACCGCCGCGGCGCTGATCGCCGCCGTGGTGGAGCGGGCGCCGGTCCGTGACCTGGCGGTCGCCGAGCCCGCCATCGAGGACGTGGTGCGCCGGCTGTACGGCCGCTGACGGCCGCCGCCACCGGAAAGGCCGTGGCCGTAAGCTCGGGGAGGTGTCACGACTCAGATATCTCGCCGCCGCCCCGGCATTCGTGCTGGCGCTGACCGCCCTGTCCGGCTGCGACACCCTCAACGAGGCGGCCAACACCGCCAACCAGGTCGAGGTGTGCGCCAAGGCGCTGGACGCCGCCGGCTTCACCCCGGACCTGTCCAACCCGCAGAAGTCCGTCGAGGACGCCCAGGCCAAGGCCGAGGAGCTGCGCGGGCTGGCCGCGCAGACCGAGGACGCCACGCTCAAGGCCGAGCTGAACGCGATGGCCGACGAGATCGGCTCGCTCCAGGTGAGCGACGTGGACCCGGTGGCGGCCGCCACCTGGGCCAGTCAGAAGCTGGACCAGCTCAACAAGCTCAACCAGGCCTGCAGCAGCTTCACCGAGGGCGGCGGCTGACCGGACGGGTGGCGGGATCCGGCGCGCCGCGGCGGATCCCGCTCAGTACGACCCGGTCTTGCCGTAGTAGTTCCAGGGGCCGTTGGTGTAGTCGGCCTCGGCGTACGAGGTGACGCCCGCGTCGTTGAGCTGGCCGGTGACGCAGCTGCTGGCGCCGCGCGGCGTGTAGCAGACGAGTTCGGCGCCGTCGCTGTTGCGATGCACACGGGCGCTGCCGCACCAGTCGTCGCCCGGCACGCAGCCCGGGGCGCCGGTGACCAGCTTGGCCCAGACCGTGCGGCAGGACGTGCTGTAGTACAGGTACACGGTGCCCTGGGCGTGGCCGTTGTACGTGTTGCGCATGGGCGCCTGGCGCACCACCCGGCCGGTGTCGGTGCAGGCCGTCAGCCGCGGGTCGCTGCCGTCCTTGACCAGGACCTGGTCGTCGGCCGCCGCGGTGGCGCCGTCGAACAACAGGCTGGACCCGATGACGGCGGCGATGCCGCCGATGGACGCGGACCGTCGGGCACCCATCACTACCCCCTCACTCCTGGTACGGCGACGATAACGATGCGTGCATGCCTGGTGGCACCGCCGATGAGCGCAACGTCGCCGCGTCCGGTCGCCCTGGCTACCGGGCGCCGATCGGCCGCAGGCCGACGTGATGGCGGTGGACGGCGAGCACGTGGCGGTCCCAGTAGCGGCCCGCGTAGTAGTCGTGCTCGGTGAGCAGGCCCTCGGCCGCGAACAGCCGCCCGGCGCCGTCGGCGAACTGCGCGTAGTTGAACGAGGGCACCTCCAGGTAGAGCTTGCGCATCGGCCAGACGGTGAACACGTAGCGGACGAACGCGCCGATGCACTGCAGCGGGGCGCCGGTGCCGGCGTGGCCGGGCAGGAAGACGGCGGCGACGGTGCCGTAGCCGTGCGCCATCTCGGGGTTGTAGCAGACCACGTGCCCGCAGAGCTGCCCTGACGAGCGCTCGACGGCGACGAACTGGCAGAGCGTGCCCTGCCAGAAGGAGGCCTCGAAGGTCTCGTAGTTGGGCACCGCGCCGCGGAACCGCCAGCGGTAGCCGACCTCGCTGGAGACGGCGAGCTGGTACAGGAAACCCATGGTCTCGGGGGTGATCGGCCGCAGGTCGTACACCGGCCCGCTGAGCAGCGCCGCCGCCGAGCCGGGATCGTCCTGGCGTCCGGTGGCCGGCGGGGTCGGGTTGCCTGGGGTCAGGCCGGTCGGGGCCGCGCCGGCCGTGGCGCCGGTGACCGTCCCGGCCGCGCCGCCGGTGACCGTGCCGGCCGCGTC
>DASWTI010000548.1:0-4071 GCA_036402215.1 Pseudonocardiaceae bacterium
CCGGGGCCTCGGCGCCGGCCGGCTCGTCCTGCTCGGTCGACGGCGCGGGACGCTCGGCCGCGGCGTCCGCCTCGGCGCGCTCGTCCTGCCCGGCGTCCGCGCTGTCGTCACCGGAGGCCTGGCGGCTGCCCGAGGAGTCACCGGAGCCGCCGGAGCCACCGCCGTCGGCGTCGATGACCGCCAGCTCGGCGCCGACCTCCACGGTCTCGTCCTCGCCCACCACGATGCGGCTGAGCACGCCGGCCGCGGGGGACGGGATCTCCGTGTCGACCTTGTCGGTGGAGACCTCGAGCAGCGGCTCGTCCACCGCTACCTGGTCACCCTCCCGCTTCAGCCACCGGGTGACGGTGCCCTCCGTGACGCTCTCCCCGAGCGCCGGCATCTGGACGGAGAAGGCCATGTCTGCTGACTCCTCGTGTGCAGGTAGTGGCTCAGCCGTGGACGTGCAGCGGCTTGCCGGCCAGGGCGAGGAACGCCTCGCCGAGCGCCTCGTTCTGGGTCGGGTGCGCGTGCACGAGCGGGGCGACGTCGTCCGGGTAGGCCTCCCAGTTGACGATCATCTGGGCCTCACCGATCAGCTCGCCCACGCGGGAGCCGACCATGTGCACGCCGACCACCGGCCCGTCCGGGGCCTTGACCAGCTTGACGCCGCCCGCGGTCTTCAGGATCTGGCTCTTGCCGTTGCCGGCGAGGTCGTACAGCACGGTGGCCGCGTCGCCGTAGCGCTCCCTGGCCTGCGCCTCGGTGAGGCCCACCGAGGCCACCTCCGGCTCGCAGTAGGTGACGCGCGGGATCCCGGCCTCGTCGATCACCGCGGGGCCGAGGCCCGCGATCTCCTCGGCGATGAAGATGCCCTGCTGGAAGCCGCGGTGCGCGAGCTGCAGGCCGGGGACGATGTCGCCGACGGCGTACACGCCGTCCAGGTTGGTGCGCAGCCGGTCGTCGGTGAGGACGAAGCCGCGCTCCATGCGGACGCCGGCCTCCTCGTAGCCGTGGCCGGCGGTGTTCGGGCCGCGGCCGACCGAGACCAGGAGCAGGTCCGCCTCCAGCTGCTCACCGGACTCCAGGTTCACGGTGACGCCGCTGTCGGTCGTGCTGGCGCCGGTGAACTTGACGCCGGTCTTGAAGGCGATGCCGCGCCGGCGGAACGCGCGCTCGAGCTGCTTGGAGCACCACTCGTCCTCCAGCGGCACCAGCCGGGGCAGCGCCTCCACGATGGTCACCTCGGCGCCGAACGAGCGCCACACGCTGGCGAACTCCACGCCGATCACGCCGCCGCCGAGGACGACGACCTTCTCCGGCACGAAGTCCAGGTTGAGCGCCTGGTCGGAGGTGACGATGCGGCCGCCGATCTCCAGGCCGGGCAGCGTCCTGGCGTACGAGCCGGTGGCCAGCACGACGTTGCGGCCGGTGTACCGCTGCCCGTCGACCTCGACCGTGCGGTCGCCGACGAAGGTGCCGGTGCCCTCGACGTAGCGCACGCCGCGCGCCTTGTTCAGGCCCTGCAGGCCCTTGTAGAGCCGGGAGACGACGCCGTCCTTGTACGAGTTGACGCCGGCCATGTCGATGCCCTCCAGGGAGGACTTCACGCCGAACTGATCGCCCTCGCGGGCGGCGTCCGCGACCTCGGCGGCGTGCAGCAGCGCCTTGGTCGGGATGCAGCCGCGGTGCAGGCACGTGCCGCCGAGCTTGTCCTTCTCCACCAGGATCACGGACATGCCGAGTTCGGCGGCCCGGAACGCACACGCGTAGCCACCCGAGCCGCCGCCGAGGATCACCAGGTCGGCGGAGTTGTCGGTCACGGGATCTCCTTCACCGGGTACGAATGGGCCGGACGCCATCTTGTCACCATGCGCGGTGCAGCCGCGACGTGGGCCGGGTCGGCTGATGCCGCCCACACGGCCGGGCTGGCAGGATCGACGGGGACAGGTCAGGGAGGTTTCGGGTGGGACTGTTCAGCCGGCTCCGGCGCCGCCGCCCGGGTGCCGGTCCGCGGCCGTCGAGCGACGCGGACACCGAGCACCTGCGGGCGTGGGCGAGCACTCGCCGCGGCGTCGAGGCGTTCGTGGAACCGCGGACGACGGTCACCGAGACGACGGTGGTCCTGGTCGCCCACGACGGCGAGTGGACGCGGCGGCGGGTGGCCGGCCCCGAGGCCGCGCGGAAGTTCGCCCGGAAGCTGCGCATGCCGATCTACGACGTCGCGCTCGTCGGGTACCCGAGGCGCATGCGCGAGTACGACGCCCGGCAGCGGATCCTGCGCGACCGCGAGCGCCGCCGGGACCTGTAGCCCCGCCTAGGCTGCGGCCATGGGATACACCGACGCCCCCGACGGCTGGTGGCGCGAGTTCGTCTCCGCGCAGCCCGCCCGCACCGCCAAGCTCGCCGTGGTCCGCGCCGACGGCTCCCCGCACGTCGCCCCCGTCTGGGTGGACCTCGACGGCGACGACGTGATCTTCATGACGTCCGCCGACACCATCAAGGGCAAGGCCATCCTGCGCGACCCCCGCGTGTGCCTCTGCTGGGACGACGAGCGCCCGCCGTTCAGCTTCCTCACCGTCGCCGGCCGGGCCGTCACCAGCACCGACCCCGAGGAGCTGCTGCGCTGGGGCACCCGCATCGGCGGCCGCTACATGGGCCCCGACCGCGCCGACGAGTTCGGCCGCCGCAACGCCGTACCTCCCGAGATGGTCGTCCGCGTCACCCCCACGAAGATCACCGCGAAGGTCAACGTCTCCGACTAGCACCGGCAGCACCAACACAGAGGCGCTGGACGCCCCGGGGCCGGCGTGGACGCGGTGCGGGTGCGCATGCCGGCAGCGCGGCGCGACGCAGTGACACACGCGCAGTGACGCCGCCGCGGCAACGCCGCAGCGCCGCCGCAGCGAACCCCTCGGCCCGCCGCTGCGGTACTCGCGGTCAGCCGTTCTCGGCGATGTCCTCGAGGACGGCCGCGAGGGTGCGGACGGGGACGCCGGTGCCGCCCTTGGGGGTGTAGCCGTAGGGGGTCGTGGGGTTGTAGGCGGGACCGGCGACGTCGACGTGGGCCCAGGGGAGGTCGGCGGGGACGAACTCCCGCAGGAAGACGCCGGCCACGAGCATCGAGGCCCAGCGCTTGCCGGAGACGTTGGCGATGTCGGCGACGCGGGAGTCGAGATCCGGGCGCAGGTCCTCGGGCAGCGGCATGGCCCAGCCGCCTTCGCCGCAGCGCTGGGCGTGGCCGGTGACGCGGTCGCGGAGGGCGTCCTCGCCCATCACGCCGGAGATACGCCCGCCCAGGGCGATCACCTGGGCGCCGGTCAGGGTGGCCGTGTCGATCAGGTAGTCGGGGTTGTCCTCGGCGGCGCGGACGAGGCCGTCGGCCAGGATGAGGCGGCCTTCGGCGTCGGTGTTGAGGACCTCGACGGTGCGGCCGCCGTAGATGGTGAGGACGTCGCCGGGGCGGTACGCGGTGCCGGACGGCATGTTCTCGACCATCGGCACGGTGGCGGTGACCTCGATGGGCAGCTCCAGCTCGGCAGCCAGGACGGCGAGCGCGATCACGGCGGCGGCGCCGGCCATGTCGCTGGTCATCTGGTCCATGTCCTGCGCCGGCTTGATGGAGATGCCGCCGGTGTCGAAGGTCACGCCCTTGCCGACGAGCGCGACCTTCTTGCGCGCGCCCTCGGGGGCGTACCGCAGGCGCAGCAGCCTCGGCGGGCGCGACGAGCCGGAGCCGACGCCGAGCGTGCCCCCGTAGCCGCCGGCCGCGAGCGCGGTCTCGTCCAGGATCTCGGTCTCCAGGCCCGCGGCCCGGGCCAGCTCGGCGCCGCGCTCGGCGAACGAGGCGGGGTACAGGTCGTTCGGCGGGGTGTTCACCAGGTCGCGGGCGGCCACGACGGCCTTCACCAGCAGCCGGGCCCGGTTGAGCCCGGCCTCCGCGGCGGCGGCGTCGGCGACCTGCAGGCGCACCTCGCCCAGCGGGGCGCGGCCGGCCTCGGCGCGGTAGCGGGTGAACGTGTAGGCACCCAGCGCGGTGCCCTCGGCGGCGGCGGCCAGGTCCACGGCGGACAGCGTGGTGAGCGCGCGGCC
>DASWTI010000549.1:0-16951 GCA_036402215.1 Pseudonocardiaceae bacterium
CGTCGGTGGCCGAGCCGCCCGCCCACTCCAGGGCGACCGCGGCCGCGGCGGGGTCGGCGGCCGGCGGGATCACCAGCAACCGCAGGCGTTCCCGGTCCATCCCGAGCACGTCCACGACGTCGTCGTCCTGGGTGCGGAAGCCGTCGAGCCGCAGCCGCCGCCCCGACACCACGATGCCGCGCGGAGCCGGTTCCCAGGCCGCCATCGCGTACGCCACCCGGCCCACCTGGCCCAGCCGCCCGGTCAGCGCCGCGGCCAGGGCGGGCAGCTCGGCCGTGAGGTCACGGGAGCGGGGCCACCAGGCGCCGTCCAGCTCACCGGGCGTGGCGGCACCGGCGCCGAGCCGCAGCCGGGCCTCGCCGTGGGCCTCGGGCGCCCCGGGGCGCGAGCCGCCGTCATGGGTGGGGTCGTGGGAGGTGGGGGTCATGGGGAACTCCCGTCCGGCACCTGGCCGGTGAGTGACGCGCCGAGGACGACGCCGGCTCGAGTGTCGGCGCGCGAGATGCGCTCGGTAACCCTCAGGATACGCCGATCGGACGGCGAAGTCCCGTGAGGCGTACGGTTGAGGAGCCATTCCGGCTTCGAGGCCACACAGCCCGACCGTGCCGCCCGGGACCGCGATCCAGCACCACGGACGGACCCTCCATGACGTACTCCGTACCGGCCGTCGTTCGGCCGGACATCGACGACCGACCAGACACGGCGTGTGCCGTGTGCCCGCACCCGTGGGCCGAGCACGACCGGATCAGCGTCCGGTACTGCACGGCCGCCAGCGCGACCGGCCGGGGCAACGGCTGCGTGTGCGTCCCCGCCACCACCACTACCGGATCGAGGACGACATGACCGCACCCAGCCCCTCCCTGACGCGCTACGACCGGCGCGTGACGCTCGTGACCGAGGTCCTGATGGCCGACTCGGCCATGGACGAGGCCGCCGCCCGTGCCGCCGCCGTGCGTGTGCTGCACGTCCTGGACCGGGTGCCCGAGCACATCCGCTGACCCGCGCGGACCGCGGGGCGCCCGTCCCATGGGTGGGCGCCCGGCGGTCCGTAGGCTCGCCCCGTGCCGCCAGGAACTGACGCCCCGATCGGAATCTTCGACTCGGGGGTCGGCGGGCTCACGGTGGCCCGCGCGATCCTCGACCAGCTGCCCGCCGAGCGGCTGCGTTACGTCGGCGACACCGCGCACGGCCCGTACGGGCCGCTGCCGATCGCCGAGGTGCGCCGGCACGCGCTGGCGATCGCCGACGACCTGGTGGCGAGCGGCGTGAAGATGTTGGTGGTGGCCTGCAACACGGCCTCCGCGGCGTGCCTGCGGGACGCCCGCGAGCGCTACGACGTGCCGGTGGTGGAGGTCGTGCTACCGGCCGTGCGGCGCGCCGTGGCGGCCACCCGCAACGGCCGCGTGGGCGTCATCGGCACCCGGGCGACGATCCGCTCGCGGGCCTACGAGGACGCGTTCGCCGCGGCCGAGCACGTGCGGGTGACGTCGGTGGCCTGCCCGCGGTTCGTGGACTTCGTGGAGCGCGGCATCACGTCCGGCCGGCAGGTGCTGGGGCTCGCCCAGGGATACCTGGAGCCGCTGCAACGCGCCGGCGTGGACACGCTGGTGCTGGGCTGCACGCACTACCCGCTGCTGTCCGGCGTGCTGCAGCTCGCGATCGGCCCGGAGGCCACGCTGGTCTCGTCCGCCGAGGAGACCGCCAAGGACGTGTTGCGGGTGCTCACCGAGCACGACCTCCTGGTGGACTCGGGCGAGCCCGCGGAGAGCACCTTCCTGGCCACCGGGGACGCCGCCCAGTTCGCCCGGCTGGCGCGCCGGTTCCTGGGGCCGCGCATCGACGCCGCGGCCACCCTGTAGGCGGCTCGTCAAGCATCCGTGTGCTCGGACACGTACCGGCTGTGCCCGCCCGGGCGGCGCGGCACGATGTGCGCCATGCGTCTGACCGTTCTGGGCTGCAGCGGCAGCCTGCCGGGGCCGGCCTCGCCGTCGGCCGGGTACCTGCTGGAGGCCGACGGCGTCGCGGTGGCGCTCGACCTGGGCAACGGGACGCTGAGCGCGCTGCAACGGGCCGTCGAACCGTTCGAGCTGGGCGCCGTCGCCCTGTCGCACCTGCACCCCGACCACTGCGCGGACACCACGGGCCTGCTGGTGTACCTGCGCTACCACCCGCGCCGCCCGGCGGGCTGGCGGCCGCTGCCGGTGTACGGGCCGTCGGAGACCCGCGAGCGGCTGGCCGGGGCGTCCGCGACCTCGGCGGCGGAGCTCGCGGAGATCGACATGTCGGACGTGTTCGAGTTCCACGGGTACGGCGGCGAGCAGCGGATCGGGCCGTTCGCGGTGACCACGGCGACCGCCGCGCACCCGTGCGAGGCGTACGCGACGCGGCTGGAGCACGACGGGCGCAGCCTCGTTTACACCGGCGACACCGGGCCGTGCGCGGCGGTCACCGAGCTGGCGCGCGGCGCCGACGTGCTGCTCTCCGAGGCGAGCTGGACCGACGACCCGAGCCGGCCGGCCGACCTGCACCTGTCCGGGGTCCAGGCCGGTGAACTGGCCACCGCGGCCGGCGTGGGACGGCTGCTGCTGACCCACGTGCTGCCGTGGGCCGACCGCGACGCCGTGCTCGCCGAGGCACGCTCGACGTTCGACGGACCCGTGGAGCTGGTGGAGGTGGGCGGCGTCTACGAGGTCTAGACCGTGTCCGGCACGGCCCTAGTTCTGGCCGACGCCGTCCCAGACGGCGGTGGAGCCGCTGTGGCCGACGCGCAGGACCTGCACGGTGCAGGCCACGCCGGTGAAGGCGACGAGCGCGGCGGCCACGATGGCGACGCGGCGCCAGGTGGTGCGGGCCTCGCCGCCGGTGTCCGCCGCGTCGCGCTCGCGGTCGGCCAGGCGGCCGGCGAGCACCAGCAGGATCACGGTCACGCCGAACGCGATGGCGAACGGCAGCAGCGTCCGGCCGAGGTCGGCGTGCTGCTGGATGAGCTGGTTCTGCGGCGGGAGCTTCGCCTGGAGCTGCTCGCCGGTGCGGGCGGCGACCGGCACGGCGCCGACGCCGAGCACGGTGAGGACCAGCACGGGCACCCAGAACCGGCGCCGCCAGGCCGCGCGGAGCGCGATGACCAGCCCGCCGACCGCCGCCAGCGGGAGCAGCACGACCACGGCGTGCACCACCAACGGATGCAACGGCAGGCCGTCGACTGTGATCAGGTCGCCCTGTGCGAACTCCACGTGAGCAGCGTACGACCAGCGGTGCGAAGTGGTTCATCGGCCGCGCCGTAGGGTGCACCGCATGGCTCGATCCGACGGTCGGAATGACGACCAGCTGCGCGACGTGACGATCACCCGGGGGTACCAGGACTGGCCGGCCGGCTCGGTGCTGGTGGAGTTCGGCCGGACCAGGGTGTTGTGCGCGGCGAGCGTGCAGACCGGCGTGCCGCGCTGGCGGACCGGCTCCGGCCTCGGCTGGGTCACCGCCGAGTACGCGATGCTGCCGTCGGCCACGCACACCCGCGGCGACCGGGAGTCCGTCAAGGGCCGCATCGGCGGGCGCACGCACGAGATCAGCCGGCTGATCGGGCGGGCGCTGCGCTCCTGCCTCGACCTGGCCGCACTGGGCGAGAACACCATCGCGATCGACTGCGACGTCATCCAGGCCGACGGCGGCACCAGGACCGCCGCCATCACCGGTGCCTACGTGGCGCTCGCCGACGCCATCACCTGGCTGGGAGCGGCGAAGAAGCTCAACGACCCGCAGCCGTTGTCCTGCATGGTGTCCGCGGTCAGCGTCGGCGTCGTCGGCGGGCGGGTGCGGCTCGACCTCGCGTACGAGGAGGACTCGCGCGCCGAGGTGGACATGAACGTGGTGGCCACCGACGCCGGAACGCTCATCGAGGTGCAGGGCACCGGCGAGGGCGCCACCTTCCCCCGGTCCACCCTGGACAAGATGCTGGACGTCGCGCTGGCCGGCTGCGAGCGGCTCAACGAGGCGCAGCGGGAGGCGCTGGCCAAGCCGTACCCGAAGGACCTGCCGTGAGCACCCTGCTGCTGGCCACCGGGAACCCGCACAAGCTGGAGGAACTGCGCCGCCTGCTGGACGGCAGCGGGGTCTCCGTGGTCGGACTGTCCACTGTGGACGACTGGGTGGAGCCGGTCGAGGACGGCGCCACCTTCGAGGACAACGCCCTGATCAAGGCCCGCGCCGCCGCGTCCGCGTCCGGCCTGCCCGCGCTCGCCGACGACTCCGGGTTCTCGGTGGACGCGCTGAACGGCATGCCCGGCGTGCTGTCCGCGCGCTGGAGCGGCCGCGGCCGGGACGACCGGTCCAACCTGGAACTGGTCCTCTGGCAGGTGTCCGACGTCCCCGACGACCGCCTCGGCGCCCAGTTCGACTGCGCCGCCGCCCTCGTCCTGCCGAACGGCACCGAGCGCGTCGCCCGCGTCTCCTGGCGCGGCCGCGTGTCCCGGGAACCCCGCGGCACCAACGGTTTCGGCTACGACCCGATCTTCGTCCCGCACGGCGAGACCCGCACCTCCGCGGAGCTCGACGACGCGGAGAAGGACGCGATCTCGCACCGCGGCCAGGCGCTGCGCGCGATCCTCCCCCACCTGCTCGCCCTGCGCTGACCCGCCGAGCCGGTCCGCGCTCAGGTTGCCCGGTGGCGGCCGAACTGCGGGGTTCGCCCAGTCCGCGTACGCGCGGCGGAGGACCGCGTTGCCGTAGCCCTCGTGAAGGTCGAAGTCAAGCTCGACCACGTGGTCCCACGCCGCGTCGTCGGCGGGTGGTTCGACCGGCCAGACCTCGATACGCAGCGGCGAGTCGAAGCTCTTGGCGAAGGGCACGACGAGATCGATCAGCCCGTCGGCCAAGGCCGACCCACCGGCCCGAGCGGCGGGCGTCGTCGAGGACTCGAAGCACCGCGTCGTTGTCAGGATCGTCGGCCTACGGAGCGACGGAGTGGTCGTCGCACCGAAAGGCCGAGTAAACGCGAGAAGTCTTCACAATTGGTCGTCACGCGGAATATCCTGGACGGATGCGCAGCGTCGCCGGCACCACCGCGGCCCTGGCGGCCGCCGTCACGTTGATCGGGCTGGTACCGGCGGTACCGGCCGTGGCCCAGGAGCCCTACCTGGCGGGCCGGGGCCTGGCGGACATCACCGGGGAGGCCGCCGAGTCCGGGATGATGGGCTACGGCGACCTGGACCAGAGCACGACGGGCATCCACCAGCGCCAGCGCTCCCGGGCGTTCGTCGTGGTGGACCGGGCGAGCGGCCGGCGCGTGGTGTTCGTCCAGGCCGACCTCGGCCAGCTCTTCTCCAGCGTGCACAAGGCGGTGCTGGAACGTCTGCGCCAGCAGCACGGCACCCTCTACACGCGCGACAACGTGATGCTGACGGCCAACCACACGCACTCCGGGCCGGGCGGCCACTCGCACTACACCCTCTACAACGTCACGACGTTCGGCTTCCACGACAAGACGTTCCGGGCCATCGTGGACGGCATCACGGAGTCGGTGAACCGGGCGCACGCCAACCTGGGGCCGGCCACGCTCTCGCTCGCGCACGGCACGCTGACCAACGCCAGCGCCAACCGCTCCCGGCAGGCGTTCGAGCGCAACCCGGCGGCGGACAAGGCTTTCTTCCCGGACGCGATCGACCCGCAGACCACGGTGCTTCGCATCGACAAGGGCGGCCGCGCGGTGGGCGCGATCAACTGGTTCGCCACGCACAACACGAGCATGACCACGAACAACACGCTGATCAGCCCGGACAACAAGGGCTACGCGGCCTACCGCTGGGAGCGCGAGATCGCGGGCGTGGACTACCGGTCGCCGGCGAACCCGGCGTTCGTGGCGGCGTTCGCGCAGACCAACGCCGGGGACATGACGCCGAACCTGAACCTGCGGCCGGGCAGCGGGCCGACCGAGGACGAGTTCGAGAACACCCGGATCATCGGCACCCGCCAGTACGACGCGGCGCGGACGCTGCTGGACGGGCCACGCCAGGCGGTCACCGGCGGCGTGGACTCGCGGTTCTCGGTGGTGGACCTGAGCGCGGTGACGGTGCGGCCGCAGTTCACCGGCGACGGCCGGGAGCACCGCACGTGCGACGGCGCGCTGGGCGCGAGCTTCGCGGCCGGCTCCACCGAGGACGGCGGCGGTGGGCTGCCGATCTTCGGCGAGGGCCCGGCCGGCAACCCGCTGTTCGACGCGCTGAGCGAGATCCTGTACGTGGCCTCGCCGGAGCTGCGGCAGTGCCAGGCGCCCAAGGACATCCTGCTGTCCACCGGGTCGATGGGCTTCACGGCGGACGTGCTTCCGTTGCAGCTCATGCGGATCGGCCAGCTCGTGCTGGTGGGCGTGCCGCAGGAGGCGACGATCGTGGCCGGGCTGCGGCTGCGGCGCACGGTCGCGGCCACCCTGGGCGTGCCGCTGCAGAACGTGCTGATCTCCGGCTACGCCAACGAGTACGCCGGCTACCTGACCACGCCGGAGGAGTACGACAACCAGGACTACGAGGGCGGTCACACGCTGTTCGGCCGCTGGTCGCTGCCGGCCTACCAGCAGGAGTTCGCGCGGATCGCCGGTGACCTGGCGGCGGGGCGGCCGACCGCACCCGGGCCGGCCCAGCCCGACGGCGGGCAGACGCAGGCATTCCAGCCGGGCGTGGTGATGGACGCCCCGCAGTTCGGGCGGCGGTTCGGCGACGTGCTCACCCAGCCGGCGGCGAGTTACCAGGCCGGGCAGCGGGTGAGCGTGGAGTTCAGCACCGGGCACCCGAAGAACGACCTGCGGCGGGGCGGCACCTTCCTGGAGGTGCAGCGGCTGGAGGACGGCACGTGGCGCACCGTGGCCGACGACGGCGACCGCTCCACGACCTACCGCTGGCGGCGCGACGGCGTGGCCGCCTCGATCGCGACGATCACCTGGGACGTCCCGCCCGGCGCGAGCGGCACCTACCGGATCGTGCACCACGGCGACGCGCGCGGCCTGTTCGGTCAGATCACCGCGTTCACCGGTGCCTCCCGGACCTTCACCGTGCCAGGCTGACCGGATGGCACCGATCGACCACGCCCGGTTGCCGGGGCGCGTGCTGAGCGGCACCGGCACCACGAGCACCACCGTCGCGCCGTTCACCGGGGAGCCCGCCGCCGAGGTGCCGGTGTCGTCGGTGACGGACGTCGAGCGGGCGTTCCACCGGGCCGCCGGGGCGCAGCGCGCCTGGGCGCAGACACCGCCGAAGGAGCGCGCCGCGGTGCTGCTGCGCTTCCACGACCTGGTGCTGGACCGGCGGGAGGCCCTGCTCGACCTGATCCAGCTGGAGACCGGCAAGGCGCGGCGGCACGCGTTCGAGGAGGTCGCCGACGTGGCGATCACCGCGCGGTACTACGCGCGGCGCGGGCCGGGGTTCCTGCGGCCGCGGCGGCGGGCCGGGGCGTTGCCGGGGCTCACGCACGCCTCGGAGCTGCACCACCCGAAGGGCGTGGTCGGCGTGATCTCGCCGTGGAACTACCCGCTCTCGCTGGCCGTGAGCGACGCGCTCCCGGCGCTGGTCGCCGGCAACGGCGTGGTGCTCAAGCCGGACGAGCAGACGCCGCTGACCGCGCTGGCCGGGGTGGAGCTGCTGATCGAGGCCGGGCTGCCGGAGGGCCTGTGGCAGGTGGTGCACGGGCCGGGGCCGGAGATCGGCGGCGCGATCGTGGACCGGGCGGACCACGTGTGCTTCACCGGGTCCACCGCGACCGGCCGGCTGGTCGCCGAACGGGCCGCGCGCCGGCTCGTGGGCTGCTCCCTGGAACTCGGCGGCAAGAACCCGATGCTGGTGTTCGCCGACGCGGACCTGGAGCGGGCCGCGGAGTGCGCGGTGCGGGCGTGCTTCTCGTCGGCGGGGCAGCTGTGCATCTCGGTGGAACGGCTGTACGTGGCGGACTCCGTGCGCGCCGAGTTCCTGGAGCTGTTCCTGGCGCGGGTGCGGGCGATGCGGCTGGCGGCGGACGCGGACCTGCGGACGGACATGGGATCGCTGGTCTCGGCGCGCCAGCTCGACACCGTGACCGCGCACGTGGCGGACGCCGTCGCCCACGGCGCCACCGTGCTGGCCGGGGGCAGGGGCCGCCCGGACCTCGGTCCGTTCTTCTTCGAGCCGACCGTGCTGAGCGGCGTCACGCCGGACATGCGGCTGTTCGCCGAGGAGACCTTCGGACCAGTGGTGGCGGTGTACTCGTTCGACAACGAGGCGCAGGCCGTCGCGCTGGCCAACGCCACCGAGTACGGGCTGAACGCGAGCGTGTTCACCGGTGACGCCGAGCGGGGCCGGCGGGTGGCCGCGGCCATCCGGGCCGGCACGGTGAACGTCAACGAGGGTTACGCCGCCGCCTGGGGCTCGGTGGACGCGCCGATGGGCGGCATGGGAGCCTCCGGCGTGGGCAGGCGCCACGGCAGGGAAGGCATCCTGCGGTTCACCGAGCCGCAGACCATCGCCGTGCAACGGCTGCGGGGACTCGGAACACCGCCCGGGCTGGGCGAGGAGCGCTGGGTGCGCACCCTCGCCGGTTCGTTGCGGCTGCTGAAGAAGGCGGGCTGGCGATGAAGGCCTGGCAGGTGACCCGGCTCGGCGCGCCGGTGGACGCGCTGCGGCTGGTGGAGCTGGACGACCCGGCGCCCGGCCCGGGCCAGCTGCTGGTGCGCGTCGGCGGCGCGGCGCTCAGCTACCCGGACGCGCTGCTCTGCCGCGGCGAGTACCAGGTGAAGCCGGAGCCGCCGTTCACGCTGGGCGTCGAGGCGGCCGGTGAGGTGGTCGCGGTCGGCGAGGGCGTCACGGACTTCGTGGTGGGCCAGCGGGTGCTGGGCATGACCGCGAGCGGCGGGCTGGCCGAGCTGGCGCTCTTCGAGGCCGCGCACGCCTTCCCGTCGCCGGACGCGCTGGACGACGCCGAGGCCGCCGCGCTGCACATGAACCACCAGACCGCGCACTTCGCGCTGCACCACCGGGCCGGCCTGCGCCGCGGCGAGACCGTGCTGGTGCACGCCGGGGCCGGTGGCGTCGGCTCGGCGACCATCCAGCTCGGCAAGGCCGCCGGGGCCACCGTGATCGCCGTCGTCGGCGGGCCGGCGAAGGCCGCCGTCGCCCGCGACCTCGGCGCCGACGTCGTGGTGGACCGGCTCACCGACGACTTCGTCGCCGTGGTCAAGGAGCACACCGCCGGCCGCGGCGCCGACATCGTGGTCGACCCGGTCGGCGGTGACACGTTCGCCCGGTCCACCAAGTGCGTCGCCTTCGAGGGCCGCATCGTGATCGTCGGCTTCACCAGCGGCGAGTTCGGCGCGCTCGCCACCAACCACGCCCTGATCAAGAACTACTCGGTGGTGGGCCTGCACTGGGGCATGTACCGCTTCCGCGACCCCGCGCTGGTCCGCGAGGTGCAGGACGCGCTCGACGAGCTCGTCGCCGCCGGCTCCCTGCGCCCCCTGGTGTCCGAGCGCCTGGCCATGGCCGACGCCCCCGAGGGCATCACCCGTCTCTACGAGGGCCGCACGGTGGGCCGCGTGGTGGTCTCCCCCGCCCACTGAACCGTCACGTCGATCACCGCAGTGAGGCGAAGTACTCCTCGCGGCGGCGCTTCGACACGCACAGGCCCCAGGCGTCGGTGACGAGCTCCTGCATCTCGTCGGGGTCGAGGGCGGCGAGGTGGGCGCGCAGCCAGTTGTAGCGCAGGTCGGCCGGCGCCGGCATGGCGAACTTCTCCGGCTCGGCGGCGACGATGTCGGCGCGCTGTTCCTTGGGGAAGCCGAAGCCCATGGTGGTCTCGTCGCGGGAGAACGCGAGGAAGACGTAGCGGCCCACGCGGAACTTCACGCGGTCGCGGACGAGCACCTCGTAGGCGCCGGGCAGCGTGAGCGCGAAGGCACGGACCTCGTCGGCGGTGACCACGTGCCGCACCGTAGCGGGACGGGCCGACGGGGCGGTTTCGCGGTGGCGCGGCCCGGGTAAGCGCAGGTGAAAGCGCACCGCCAGGAGGAGGATGGGATGGACGCCCTCGATCTGCTGACCGCCGACCACAACCGGGTCCGCGGCCTGTTCGCCCGGTTCAAGGAGGCGCAGGAGAACGACGACACGGCCACGATGAGCGAGCTCGCGGCGATGATCTTCGAGGAGCTGCGGGTGCACACCGCCATCGAGGAGCAGATCTTCTACCCCGCGGTGCACGACCTCGACGACGTGGCCGACGTGGTGGACGAAGGGGTCGAGGAGCACCACGTGGTCGACGTCCTGATGGAGGAGGCGAAGGCGCTGGACGCCGCCGACCCGCGCTGGGTGGCCAAGGTGACCGTGCTCATCGAGAACGTCGAGCACCACGCGGGTGAGGAAGAGGAGGAGCTCTTCCCCCGGATCCGCCAGGTCACCGGCGAGGCCACCCGCGCCGAGTGGGGCGAGCGCATGGAGCGCATGAAGGCCGAGGAGGGCGCCCCGACCAGCGCCGACGCCGAGGGCATGAGCGTCGAGGAACTGCGCGCCCTGGCCGGCGAGCAGCAGATCCCCGGCCGCTCCACCATGGACCGCACCGAACTCGCCGCCACCGTCGACGCCCGCTAGCGCCGGCGGTGTCACTCGCCGGTCGTCCGCCGGGCCCATCTCCGCAGCCCGGCGGCGACCACCGCGAGCACCACGGTGAGGATGAGCACGGCAACCCAGACGCATATCAGGTGCTTGGTCGGCTCACCCAGCACGGCGTCGCAGAACTTTCCACGGGCCTGCACGAAGATCACCGTGTAGCCGGCCAGCGAAGCCGGAACCAGCGCCGCGAGGCACCATGAGAGCACCCGCCCGAAGCGGACGAAGCGCTCTCGACGCACGTACGGGGTCAGCGGTTGCCCGGGGCCACGGATCGGGGCGACGCCGTACGGGAAGAACACCAGGCCGACGGCGACCGCACCGAGGCCGACCAGGATGCCCTGCACGACGGGCGCCGCCATGGCACACCACAGGCCCGGCGCGTAACCACAGATCACCTGGTGGTCCGGCGGTAGAACGGCAGCGGCGCCCGTGGCTTACCGAAGATGTCGGCCGGAGGCACGTACTCGAGCCGGACGTTCGGATAGCGCGTGCGCTCCACCTCGGTGAGGAGCCGGTCGGGCAGTTTCGCGGCGTGGGTCATCACCGGCACGGGTGGCCCGGTCGGCCAGTTCGGCCGCCCTACGAAGCACCGAGACGCACAATCGTGCCCCGGCGGCGGGCCCCTCGGGGTGCAATGCCACAGCGCCCCCGAGAAAGTAGGCGACGTTCGGCCCCACGAGTTCGTAGCAGGCATGTAGGTGACCGGGATGGACCCCACCGGCGATGGTCGGCATGGGCCAGCCCTGGGCCATGAGCTGGTCGTACCGGCGAGCCGCGTACGCCCAGGCATCCACATGACTGCCCCACACCGGGCGTCGTTCGCTCGGGAAGGTGGGCCGGTCACCCGGGTACACGACGTCAGCTCCGCTGAGGCCGAGCATGGTCACCCAGGTGGACGGCCCGATGGCCGAGGCGAGTTGACGCCGCAGCACCGGATACGACGTGATGATCGGCTGCCGAGCGCCCTCGCCGAGGACCCGGCGCACCGTCTGCAGGCCGCTCAGCCCGTCCAACCCTCCGTCGATCTTGACCACGGCCGGCCCGCCTCCGCGCGGACCGGCCAGCCACCGGCCGACCGTGTCCACGAGTTGCGGGGTCGGCATGGAGAAGTTCGGCGAGAACGCCGTGACGTGCCGCCGGCCGGCCTCGGCCGCCTCCTCCCCCAGGCGGAGCCAGTCCGACAACGGCGCAGAGTGCAGCGCAACGTGCTTGGAATCCAGTTCGACGATGTTGAAGCCGGCGGCCAGGACGTCGAGTGTCAGGCGGCGGATCACGGAGAACTCCAGACCGACCCGCGGCTTGAGCGAGAATGCCAGCAGCGGCTGGCCGGGGCGCAGCGCAAACGCGGCTCTCACCTGTTCCAGTGAGTAGGCGCGGCCGCGGCGAAACGTGTTGATGGCGGCCTGTCGCATGCCCGGCGGCAGCTCCACGTCCCGCACCGTCACCCTTGACCACCGGCACCCCGAGACCTCACTCGGGAAGACATCACCGGCCAGGAAGGTGACCAGCGTCTGCAGACCACCCTGGTCCGGCGGAAACAGCTCGGCGGGGAGCCCGATCCGCAACTCGAGTTCGCCGCCACCGTTCCCGTCCCGCCAACGCGGCTCGCCCACCAGTCGCGCCCGCAACCGCACCTTGGCGTCCAGGTCCCTGGGGTACTCGTCGAACGAACCGGCCACCGCGTCGGCGACCACCTGGCGGATCGAATCCTCGACCACATCGCGGTTCGGTGTGTCGCCGTCCTGGCTCAACCACGCGGAGACCGTGACCACGACCATCGGTGACGAGGTCACCGCGCGACTCATCCGGTCGTAGCCCGCGGCTCCAGCTCCAGGACATACACTCCGAGGTCCTCCTTGGTCCTCGGATAGATCCGGCGCAGCCTGGTCAACGCCTCGTCCGGTGCCATGCCGGGCAGGGCACGTTCGATGTCCTCGTCGGCCAGCAGCTTCTCGAACGAGTCATGTCGACGGACGTCCCGGACACGACACAACAGCGACTCCTCATCGCACATCAGACGGATGTCCGTGCCGGGGGTGATCCGCTTGATGTTGTCGTAGCCCACCCGGATCTCCAACGTCTTCCGCCCGCTCCTGATCAGCTCAAAGTACTCCCGGCGGATACGCAGGTTCCTCACAGTGGCTTCCCCATCCAGCACCAGCGAATGCCCCCATTGCTGGGCAGTCTCGGAGACGCAGTATGCCTCGGGAAGCAACGCCTCCAGTTCCCACCGCGCCGCCTGGAGGGACAACACCTGACTGGGGTCCGGGTTGAGGTGCAGGAATGCCTTGTGCCCGCGCTTCTCGAGCAGGGACGGCAGATCGACCACCAATGCCCGGAAGCCGTCCTGGTCGATCGCAGCCACCGGCATCACCTTCACCGCGCCACCCTTCTTCGGGCTGGCCACGGCCACCGCCAGGAGCCGGCCGGTGCGGTCCGAGGCGCGGCACACGTAGCCACCCGCCCGCAGGGCGTCCAACCAATCCTCGCCGGAGTCGGGGACCCGGGGGTTCTGGTGCTCCATCAGGAACCGACGCACCGCCGGCCACTCGTCGTCGGTGACCTGATCACCCACGGAGATGATCGGTTCCTCGGACGGGCGGCGCAGGACGCGACGCAGGACCATCTCCGTGCTACCGCGGCGGTACTGGTCCTGGGCCTGCCCGCTGGCCACGAAGCCGTTGCGGCGGAAGAAGTCCATGGCGTCGGTGTTCTTCTCGGCCACGGTGCAGTAGAGCTGATGGGCCCCCGTGCGGAGGGCCTCCCGCTCGGCCACGGCGAGCAGCGCGGCACCGGAACCGGCCGGGCACGGCCTGCCGTCCTCCGCGAACACGATCAGCGGGCTGATCTTGCAGGTGCCCTGTTTCTTGATCGCCAGGTTCAGCACGCCGCAGCGGCGAGACCCCACCATGAGCACGAAGGTCTTCTGCCGCACGGACAACAATCCGCGAGTGTCCCGGCCGTCCCGGCTCCAGGACTCGATGATGCGGTTGGCATGATTGATGTGGTCACCGTCGTAGTACCGGCCGAGGCAGTGATCGAACGCGGTGCGCACATAGTCGGCATCGTCGGCCTTCGCAGAGCGCACATCCGAGCAGGCATCGCCGGTCACCATCAGACACTCCCCACCTGATAGAGCGACGTCGCTTCTCCTTCGGGGACGTCCCGCAGAGTGCCACGCCATGCCGTCGAATCATCGCGAACTCATTGTGCCCGAAAGCCCTTGACAAATGTTGGACAACTGGCGATGCCCAGGTCAGCGCCCTCCGGAAGGGCTCGGCAAACCACACAGCCCGGTAATCCGCCGCCCGGGTGGCCGGTCGACCGTCGGCCCGACAACCGGGTACGGCCAGTCACGTGATCCCGGCCGTGTGCGGTGACGTTGCCTCGATAGGCTGGATGCATCCTGGTCGGTGATCACCGAGCTGTTCGGAGGTGGGCGGGTTCCGTCGTTCCCGTCCGTCCCCGCTGTCCGCACGAAAGGTTCGGTGATGCCCGGTGATGGGCCGCTCGCATGCCCTGTCGGGGTGGTGCGCCGGGCTGGCGGTCGCGCCGTTCCTGGGGCTGGACACGATCGTCACGGCGGTGCCGTTCGCGGCGGCCACGGCGGGATACGCGCTGCTGCCGGACCTCGACCACCCGGGGGCGCGGGCCTCGCGGCTGCTCGGGCCGGTCACCGGGTCGCTGTCCAGGGCGCTGCGGGCCGTGTCGGCCGCCCTGTACCGGTGGACCAAGGGCCCCCGCGACGAGAAGGTGACCGGGCGGCACCGGCACGCCACGCACACGCTGGCGGCCGCGCTGCTGCTGGCCTGGCTGGCCGCCGCCGCGGGTGAGGCCGGCGGGCCGTGGGCGGTGGTGGCGATCCTGACCATCGGCCTCATGCTCGCCGTGGACGCCCTGGAGAACTGGCTGTTCGGCCTGCTCATCGGCGCCGGTCTGCTGTGGGCGAGCGCGGTGTTCCGCCAGGACATCGCCGGCGCGGTGGCCACCGAGCTGGGCACCATCGGCGGCTGGGTGGGCATCGCCGTGGGACTGGGCATGTTCGTGCACGTGCTCGGCGACTCGGTCACGATGTCCGGTTGCCCGTGGCTCTGGCCGCTGCGCATCGCCGGCGAGACCTGGTACGAGATCCGTCCCCCGCGTGGCCTGCGCTTCCGCACCGGCGGCCCGTTCGAGCAGTTCGTCGTCGTCCCCGGCCTGACGGCGGCCGCGGCGCTGCTGCTGCCGGGCGCCTGGCCGGTCGCCTCCACGGTGGCCACCGGCGTGATGGACCGAGTCCTCGGCGTCTGACCCCGCGCACCGTCGCCGTGCCGACACCCGGGAACCACGGTGCCGACACCCGGGAACCACGGTGCGGGCACCCGGGAACCACGGCGCGGGCACCCGGGAAGCCCCGGTGCCCGCAACCCCGGGGGTCAGGCCGTCATGGTCGGGAGGTGGCCGGCGCGGACGGCGGCGACCAGCGCCTCGTGGTCGCGCTCGGTGAGATCCGCGTAGCGCACGGCGTAGCGGCCGACGGCCTCGTCCAGTTCCTCGTCCTCGGCGAGGTAGCCGGCGAGGAGGCGGGGGTCGAGGGAACGGGCGTGCGCGCGGGCCAGCAGGGCGCCCGCAAGCCGGCCGTAGTCGTCGAGGTCGTTGCCGCGCAGCGCCGTCGGGTCGATGTCGCCCTTCATGTTGCGGAACTGCCGCACGATGAACGGCCGGCCGTCGATGGTGGTCCAGCCGAGCAGGATGTCGGTGTCCGCCTGCACCAACCGGGCGCCCGCCACCACACGCTCACCCTCGTGGCCGGACGGCGCGAGGCCGAGGTGCGGCAGCAGCGCCGACGGCCGCGCCTCCTTGATCTGCATGACCAGCGCCTCGTCACCGTTGCCGTGCAGCAGGGCGACGTAGCTGCGCAGGCCGACGCTGCCGGTGCCGACGACGCGGAAGGCCACGTCGGACACGGCGTAGCGGGTGATGAGGTTGCGCCGCGACTCGCGCAGCGTGCCGACGTAGTCGACGAGGCCGTCGATCACGGCGTCCGCGGTGGCCCGGTCCACCTCGGTGAGGATCGGCGGGTCCGGCACGAAGTGGTGCCGCCGGGTGCCGGTCTCGTGGTCGTCGATGCGCCGGGTCCAGCGGGCGGCGACCTTGGCGCTGGTGTTCTTGCGCGCCTTGGCCGCGGCCTTCTCGAAGTCGTCGATCAGGTCGTGGGCCCGGGCCGCGCCGAGCGCCGAGGAGTCCGGCAGCGCGTTCCAGGACTCCATGAACGGCAGCTCGGCGAGCTCGCGCACGGTGCGCCGGTAGGACTTCACGGCGTCCTCGGCGGCCTCCAGCCGGTCGTCGGCGTCCACGCCGCCCTCCCGGCCGGCCAGCTCCAGGCTCGCCGCGAGGCGCTTGAGGTCCCACTCCCACGGGCCGGGCACGGTCTCGTCGAAGTCGTTGATGTCCATGACGATCCGGCCGTCGGACGTGCCGTAGAGGCCGAAGTTCGCGGCGTGCGCGTCGCCGCAGATCTGGGCGGTGAGCCCGCTGGCCGGGGTGCCCGCGAGGTCGGCGCCCATCAGGCCGGCGGCGCCGCGGAAGAAGGAGAACGGCGACGCCGTCATCCTGGCCACCCGCAGCGGCAGCAGCTCCGGCAGCCGGCCCTCGTGGCTGGACGCCATGAACTCCAGGACGGACGGCCGTGAGGCCCCCGCCGCGGGATGGTCGTGCACCCGCGTGTCCGTCACGTCCCGTAGTGCTTTGCCCTGGGCGTATACCTCTGCCGGGTCGACCCAACGGGTGAGTCGCTCCCGAGCCCCCTGCGTGCTGGTCACGGTGTCATCATCGCGCGCCGGGTGCCGCGTGTGACGGGCGCGGGCCGCGGTCACCGCGAGACGGCCGGGCGATGACCGCGCGTGATGACCGCTGGTCAGCGGCCGGTGAGTCGTACCGTCCGTGACGGAGTTGCGCGATTACTCCGTCACTGGTCGCCCGATCGGTACCCTCACCGGGGCAAGCGTGTGCTGTGAGTCACAGCAGCGGCGTAGCAGGAGGCGGGGATGGCCGGCAGCGCCGAGGGGGGCCTCGGGGACCTGGGGAACGTGCGGACCGTGGCGGACCTGGCCGGGGTGCTGCGGTCGCTGCGGCGGCGGCACGCGCGCGAGCACCAGGACGCGGAACTCACGGTGCGTGAGCTCGCCCGGCGGTCGGGCTACGCGTACGGGGCGATCTCCGAGTACCTGAGCGGCAGGTCGCTGGCACCCACGGACCGCTTCGACGTGCTGGTGCGGCTGCTCGGCGCCCGGCCGCCGGAGCAACGGGCGCTGGCCACCGCGCGCGACCGCGTGGCCGAGCTCCGCCGCGTGGTC
>DASWTI010000550.1:0-3226 GCA_036402215.1 Pseudonocardiaceae bacterium
CCGGGGCCGCCGGCGAGGCCTTGGCCGGCTTCGCGGGGGTGGCCGGCCGCGTCCGCGTGCGGAGCGGCGGAGTGGTGATCGTCATGCCGCCCTCCCTGGCGTCCGTGGTGACCGTGGTGGTGTGCCGGGCGTGCGGCCCGGTCTGACCCGTTCGGCGGCGCGCAGCCGCACCGAGGCCGAGCGCGGGTTCGCCTCGACCTCGCCGGGATCGGCCTGCTCGGCGCCCCGGGTGAGCAGTCGCAGCCGCGGCGCGTGCTCGGGCAGCTCGACCGGCAGGTCGGGCGGCGTGGTCGACGCCGCCCCCGCGGTGAGCACCCGCTTGACGATGCGGTCCTCGAGCGAGTGGTAGGCCAGCACGACGACGCGGCCGCCCACGGCGAGCGCGTCGACCGCGGCCGGCACCGCCTCGCGCAGGGCGTCGAGCTCGCCGTTGACCTCGATGCGCAGCGCCTGGAAGGTGCGCTTGGCCGGGTGGCCGCCGGTCCGCCGGGTCGCCGCCGGCACCGCGTCGTACACCAGCCGCACCAGCCGGGCGCTGGTGTCGAACGGCGCGCGCTCCCGCTCGGCGACCACCGCGCGGGCGATCCGCTGCGCGAAGCGCTCCTCGCCGTACTCCCGCAGCACGCGCGTCAGCTCGCCCGCGGAGTAGGTGTTGAGCACGTCCGCCGCGGTGGGCCCGGTGGTGGGGTCCATCCGCATGTCGAGCGGCGCGTCCACGGCGTAGGCGAAGCCCCGGCCCGCCTCGTCGAGCTGCATCGAGGAGACGCCGAGGTCGAAGAGCACCCCGTGCACCTCGGCGATGCCGAGCTTCTCGAGGACCTCGGGCATGGCGTCGTACACGGCGTGCACGAGGTGTACGCGGTCGCCGTGGGGCGCGAGCCGGGCGGCGGTGAGCTCCAGTGCCCTGGGGTCGCGGTCCAGGCCGACCAGGGTGACGTCCGGGTGTGCCGCGAGCAGCGCCTCGGAGTGGCCGCCGAGGCCGAGGGTGGCGTCCACGACGACCGCGCCGGGCGCCGCGAGGGCGGGGGCCAGCAGGGCGAGCACCCGGTCGGCCATGACCGGGACGTGCCGAGGTGTCGGCTCTCCCATCATGCCCTCCCTGTACGTGCCCGGCGCCTGCCCCCGGCGCCCTCGGCTGTGGTGTTGGTGGATGCCGTCAGGTCCCCGCCCGCTCGCCGTACCTGGCACCGGGGAAGGTGTGCCAGGGCCGGAAGCGAGCGGACCGAGGCCTCACGGCATCCGTCCGCGCCCGGCTAGAACACGCCGGGCAACACCTCCTCGCGGGCCTGGGAGTAGCTGTCCTCGTGCTCGTCGAGGTAGCGCTGCCACGCCTGCCCGTCCCAGATCTCCAGCCGGTTGATCGCCCCGATGACCACGCACTCCTTGGTCAGCCCGGCGTACCGGCGCAGGTCGGGCGCGATCGCGATGCGCCCCTGCGAGTCCGGCCGCTGCTCGTCGGTGCCCGCGAACAGGTACCGCTGGTACGCCCGCACCGCCTCGTTGGTGAACGGCGCCTGCGAGACCTTCCGCGCCATCTCCTCGAACTCCGCGCGCGGGAACACGTAAAGGCAGTGGTCCTGCCCCTTCGTGACCATGAGTCCCCCTGCCAGCGCGTCGCGGAACTTCGCCGGCAGCGTGAGCCGGCCCTTGTCGTCGAGCTTGGGGGTGTGAGTACCGAGGAACATCGGCCTCTCACCTCCCCAATGGGACCCCTCGTGCCCCACCGGCTGCCACCGTACCCCACTTTCCCCCACAGTCAACGCGAGATCGGCTCGCGGCGCGCCGTGATCGGCGGCGTTCTCGCAGGCCAGCGCGGTGGGGCCGAGTGGGGGGCCGGTGGTGGGCCATCGGCGGAACGGCCGGGGCCGAACGGCGGCAAGCCCCCTGACGCGCCGCGAAATCCGGTCGACACGCCGTTCCGCCGACCATTTCTGTTCGGTTTCGTGGGCCACGGGGGCCGTCGTGGGGCGCGGTGGCGGGCCAGGTGGCGGAAGGTGGGAGAACAAGTCGATCACCGGCTCATCACGCCGCTGGGTGACTTCGCCGAGGTTTGACACACTGGATGCCACGCTGCCCGCCAATGGGCCGCGAGGTGGGAACGAGTCACGGCCCCGTCGGGCGTGAGCGGCTGCCACCGCCAGCCAGCGGGCCGGTCAGTCCCGGAACCACGCCGGCCGTGCGCCCCGCGATCCGGACGCGGGGCCGAAGTACAGGAGGTCGCGTGTCGTCATCCAGCCCAACCGCCGTGTCCGACCACAGCCAGGACGCCGGCGAGGTGGTGGAGCTCGACGATCTGCGGGACATCGCCCGCCGGATCGCGGCCAACATGGAGACCGTCATCGTCGGCAAGCCCGAGGTGGTGCGGACCGCCCTGGTGACCCTGCTGGCCCAGGGGCACCTGCTCGTCGAGGACGTGCCGGGCGTCGGCAAGACGTCGCTGGCGAAGGCCCTGGCCCGCTCCATCGACTGCTCGGTGAGCCGCATCCAGTTCACCCCGGACCTGCTGCCGAGCGACGTCACCGGCGTGAACATCTACAACCGGCACACCGGGGAGTTCGAGTTCCGCCCCGGGCCGGTGTTCGCCAACGTGGTGGTCGGCGACGAGATCAACCGCGCCTCGCCGAAGACGCAGTCCGCCCTCCTGGAGTGCATGGAGGAGGACCAGGTGACGGTCGACGGCCGCACCTACCCGCTCGGCGCACCGTTCATCGTGATCGCCACGCAGAACCCGATCGAGCTGGAGGGCACGTACGCGCTGCCCGAGGCGCAGCGCGACCGGTTCACCACCAAGGTGTCGATCGGCTACCCGGACCCGCAGGCCGAGCAGGCCATGGTGGACGAGCACTCGGCCGCCGACCCGCTGGCCGCGCTGCGCCCGGTGTCCACCGGCAGCGAGGTGAGCGCGCTGGTGCGCACCGTGAAGCGGGTGCACCTGTCCCCCGAGGTACGGCGCTACGCCGTGGAGCTGACCTCGGCCACCCGGCGGCTGTCCGAGGTGCGGCTGGGCGCCTCGCCGCGGGCCACGCTGCACCTGGTGCGCGCCGCCAGGGCGCAGGCCGCGCTGTCCGGCCGGGACTACGTGGTGCCGGACGACGTGCAGGCCGTCGCGGTGCCGGTGCTGGCGCACCGCCTGGTGCTCACCGCCGAGGGCCAGGCCGCGCGCCGCCCGGCCGGTGACCTGATCCGCGGGCTGCTGCAGCGCATCGCCGTCCCGCAGGGCGGCCAG
>DASWTI010000551.1:0-5560 GCA_036402215.1 Pseudonocardiaceae bacterium
CCGAGGTGAACGGGACGGCCAGCCGGCCGGCGGCGTCACGTCGGCGCCGGAGTACCAGGCGGTGGACCGCCGGCCGACCTGCACCACCTCGGCGCCGGTGCCGACGTTCGCCGCGTCCGCGTGCCGCTCCGGCCAGTGCGCGCCCGGGTCGTCGCGGGCCAGCCCCTCGGCGTCGGAGCGGTCCTGCACCGCGAACCGCAGCCCGGGGTCGAGCCAGCGCCCGGGGTCCAGCACGTACGACGGGTACACCGTGAGCCGCGGCGCCAGGGTCAGCCCGCGCGACTCCACGGCCTCGCGCAGCCGGTCCACGGCGGGCCAGGGCCGCTCCGGGTTCACGTGGTCCGGGGTCACCGGGGACACGCCGCCCCAGTCGTCGATGCCGGCGTCCAGCAGTTCGCCCAGGTCGTCGGACAGGTTCGGCGGCGCCTGCACGTGCACCTCGGGCGGCAGGATCAGCCGGGCCAGGGCGATCGCCCGCAGGAAATCCTCGCGCGGGCACGGCGGGTGGTTGCGCATCGCGGTGCCGGGCTTGGGCAGGAAGTTCTGCACGATCACCTCCTGCAGGTGCCCGTGCCGCCGATGGGCGTCGGCCAGCGCGGCGAGCGCCTCGGCGCGGTCCGGCTCGGACTCCCCGATGCCCACCAGGATTCCCGAGGTGAACGGGACGGCCAGCCGGCCGGCGGCGTCCACCGTGGCCAGCCGCCGCGCCGGCTCCTTGTCCGGCGCGCCGCGGTGCGCGGCCAGGTCGGCGCGCAGGGACTCGATCATCATGCCCTGCGACGGGCTCACGGCGCGCAACCGCGCGAGCTCGGCCTCCGGGACGGCGCCGGCGTTGGCGTGCGGCAGCAGCCCGGTCTCCGTCAGCACCAGCCCGCACATGGCCACCAGGTAGTCCACGGTGGAGCCGTAGCCGTGGTCCGCCAGCCAGTCCCGGGCCGCCGGGTAGCGGTCCTCCGGCGCCTCGCCGAGCGTGAACAGGGCCTCGTGGCAGCCGGCCTCGGCGCCGTGCCGGGCGATCTCCAGCACCTCGTCCGGCGTGAGGAACGGCGCGGGCAGGTGCGCGGGCGCGGTGGCGAACGTGCAGTAGCCGCAGCGGTCCCGGCACAGCCGGGTCAGCGGCACGAACACCTTCGGCGAGAACGTCACCCGCGTGCCGTGCGCGGCCTGCCGGACCGCGCGGGCGCGGGCGGCGAGCTCGGACAGTGGCAGCGACAGCAGCTCGGGCGTCACGGACTCATTGGATCGCGCGCACGGCCGGCGGCACCAGGGCCGGGACCTGTGCGGAGGTTCACCCTGCTCCGTCGGCCGAGGCGATTGCGGCATTCGGCGCTAGGTGACGGTGCGTCGCGGCTGCTACACCTGCTGTGCCACTCCACAGAGTAGCGAGTCGATCACGAGGAGACACGATGGTGCTCCACGGCAGAATCCGGCGCCGTCTGGCCACCCCCGCCGGCCGGGCCCAGGTCGCCGGCACGGCGCTGGCGCTGCTGGCCGGCGTGCTGGCCGTCCCCGTCATGGGATCGGCCGGCCCGACCGAGGCGCACGCCCAGCCGGCCACGACGACGGCCTGCACGCGGATCATCGAGGGCTCCGAGTGGGTGTTCGACCCGTGCATCCCGGAGGGCGAGCCCCTGCCGCAGGACGTCCTGGACCAGCTGGAGGAGCTGCGCCGGGAGCGGGACTGCCGGTCCACCACCGCCACCACGCCGCCGACCACCACGTCCACCTGGTCGCCGCCGCCACCGACCACCACGTACCCGCCGACCTCCTCGTGGCCGACGTACCCGACCACCACCTACCCGTCGTACCCGTCACCGCCGCCGCCGGGTGTGGCCTCGGTGCCCTCGTTCCCGCCCTCACCGACGTTCACCGGCACCACCGCGCCGCCGCCGACCGAGACCACGCCGACCGGGACCACGGTCACCGGGACCACGCCGCCGGAGCCGACCACGACCTGGTCCGAGCCGAGCAGCACGGTGACCGAGCCGACCACCACCACGTCGTGGACCTGCCCGCCGACCACCGAGCCGACCACGACGCCGCCGACGTCCACGCCGCCGCCCACCGAGACCACCCCGCCCACCGACCCGCTGCCGCCGACCGAGCCGCCGTCGGACTGCCCGGCCGAGCCGTCGGCGGCGCCGGCCGTCCCGGACGGTGGCACCGGTATCGCCGACGAGCAGGAGGACAAGCGGCGCGCCGCGCGCGAGGACCGCATCGACTGCCGCAACCCCAACAACATCCCGGACCGCGGCGACGCGACCGTGCTGGTGGCGACCGGCGACTCGGTGACCTCGGCGCACCACCAGTGGGGTTTCGGCGCCGGGGTGTGCGACCGCACGTCGGCCGACTTCCGGCGGCTCACCGGCAACCACGCCAAGTTCAGCTACGCCGGCAAGTACTTCGACAACCTGAACCCGAACGTCATCGAGTACTACAACTTCGCCCGCACCGGCTTCGGCACCGGCGACATGCTGGCCGCCGGCGCCGCCAAGCTCGACTCCTGCACCAACGCCTGGGCTCGCCCGTTCGCGCCGGTACCGCTGGCCGACGCCGTGATCCGCAAGGCCAAGGCCGACGGCCACAAGGCGTTCTACGTGACCACCGGCGGCGTGAACAACACCAACTGGACCGACGTGCTCAAGCAGCTCGTCAAGTGCCGCGGCATGGAGTTCATGCAGAACGCCATCCCGCGCAGCAGCATCGCCTGGAACGCCATCGGCGGGCGGGCCGGCATCGTGACCAACGGCGGCGGCTGCACGCTGCGGGTGCGCAACGTGGCGATCTTCGGCCAGGACTTCTTCCACCGCATCGGCGTGCCGCGCTACGACGGCCCGGCGCAGGCGGCGGGCATCACCCGCGACGTGACGAACATCGTCAACACCATCCTCGCCGCGGGCGCCGACAAGATCGTCTGGATGCTGTACTACGACATCACCCCGGCCAACGTGGACCTGGGCAACTTCGGCTGGACGTACGTGCGGTCGTTCGCGCCGGCCTGGGTGGCCGGGCTGCTGCCGCCGCGGATCGCGCCGGCCAACCAGCCGCTGATCGACCCGATGTGGGTCGGCGCGGTGCGCGCCCTGGTCAACAACCTCAACGCGGCGATCGTGGCCGGCATCCCGGCCAACCGGAAGGTGCGCGCCCAGGCGGCGCCCGGCTTCCTGGCGGCGGACATCCAGAACACGGCGATCGGCGGCTCACCGCACCCGAGCGCCGCCGGCCAGACCAAGCTCTCCAACACCCTCAACGCGGCGTTCAACGCCATCTAGGGAGCGGTGGCCGGTTCACGCTCGGCGGCGGACACGATGTTGCGGACCATGCCGCCGAACACGATGCCGTGGAACGGCCACACCAGCCACCAGTACAGGTGCCCGGCCAGGCCGCGCGGCACGAACACCGCGCGCTGGTGGTACGTGGCGCCGCCGCCGGCGGCCGGGCACACCCGCAGCTCCAGCCAGGCCAGGCCGGGCAGCTTCATCTCGGCGCGCAGCCGCAGCAGCCGGCCGCGGTCCACCTCCTCGACGCGCCACCAGTCGAGCGCCTCGCCGACGTGCAGCCGGCCGGGGTCACGGCGGCCGCGGCGCAGGCCGACGCCGCCGAGCAGCCGGTCCGCCCAGCCGCGCACCGCCCAGGCGAGCGGGAACGAGTACCAGCCGTTCTCCCCGCCGATGCCCTCGACGACGGCCCAGAGCCGCTGGGGTGCGGCCCGGGTGGCCCGCTCGCGGTGGTCGGTGTACATCGAGCCACCGGACCAGGACGGGTCGCTGGGCAGCGGGTCGGACGGCGCCCCGCCCCAGGTGGCGTCCGACCAGCGGGTCTCCACGCCGGCGCCGCGGATCTTGTCCAGTGCCAGGGCGACCGCGCGGTCGTAGCCGGTGAGCCCGCCCGCCGGCGGCGGCACCAGCCGGTCGATGTCGTGCTCGCGCACCACGACGTCGTGCACCAGCGACTCGACGAGCGGGACGGCGATCGAGCGCGGCACCGGCGTGACGAGGTTGACCCAGTGCGACGACAGCCGTGGCGTCAGGAACGGCACCGGCAGCACCCGGCGGCGCGGCAGGCCGGCCACCGCGGCGTGCCGCAGCATCATGTCCAGGTACGTCAGGACGTCCGGGCCGCCGATGTCGAACGTGCGGTTCACGCCGGGCGGCAGGCCGGCGCAGCCCACCAGGTAGTGCAGCACGTCGCGCACCGCGATCGGCTGGACCCGGCTGGACACCCAGCGCGGCGTGACCATGACCGGCAGCCGCTCGGTGAGGTAGCGCAGCATCTCGAAGCTCGCCGACCCGGAGCCGATGATCACCGCGGCCTGGAGCACCGCGGCCGGCACGGCGCAGCGCAGGAACACCTCGCCCACCTCGGTGCGGGAGGCCAGGTGCGGCGAGAGCGCGGAGCCCGCCGGGTGCAGCCCGCCGAGGTAGACCACGCGCCGCACGCCCGCCCGCTCGGCGGCGGCCGCGGTGTGCTCGGCCGCCCGGCGGTCGGCGTCCGCGAAGTCCCCGCGGTTCAGCGAGTGCACCAGGTAGTACACGACGTCCACGCCGCGCACGGCCTCGTCCAGGCCCTCGTCGCGCAGCACGTCGCCGCGCACGGTCTCCACGTCACCGGCCCACGGCACGTCGCGCAGCCTGGCCGGGTCGCGGGCCAGGCAGCGCACCTCGTGCCCGGCGGCGAGCAGCCTCGGCACGAGCCGCCCGCCGATGTAGCCGGTGGCGCCGGTGACCAGGCAGCGCACGGCGGTCAGCCGCCCCGTGGACGGGGGACGCGGAACATGCCGCGACGGTAACCCCGCCCGCGGGGTCCCGCCCGCCGGACGACCGGTGCCGCCGCCCATCTACCCCGGGGGGGTATAGTGGACCCATGCACGGGTACACCCAGCGCAAGGACGACCACCTCCGGCGGCTCCGCCGGGTGGAGGGTCAGGTCCGGGGCCTCCAGCGGATGATCGAGAACGACGACTACTGCATCGACGTGCTCACCCAGATCTCGGCGGCCACCAGGGCCCTGCAGGCGGTGTCCATCGCGCTGCTCGACGAGCACCTGAAGCACTGCGTGCGCGAGGCCATCGCCGAGGGCGGCGAGACCGCCGACGCCAAGGTGCAGGAGGCGAGCGAGGCCATCGCCCGCCTCGTCCGCTCGTAGTCCCACCCGCACGACCACCGGGAGCACCCGCCCATGAGCGAGACCACCTTCGCCGTCACCGGCATGACCTGCCAGCACTGCGTCGCCTCCGTCACCGAGGAGCTCACCGAGCTGCCCGGCGTGCGCGGCGTGGACGTCGACCTGGCCACCGGCCGGGTCACGGTGACCAGCGACGAGCCGCTGACCGACGATGCCGTGCGCGGCGCCGTCACCGAGGCGGGCTACCAGCTGGCCTGACCGGTCGCAGCGTGCGCAGCATGACCGCGTAGCAGGGCAGCACCAGCAGCAGCCCGGTGAGCAGCACGCCCAGCACCGGCCCGGCGATCACGTCCGGGGCGGCCGCGTCGGCGAGCGTCAGCCGGCCGGGCAGCACCCACGGGTGCATGGCCGCCACCCAGCCCCACAGCAGCGCGGC
>DASWTI010000552.1:0-34605 GCA_036402215.1 Pseudonocardiaceae bacterium
GGCTTCCCCGCCGGTGCCCCTCGTGGCGGGCGGCCAGGCCGACGTGCCGACCCTGGTCGCGGAGCAGCTCCGGGTCCTGAACCAGGTCAGCGCCCTGATGGCCGAGCAGCTCACCGCCCTGGCCGGGCTACCGGCCCCGGCGGCGACGTCTCCCCCGGCGACCGGGCCGGCCCCGTCACCGACAACGACCTCGCCGGCGGCGGGAACGGTCCCGTCGCCGGCCACCGGCCCGGCGGTCACCCCACCGCCGGCCCCGGCGGCGTCCGCCCATGCCGGCCGGGCGCCGAGCCAGCTCGGTCCGGCCGTGCTCGGCGCGAGCGGCACCGGCATGACCGCCGGCTCCCTCGACGCGGCCCAGCAGCGGCACTTCGCCGCGCTCGTGGAGCGCTACACCGCCAGGACCGCCCGGTCCAAGGAGCTCGCCCAGCGGTACCGCCGCCCGCTCGCCGACAGCCGGGCGATCGTCGGTTTCCGGCGTGCCACCAAGGAACTGCTGTACCCGATCGCCGGCCGCCGGGCGCGCGGCGCCTACCTGGAGGACGTGGACGGCAACACCTACGTCGACATCACCATGGGCTTCGGCACGCTGCTGTTCGGCCACGAGCCGCCGTTCGTCACCGACGCGGTGCGCGAGCACCTGGACCGCGGCCTGCAGCTGGGGCCGCGCAACGAGGAGACCGGGCAGGCCGCCGAGCTGCTGTGCGAGCTGACCGGCATGGACCGCGCGGCGTTCACCACGACCGGCACCGAGGCCAACTCGGCGGCCTTCCGACTGGCCAGGGCGTTCACCGGCCGGGACCTGGTGGTCACCTTCGACGGCTCGTACCACGGGCACTTCGACCCGGTGCTCGGCCGCCCGGTGCGTGAGGGCGAGGGGTTGCGCACCGTGCCGGTCTCCGCCGGGATTCCCGCGTCGGCGGTGTCGGAGGTGCTGGTGCTGGACTACGGCGCCGAGCAGAGCCTGGACACCATCGACCGGTACGCCGGCCGGGTCGCCGCCGTCGTGCTGGAGGTGGTGCCCAGCCGGCACCCGGACCGGCAGCCCGTGGAGTTCGTCCGCGCGCTGCGCGGGCTGTGCGACCGGCACGGCATCGTCCTGATGTTCGACGAGATGCTCACCGGCTTCCGGCCACACCCGCGCGGCGCCGCCGGGGTCTTCGGCGTCACGCCGGACCTCGCCACCTACGGCAAGGTGCTCGGCGGCGGTTACCCGATCGGCGCGGTGGCCGGCCGCGCCGAGATCATGGACTGGATCGACGGCGGGCACTGGAGCTACGGCGACGACAGCGTGCCGCCCGGCGAGACCACCTTCTTCGGCGGCACGTACATCCAGCACCCGGTGTCGATGGTCGCCGCCAAGGCCGTCCTGACGCACCTGCGCGAGCAGAGCCCGGCGTTGCAGCAGCGGCTCACCGCGCGCACCGAGCGGCTGGCCGGTGAGCTGAACCGGTTCTGCGCCGAGCAGGAGTTCCCGGTGCGGGTCAACCACTTCGGCTCGATGTTCCGGTTCGCCCACCGCGGCGACATCGAGCTGCTGTTCACCCACCTGCTGCTGGAGGGCGTGCACGTCTGGGAGTGGCGGAACTTCTTCCTGTCCGACGCGCACACCGAGGCCGACGTGGACCACGTGATCGACGCGGTGCGCACCTCGTTGCACGACCTGCGCCGCGGCGGCTTCCTGCCCGGCGGCCCCCCGGCCGGCGAGCGCCCTCCGCCGCGCCGCCGCGTCCTGCCGAGCCTGGCGCCGCCGTCCCGGGGAACCGGCGACGCCCCCGTGGCCGCGTCGCCGCCCGCCGTGACGGCGGCCGCCCCGACGACGGCCGACGTGACGACGGCCGACGCGACGGCCGACGCGACGGCCGCGACCCGGCCGGACTTCAGCGTGTACTTCTTCGGCGACTACCCGCGGGACCGCACGGACGACAAGTACCGGCTGGTGCTGGAGGCGGCCCGCTTCGCCGACCGCGCCGGGCTGCACGCCGTGTGGCTGCCGGAGCGCCACTTCCACTCCTTCGGCGGGGTCTTCCCCAACCCGTCGGTGCTGGCCGCCGCGCTCGCCACCCGCACCGAGCGGGTGCGGCTCAACGCGGGCAGCGTGGTGCTGCCGCTGCACGATCCGATCAGGGTCGCCGAGGAGTGGTCGGTGGTCGACAACCTCTCCGGCGGCCGGGTCGGGCTGGGCTGCGCGAGCGGCTGGCACGCCACCGACTTCGTGCTCGCGCCGGACAACTATGGCCGGCACAAGGAGGCGATGTACGAGGGCATCGACGCGATCCGCCGGCTGTGGCGCGGCGAGGCGCTGGAGCGCACCGCCGGCAACGGGGAGCGCGTCGAGGTGCGGCTGCACCCGCGGCCGTTGCAGGAGCTGCCGCCGTTCTACACCGCGATCGTGGGCAACCCCGACAGCTACCGCCGGGCCGCCGCCGAGGACCTGGGCGTCATCACCAACCTGATGTCGCAGAGCGTCGACCAGCTCGCCGCGAACATCGCGCTGTACCGGCGGACCCGCGCCGAGCACGGCCTGGACCCGGCGGGCGGGCGGGTCGTCCTGCTGCTGCACAGCTACCTGGACGCCGACGGCGACCGGGCCCGGCAGGAGGCGTTCACGCCGTTCTGCGACTACCTGCGCTCGTCGCTGTCGCTGTTCGGCCAGGTGACCAACAGCCTGGGCTTCGCGATCGACCTGGACGACACGCCGGCCGACGACGTCGAGTACCTGCTGCGGCGGGCCTACGAGCGGTACTGCGCGGACCGCGCGCTGATCGGCTCGCCGGACGAGTGCGAGCCGATCGTGCGGCGGCTGGCCGGGCTGGGCGTGGACGAGATCTCCTGCTTCCTCGACTTCGGCGTGCCGGCCGGGCGGGTGATCGAGTCGCTGCCGCGGATCGCCGAGCTGCGCCGCCGGTTCGTGGTCGACCGCCCGGAGCGGGCGCCGTCACCGGCGGTGCGGTCGGCGGCGCTGACGCCCGCGCAGCGGCAGGTGTGGGCGCAGGAGCGGCTGCTGCCGGGCCGCCCGACGTACACCGAGTCGTCGGTGGTGCGCATCGACGGCCCGCTGGACGTCGCCGCGCTGCGGCACGCGCTGCGGGCCGTGGTCGATCGGCACGCGGGGCTGCGCACCGTGTTCCGCGACGACGGCGACGGGCCGCGGCAGGTCGTGCTGCCGTCGGCCGAGGTCACGCTGCCGGTGCACCCGGTGGCCGGGGACGTCGCCGAGGCCGCCCGGCTGGCCGTCGAGGAGGAGACCGCGCACGTCTTCGACCTCGCCGAGGGGCCGCTGTTCGACCCGCGGCTGCTGGCGGTGGCCGACGGCGTGCACCTGCTGGTGCTGCGCATGCACCACCTGGTGATGGACACCTGGTCCGCCGGCATCCTGACCAGGGAGGTGTCGGCGTACTACCGCGCGGCCGTGCGCGGCGGCCCGGCGCCCGAGCTGGAGCCGCCCGGTGACCCGCTGGCCGCCGGCGAGGGCGCGGCGACGGACCTCGGGCACTGGACCGGCCGGTTGCTGCCGCGGCCGGAGGAACTGCGGCTGCCGGCCGACCGGCCACGGCCGCCCCGGGCCGGTGGCCGCGGCGGCACCACGGGCATGGTGCTCGACGGCGACCTGACCGATCGCGTGCGGCGCTGCGCCAGGGCGCACCGGGCGACGCCGTTCATGGCCCTGCTGGCGGCCTTCGCCGTGGTGCTGCGGCGGCTGTCCGGCCAGGCCGACTTCGTGGTCGGCACGCCGATGGCGGCGCGGCCCGACGGCTCCGAGCACACCGTCGGGTTCTTCGTCAGCACGGTGCCGCTGCGCCTCACGCTGCCCGGCGACACCGACTTCGCCGCGCTGCTGCGGGCGGTGCGCGCCGAGGTGCTGGACGCCGCCGAGCACGGCGCGGTGCCGGTCGACGAGCTCATGCGTGCCCTCGGCACGCCGGACGGCGACCGCGCCGACCCCGGCCGCCATCCGCTGTTCGGGGTGTGCGTCGAGTTCGACAACGAGGTGGGCTTCGAGTTCGACCTGCCCGGGCTGCGCGTGACGGCGCTGGACGTCGCGGTCGCCCGGGCGCCGTTCGACCTGACGCTCATGCTGGCCCCGGCGGGCGGCGGGCTGCGCTGCCGGCTCAACTACGACGCGGACCTGTTCGACCGGGCCACGGCCGACCGGATGCTCGCGCACTTCCGGTTCGTGCTCGACGAGGTGACCGACCGGCCGGACCGGCCGCTGCGCGACCTGCCGCTGCCACCGGAGGACGAGGCGCTGCTGGCCCGCTGGCAGCAGGGCGACGAGCCGGTGGGCGTGCCCGCGATGCTGCACCACGACCTGTTCGGGTGCGCGGTGGTGGACGCCGACGGCACCAGGACCGGGTGGGCGGCGCTGGACCGGCTGGCCGACGCGGTGGCCGCCGGGCTGCGGGCGGCCGGGGCCGGGCCGGGCGACGTGGTCGGGGTGCACCTGCCGCGGTGCGCGGACGCGGTGGCGGCGATGCTCGGCGTGCTGCGATGCGGCGCGGCGTACCTGCCGCTGGACCCGGACCAGCCCCCGCCCCGGCTGGCCGCCATGGCTGCGGCGGGCACAGCGGCCGTCGTGGTCACCCGGTCGGACCTGCCGCCCGTCCGCGAATGGACCATGTGCACGCACCGACGGGGTAAATCGTCCATTCACCCCGATGTGGCCGAGGGCCTGCCGGTCCTGACCATGGACGGCCTCGCCGGCACCGGCTTGCCCGCCGGAGAACTGGACGGCGGCCGCTGTGAGGACCCCGGTGGCGAGCCCACCGGCGCGCCCGGCGACGACGCCGCCGACCCGTCGCGGGTGGCGTACCTGATGTTCACCTCCGGGTCGTCCGGCTCACCCAAGGGCGTCGTCGTGGAGCACCGGGCGATCGCCAACACCCTCGCCTGGTACGTCCGGCGGCTCGGGCTCACCGCCGACGACCGGGTGTGCTGGTTCTCCAGCCCGGGCTTCGACGCCTCCTGCACCGACGTGTGGTCGGCGCTGCGCACCGGGGCGACCCTGCACGTGGTGCCCCCGGCGGCCCGGTTCGACCCGGAGGAGCTGCGGGACTGGCTGCTGGGCAACCGCATCGCCGCGGTGTTCCTGCCGACCAAGCTCGGCGAGGCGCTGCTGCGGCTGGAGTGGCCCGGGGGGACGGCGCTGCGCCACCTGGTCACCGGCGGCGAGGCCATGCGCGCCACGGTGCCACCCGGCCTGCCGTTCGAGGTGATCAACGCCTACGGCCCCACCGAGGCCACCGTCTACACCACCTGGACCCCGGCCCTGGAGGCCGGCCGCGACGGGCCGCCACCGATCGGGCGGCCGATGCCCGGCACCTGGGTCCGGGTGCTCAACGCCGACGGCCGCCAGGTGCCGATCGGCGCCGTCGGTGAGCTGCACATCGGCGGCGCGCAGCTCGCCCGCGGCTACGCCGGCGCCGCCGGGGAGACCGAGGAGCGCTTCGTCACGCACCCGGAGCACGGGCGGCTGTACCGCACCGGCGATCTCGTGGCCTGGGGTGCCGACGGCCAGCTGCGGTACGTCGCGCGCAACGACGACCAGGTGCAGATCCGGGGACAGCGCGCCGAGCCGGGCGAGGTGGAGCACCACCTGCGGCAGCTCGACGGAGTGGCCGACGCCGCCGTGCTGGCCGGCACCGACGACCAGGGCGACGCCTACCTGGCCGGCTACGTGGTACCCACCGGCGGGTTCACCGGCGGACCCACGGACGCGCCCACCGACGCGCGCACCGACGCTCCCACCGACGTGCGCACCGACGCTCCCGCCGACGCGGCCACCGGCGGACGGCCCGCGGCGCTGACCGGTGCGCTGACCGGCGAGCTGGCCGAGCGGCTGCGGCAGCGGCTGCCCGGCTACCTGGTGCCGACCCGCTGGGCGGTGCTCGACCGGCTGCCGGTCAACGCCAACGGCAAACTCGACCGGTCGGCGCTGCCGGAACCGGCCCTGCCACCGCAGCCGGCCGGGGCGAACGGCGCCCCCGTCTCGGACCTGGAGCGGCGCCTCCAGGCCCTCTGGTGCGAGCAGCTCGGCCTGGACACCGTGGGCGTCGAGTCGAGCTTCTTCCAGCTCGGCGGCACCTCGCTGACCGTCACCCGGCTGCTCAACCGGGTCCGCACCCAGTTCGGCCGCGACGTCGACACCCTCGGCTTCTTCTCCCGGCCCACGGTGCGCGGCCTGGCGCTCCTGCTGACCGAGGAGGCGGACACCCCGGCCTGACCGGGCACGCGCCCGGGCCCGCCGCCGGGCCCGGGCGCCCACCCACGCCGGCCGACCTGCCGGGCACCGGTCACGCCGGGGCCGCTCGTCGCCGGAAAAACAGCCGTGTTTCTTTTTCACTGGTTGCGCGGTCACCTATCTCGAACCAACCTGACCACGGATGGTCACCGCACCGGGAAATTCGGGCGCACCCCCGGCCGTCGGCGCATCGAGGTCGGCCGGGCGCCCCGAAAAAATGATCGACAAATAGCGGCGACGACGCCGGATTTCAGCGTAGCACCAACTCGGCGAGTTTCGCGGAGAACTGTATGCTCTCATTCATGGGACGGAAATCCGGAACGGCGACATGGTGATCGAGCATATTGCTACGACCGCCGGCACCTCCGCGCGGCGGACGGCGGCCGAGATCGGGGAGGAGCGACGATGAGATCACGCGTGCACGCCGTGGCCGGGGTGCTGGGCCTGACCCTCATCACGCTGTTCCTCACCACGTCAGTGGTCGTCGAGCTGGTCGGTGACCGTGCCACGATCGCCGCCGCCAAGCAGTGGATCCTCTACGGGGTGGCCGTGCTGATCCCGTGCCTCATCGTGGCGGGGGCCAGCGGGCGCTCGATGATGGGGCCGCAGCCCGGGCCGGAGCTCCGCGCCAAGCAACGACGGATGTTCGTCATCGCGGCCGTCGGCCTGGCCGTGCTCACGCTGTGCGCCCTCCTGCTGCAGCAGCTCTCCGCGGCCGGCGAGTTCGGCCTGACCTTCACGCTCGTCCAGACCGTCGAGTTCGTCGCCGGCGCGGTCAACGTCACCCTGATGAGCCTCAACGTCCGCGCCGGACTGCGGCTCACCGGCCGGATCGGGCCACGGATGGCGGGTGCGGCCCGCGCCGCATGAGCGAGGGACACCTGGTGGAGGTTGGCCCGGGAAAATCATGCCGGGTACCGCGAGAATTCTGAGGGGTGTTGTGCGATGCGGAGATCGGAGCCCATTGCGCGCACCACGGGCAAGGTAATCGCGTCCGATCCGCCGGGCAATCCGGCCAGAACGGTATCCGCGAGTACCGACAACGTGCACCAGCGAGTACGGGACCGGATCCGGCGGGACGACCTGCGGCCGAATCCGACCGACGAGATGATCGACACGGAGTTCGACCGGCAGTACGACATGATCGTCGCCGCCGACCCGGGTGGGCTGGCGGGCACCGCGGGCCACCCTCGCCCGCCCGCGGCTCCGGCGGCGACGAGCGGAACGGCCACCGGCGTACCGGGGGCCGGCACGCCGGCGGGCGAGGATCTCGACGCCCGGCTCGACGTCACCGGCGCGGTGGCGGAGGTGCTGGCCGCCGCGCTGGTCTCCTTCGGCAACGCCGCGCGGCGCGAGACCGCGCTCCCCGCCGTCGACCGCAGCCCCGAGCTGAGCGGCCGGATAGCCACGGCGATCCTGCTCGGCTCCCCGCCGTCGGCGGACGTGCTGTACCAGGTGGCGGCGTACGGGATCGACACCGCGCGGGACTACCACGCCTTCTGCGCCCGGCCCGGGCCGGGCCAGGGCCTCGACGACCTCGCCGGGCAACTGCTCGGCGCCGTCTCCGAGCAGCCCGGCGAGGGCCTGATGACCCGGCTCGGCGCCGATCTGGTCGGTTTCCTCACCACGCCACCGCTCACCGTGGGCACCGACGTGATGGTGATGGGGGTCGGTCCGCCGAGAACCCCCGCGCTGCTGGCCGAGTCCTTCCACCTGGCCCGCCGGGCGGCCGACTCGGCACGCGCCTTCGGCCTGTCGGGTGTGCGCCACTTCGACACCCTGGGCCTGCTGCCGAGCATCCTGGCCGACTCCGACGTGGGCGAGCAGCTCGAGGACCGCTACGTGCGACCGGCCACCGACGTCGAGTCCCAGCCGGACCTGCTCGACACCATCCGCACCTACTTCACCTGCGGCATGCACGTGGCCAGCACCGCGCGGGCGCTGTACCTGCACCCCAACACGCTGCGGTACCGCATCAACAGGTTCGAGGAGCTGACCGGGGCCAGGCTGAACGACCCGGTGAGCGCGCTGGAGGTGTGGTGGGCGTTCCGGCACGCCTCCCTGGACGGCGCGGGCCGGCGGTGAACGACGGCGGCACGGACCTGATCGGGAAGCTGGCCGAGGAGGCGCGGCCGCTGAGGTCCCGGATCATCGAGGCGGTGCGGCGCCACGCGGAGGTGACCCACCGCGCGGCCGACCCGCACGACGCGGAGGACCTGGAGTTCGTGCTGGACCTGCTGTTGCGCCGCGTCGGGGGCGGCGGCACGGCGACGGCGGCCGACGACCGGCGGCTCGCCGACATCGGCACCGCGCTGGCCGGCCGCGGCTACCGGCCCGGCGAGCTGGCGGCCGCCTACCAGGTGCCGCTGCGCGCCGTCATCGACCATGTGCGCGAGCTGGGGGGCCGGTTCGGCTGCCGGCCGGCGCACCTGCTCGACACCGTCGACCTGGTGCTCGAGGTGTGCAACACGATCGCCTCTGCCGTGGCCGGCGGCTACCACGCCGCCGAGCACCACCGGCAACGCGCGGAGTTCCTGCGCGCCCTGCTGCACGGCGTGCTCGACACGGACGAGCTCGACCGCCAGGTGCGCCGGCACGGCCTCGACCCGGAGCGCGAGTACCTGGCCTTCCGGGCCAGGACCAGCTCCACCGGCGCGACGATCGACGACCTGGCCGGCGCGTTCGGGCTCACCTTCGGGCCGTCCCACGGTGACGGGCTGTGCGCCGTCGTCGGCGCGGACCTCGTCGGCTTCGTGGGCGCCGCACCGCTGGTGGACGTGCCCGGCGTGGCCGGGATCGGCCCGCCCCGCCCGCCGGCACGGCTGGCCGGCTCCTTCCGGATGGCGGCCCGGGCGCTGGACACCGCCGAGCGTCGCGGCCTGACCGGCGCGCAGCGGTTCTCCGAGCTCGGGCTGCTGCCCGCGATGGGGAACGACAGCGCGGTGGGCGAGGCGCTGTGCCGGCGGTACCTGGCGCCGCTGGGGGACTCCGAGTCCGCCGCCGAGCTCGCCGACACCCTGCACGTCTACCTGGCGGAGGGCATGAACGTGGCGCGGACGGCGCGGCGCAAGTTCGTGCACCCGAACACCGTCCGGTACCGGATCGGCCGGTTCGAGGAGCTGGCGGACGTCAGCCTCCGCAGCAGCTCCGAGGTGGTGTTCGAGGTGTTGTGGGCGCTGGAGTGCCGGGCCGCCCGGCAGGCGCACCAGCAGGGCTGAAGGGCCTCCGTGGCGAACCGGAGGCCCCGTCGCTCAGGCCGGCACGTGCGCGACGACCCTGGACCAGCCGGCGTCGCCACCGGTGAGCTTCACCGGGAAGCAGCTCACCCCGAACCCGGACGGACGCCCGATCGCCCCGAGGTTGGTCAGCCGTTCGAGCTGGCAGTACTCGTGCTCACGCCCGTACAGGTGCGCCGGCCACAGGTGCTCGGCGTCGCCGGTGCGCGTGTAGTCGGTGAGCATCCGCACGAACGGCGCGTCGAACCCGAAGCTGTCGATGCCGATCACCCGGACCCCGCGTTCCACCAGGTAGGCGGTGGCGCCGCGGGTGACGCCGCGGAAGCGCTGGAAGTAGCCGCGGGTGCCGATCTCCTCGTCACCCGAGGTCCGGAGCAGCACGATGTCCAACGGCTTGAGCCGGTAGTCGATCGCGGCCAGCGCGGCGGCGATCTCCTGCGGGGTCACCGCCCGGTCGGCCGGGCCGTCCCTCAGGTCGAGCAGGACCCCGTCGCCGTGGCACCACTCCAGCGGCACCTCGCAGATCGTCCGGGCGGGTTTGCCGTCGGCCGTGAGGTCCCCGTAGTGCCACGGCGCGTCCATGTGCGTTCCGGTGTGCGTGGTGAGCGTGTACCGCATCAGCGACAGCCCCTTGCCGTCGGGGAAGTCGCGGTGGGTGACGCCGTGGCCGAACCGGTGCCTGGCCAGGCCGATCCACCGGGCCAGCCGGGTGGAGGCCACCAGGTGGGCGTAGGCCTTGCCGAGCAGGTCCCCGCCCTCGCGGTGGCCGATGACCGTGCGGCGCACCGGGTCGGGCTCCCAGTGGGCCGGGTCGACGGCCACACTGAGATCCACGATCCGCGTCGCCGGAGCCGCCTGCGTCGCCGCCGGGGCCCAAGGCGCCGCCTGGCTCATGACGCCACTGCGCCGAGCCGCTCGGCCATCCAGTCGCTCAGGTAGGGGATGTAGTCGCCGAAGTGCTCGGGGGCCACGTGTCCCTTGCCGGGATAGCTGAGCAGTTCGGTCTCGCCGACCGCCCACGCCAGCATGCGCTGGCACGACTCGAAGGGGATGATCGAGTCCTGCTCGGCGTGGATCGCCAGCAACGGCACCCGCAGCGGCGGAACGTCCCGCAGGTTCACCCACCGCCGGGCGAACTCGGCCATCTCGTCCTCGTCGTCGATGCCGAAGACGAACCGGAAGTCGTGTCGCACCGTGCTGTTGATGTCGCGGTAGTTGTCGAGGTCGAACCCGCCGGAGAGGTTGACGCAGGCCGTGAATCCCGGCACCGCCGCCGCCGCGCGAGGCGCGAGGTAGCCGCCGAAACTCACCCCGAAGACACCGACCCGGCCGGGGTCGACCTCCGGCTGCCGGTTGGCCAGCGCCAGCACCGCGGCGACCACGTTCTCGAAGTCGGTCACCATCGGGGTCAGGCCGGCGAAGACGCCCTGGCCGGGTCCGTCGAACACGACCGCGGCCATGCCCCGCGCCATGAACTCATTGGCGAAGGTGTGCATCTCGACTTCCTTGGCCGCGTCGAGTCCGTTGATCAGGATGACGTACGGCCAGGGTCCGTTCCCCTCCGGCGTCATCAGGTAGCCGGGCAGCACGGTGCCCTCGTAAGGGATCTCCAGCCGGCGTACGTTCCCCTTCAGGTGCGCCATGCCCCGTTCGAACACCGCGGTGACCCGCTGCCGCGTGGCGTTCTTGACCGCCGGCGCGTCGAAGTAGAAGAACTCCGCGTAGTGGTAGCACGCCGCCGCCCTGCGGGTGGCGAACCGGCCGGTCTCCAGCTCGCCCGAGGCGAAGCACTGCTGGGCGCGTCGTTCGTAGTGCCGGCCCAGCGCCGACCAGCGCCGGTGCCAGTCCGCCCAGTCGCCGTGCGTGCTCTCCTTCTTCAGGTCCTTGCAGACCATGGCGATGTCGCCCCAGTCGAGGCCGCCCAGCAGCAGCCGGCTGAAGAACAGCTCGCAGGTCACGAAGGTCTCGGCCGGCACCTTGTTGGTCGAGGCGTGCATCTCGTCGTACAGGTCGGAGAGCTCCTGGTCGGCCTCCACCCAGACCTTCAGCTCGGCGAGGACGCGGTCGGTCGTCTGCTTCAGCGTGGCGGCCAGCTCCGAGCTGCCGAGCTCGGAGTCGTCCGTCGCCTCGAAGTTGTGCACGATTTCGAGGCGGGCGCCGTCGTCCGCCGGCTCCACGGTCCAGCTGCCGTCCATCTTCGTGATCGCCGGCGGCAGGGTCGACATGGTGAAGTGGATGCGGTTGTTCGCGTCGTCATAGCGGCGGTGCGAGCGCACCGTGTTGTCGCCGAGATCGTTGGACACGGTCATGTCCATGATCACTTCGTCGGGTCCGGCGCGGGTCTGGGTGACCTCCCGGACGGTGGCGAAGATCCCGGGCCAGGCCCTGACCTCCGTGCACGAGCGGTACACCAGGTCGACCGAACCCTTGATCATTGTCGTGTTGACCACTGTGTTCATGTGAGAGCCCTTCTCAGTAGAGGCCGAGGCCGCCGCAGACGTTGATGGCCTGCCCGGTGATCGCTTCCGACGCCGGGTCCGCCAGGAACCCCACGAGCCGGGCGACCTCGTCCGGCCGGACGTGACGGCCCAGCGGGAACCGCTTGTTCTGCCGGTCCAGCACTTCCTCCGGCGTGATGCCCCAGGCCTTCGCGTAGCGCTGCCGGGAGCCGAGCGACAGGTCCGTCTCGACGAACCCGGGGCAGACCGCGTTGACGGTGATGCCGTGCGGGGCCAGCTCGATGGCCAGCGACTTGGACAGGCCGACGACGCCGTGCTTGCTCGCGGTGTAGGCCACCGCGAGCTGGACGCCCTGCTTGCCGCCGGTCGAGGCGATGTTGATGACGCGGCCCCAGCCGCGGTCCCGGGCGCCGCCGCGCAGCAGCCAGGTCCGGGTGACCCGGAAGACCCCGTTGAGGTTGATGTCGATCAACCGCTCCCAGGTCTCGTACGGGATCTCGTGGGTCCAGCCGCCGCCACCGACGCCGGCGTTGTTGAGCAGCACGTCGACCCGGCCGTGGTCGGCCAGCACCGCGTCGAAGAGCGCCTCGACGCTGTCCTGGTCGCGCACCTCGAGCCGGTGGCCCGAGATCCTGGGCAGGCCGGCGTCCTTGAGGGCCCGCAGCCCGCCGTCGACCGTGTCCTGCGAGGTCCCGGTGATCACCACCGTGGCGCCCAGCTCACCGAGCCTGGTGGCCCCGGCGAGGCCGATGCCCCGGCTGCCCCCGGTGATGAGGGCGACCTTGCCCTCGAGCGGGCCGTTCATCGGTTCGCCTTGGTGCTGAAGTACTCCGCCAGCCCTTCCAGGTCGCGGGTCGCGTTCGATCGGGTGGCGTCGCCGTAGAAGTCGAGCGAGTCCTGGGAGGTGGTGGCGTAGCGGTGGGTCAGCACCGCCCGGGTGCCGTCCTCGCCCGCGATGAACTGCCAGCGACCCTCCATCGACAGCAGCGGTTCGACCGCGCCGACCCGGGAGAAGTCGATCGTCCACGCGGCCCGGTCGACGGTGCGCCGGGACTGCCAGGTGTGCTTCTGGTTGTTGGCCTCGGCGGTGATCTCGACGAGGTCGCCGTCGGTGGACTCGGACCTGAACGCCGCCGCGGTGACGGCCGGCATGTACTCACTCCACCGAGTGACGTCCCTGGTCATCTCGAAGACGTCCGCGACGGGGCCGGGAATGACCAGCTCGTGGCGGGCCACGGCGGCGTAGTCGCCGGTGACGGTGGTTTCGCTCAGAACGGTGTTCACGGTTCTCTCCTTCATGGGAATGACGGTGATCCAGTAGCCGCCGCCCAGGGCGACGGACTCGGAGCCGGTGGCCGGCCTGCCGACCGACCGGTGCAGCCGGACGGCCGCGGCCAGGGTGGGAACCCAGCTGCCGTCGGGCCCAATGCCGTCGGGCCCGGTGCCGTCGGCGCGGTGCCGCAGCTCGCCGAGCACCACGGCGGGGCTCCCGGAGGGCCGCCGCAGCGCGAACACCACGGCACCCTCGGCCGGCCCGCTGTCGGGCAGCGGATGTTGCTGCGCCCAGTCGCGCAGGACGAAGCCGGTGACGAGCGACTCCGCGGCCCCGACGACCGCCAGGTCGATGGCCCCGCGCTCCAGCGCGTCCCGGGCCAGCCAGAGCGCCTCGCCGAAGCCGGACTCGCTGCCGGACGTGGTCTTGGCACACCCGCGCAGGTCGAGCTCGATGGTGATCTCGCCCTGCGCCGCGGCCGGGAACCAGGCCGTGGCCTGGTAGGCGTGCATGGACTCGGCCCCGCTGTGCACCAGCAGCCCGAGCTCCGGCTCGCCGTAGGACCAGCCAGCCCGGGTGTTGGCCAGGAACAGCCCGATCCGGTCGGCGGCCGGGCGCTGCTCCGCGGTGAGGGTCGCCAGCGCCTCGGCGACCGCCAGGTAGGCGACCGCGGAGAACCGGTCGATGCGCTTGCGCAGGTGCGTCGGTATGCCCGGAGCCTGCCGGGGGTCGGTGGCGAACGCCGGGAGGTCCAGGTGATCACCCCGGCCGCGTGGCCCGTAGGCGCCGAGCGCGATCCTGGCGGTCTCGCCGTCGGCCGGCAGCCGGGTCGAGACCGCGACCAGTTCCAGCTCGTGCAGGACGGTTCTCATGACAGCCTCCTGAGCACGGCCGCGCTGTGGATGCCGGAGAAGCCGCTGCTGGTCTTCATCACGACCTCGGGTTCGGCGGGCCGTGGTTCGCCCATGACCACGTCGAGTTCCACGTCCAGGGTCCCGGGGCCGGTGTTGGCCGTCGGCGGGAGCACGCCCGCGGTCAGGTAGCGGGTCAGGCCGGCGATCTCCATCAGGTTCGAGGCGCCGAGCGCGTGGCCGGTGACGCCCTTCTGCGCGACCACCGGCAGGCCGGCGGCGCGGGCGCCGAACACGTCGTGGTAGGCCGCGCTCTCGCTGGAGTCGTTGAGCCGGGTGGACGTGCCGTGCGCGTCCAGCGCCTCGACGGCGTCGGGCGGCAGCTCGGCGTCGGCCAGCGCCATGCGCATCGAGGCGGCGATGTCCTCACCGGTCTTCCTGATCCTGGTCATGTGGTACGCGCTGGACACCGATGCCCAGCCGAGCACCTCGATCAGCGGGGCCGCTCCCCTGGCGACGGCGGCCGGCAGGTGTTCGACCACCACGGCGGCAGCGCCCTCGCCGAGCACGAACCCGTCGCGCTCCCGGGAGAACGGGCAGGACGCCAGGTGCGGCTCGACGTCCCGGGCGGACAGCGCACCGATCTTCTGGAACGCGGCCAGCACGATGGGGCACATGGTGGCCTCGGCCGAGACGACGAGCACGCGCTCGGCGCGACCGCCGGCGACCGCGTCGTAGGCGCTGCCCAGCGCGTCGAGGCCGGCCGTGCACCCGGTCGACAGGGTCAGCGACCAGCGGTCGCGGCCGACGCCGTAGCGGGTCCGGGCCCAGTCGGTGACCAGGTCGAACCCGAACTGCCCCGGCGGCACGGTGCCGCCGTCGCGGAAGGCGGTCTCCAGCTCCACGGAGGCGCCGATGGCCGTCGAGGTCACCACGTGGGTGCCGGCCCGCTCCCGCTCGTCCAGGCCGGACTCGGCAAGGGCCTCGGCGATGGCCAGGTCGGCGAACGCCACGTGGTTGGGCAGCCCCGGCACGTCGACGAGCCCGGCCGGCACCGCGGCGGGGGCGCCCGTGGCGTGGGCGAACGGGGCGAACCAGGGTTCGGTCAGCCGGCGGGCCATCGAGCGCCCGGCGAGCAGCCCCGAGAGGTGCGCCTTGGACTCGGGGCCGGCCGGTGACACGGCGCCGACGCCGGTGATGACTACCTGACGTCGCATGGTCGCCGCACCACCGTCGTCAGGACCGGGATGAATCTCCGGGGGCTCACATTCCTCCTCCGTTCTGTCCTCCCGTCCGACAACGGGATCACGGGAAACCTGATTCGGAGCCTATCCGGCGCCGCCAGGAATTGCCCATGTGCGGACGGACAAAAACAGGAACCATTATTTGGAGAATCGATTCCGGCGGGCGGGCTTGTCAGTTCCGACAGACCGGTCGCGCTCCGACTGGAGGCGCCACCAAGCTCCATTGACATACTCGCGCACCGGCCCGCACATTGAAAGTGGTTCCGTCCGGCATTTTCCTGATGTCGGAAATAATTGTGAGGAGAGTGCGGTGACGACGATCGACGATACTCGGCCCGACGTGTCGACGGCGGCGGACTGGCGGTGCTGCCCGGCGTGCCGGAGCATGATCTACACCAAGCGATGGAGCCGCACCGACGGCGTCTGCCCGGACTGCGGGGCACACGGCCGGCTGGCCGCGAGGGCCCGGATCGGCCAGCTCGCCGACCCCGGCTCCTTCGTCGACCTGCCGGTCGAGCTGCCCGCCCCGGATCCGCTCGGGTTCGTCGACAGCCGGCCCTACGCCGGACGGCTCGACAACGCCCGCGCCCTGACCGGCGAGCAGGAGGCCGTGGTCTGCGGGCACTGCACCGTCGACGGCCACCGGCTCGTCCTGGCCGTCATGGACTTCCGCTTCCTCGGCGGCAGCCTCGGCACCGGCGTCGGCGAGCTGCTGGTGCTGGCGGCCGAGCACGCGCTGCTCCACCGGCTGCCGCTGCTGGTGGTCACCGCCTCCGGCGGCGCCCGGATGCAGGAGGGTGTCCTGTCGCTGCTGCAGATGGCGAAGGTCAGCCAGGCCGTCGCGGCGCTGGACGAGGCCGGACTGCTGTTCGTCACCGTGATCACCGATCCGACCTACGGCGGCGTCGCCGCGTCCTTCGCCACGCAGGCCGACGTGATCATCGCCGAACCCGGCGCACGGCTCGGCTTCGCCGGCCCCCGGGTCATCCGCGACACCCTCGGGGTGCGGCTGCCGCCGGGGTTCCAGACCGCGGAGTTCCTGCTCGAACACGGCGCGATCGACCTGATCTGCGGACGCGGCGAGCTCCGCGACGTGCTGGCCAGGTTGCTGGGCGCGGCGGCCGGCCGGTCGCCGTCCGGCGCGGTGGAACCCGACACCCTCATCCGTGACGCCGACCGGCTGCCCGAGCGCGGCGCCTGGGACGTGGTGGCGCTGGCGCGGCACCCCGACCGGCCGACCGGCCGCGACTACGTCAACCTGCTGGCCGACTCCTTCGTCGAGCTGCACGGCGATCGGCTGGCCGCGGACTCACCCAGCATCGTCGGCGGGATCGCCGACCTCGGCGGTACGCCGGTGATGGTGGTGGCCACGCAGAAGGGACACTCCACCCGCGAGCTGATCGCCAGCAACTTCGGCATGGCCGGCCCCGAGGGCTACCGCAAGGCCCTGCGGCTGTTCCGGCTGGCCGAGAAGCTCGGGCTGGCCGTGGTCACGCTGGTCGACACGCCCGGCGCACACCCGGGCCTCGACGCCGAGCGGAACGGCCAGGCCGCGGCGATCGCGGCGAACATCCTGGCGCTCACCGCGCTGCGGGTGCCGGTGGTCGCGGTGATCACCGGCGAGGGCGGCAGCGGAGGCGCCCTCGCGCTGGCCGTCGGCGACCGGGTCCTCATGTGCGCCAACAGCGTCTACTCGGTGATCTCGCCGGAGGGCTGCGCGGCCATCCTCTGGCACGCCGGCGCGGCACCGATGGCGGCGGTGGCGCTGCGGATCACCGCACCCGACCTGCTCCGCCTCGGCGTGGTCGACGGGGTGATCGACGAACCCGACGGCGGTGCGCACACCGACCCGGCCGGCGCGGCCAACCGGCTCGGCGCCGCCATCCGGCACGGCCTCGCCGAGCTGTCGGGACTGCCCGCGGACGAACTCGTCGCCCGCCGGCGAACACGGCTGCGCCGGATCGGCGCCCCCACCTCGAATGGAGCGTGACACGATGAGCGACGACGAACTGCTCCGCAGCGTGAGCACCGAGGCCAGCAGGCTGGCCAATGATCTCACCACACCGCTGCGGCGGATCCGGCTCCGGTCCGGCTCCGCGATGGTCGATGTCGAATGGTCCGACGGTCCCCCTGCCGCCGCGGCCGGTGACGACCATGCCACCGATCACGAGCCCGCCGCCGACGGCGACGAACTGGTGGTCAACTCGCCGATGGTCGGCACGTTCTACCACGCGCCCACTCCTGGTGAACCCCCGTTCGTGTCCGTCGGCGGAATTGTCGAGAAGGACACCGTGATCGGGATCGTCGAGGCCATGAAGCTGATGAACCGCATCACCGCCGACCAGGACGGCGTGGTGCGGGAGGTGCTGGTCGCCAACGGCGGCTCGGTGGAGTTCGGGCAGCCGCTGGTCTCGCTCGACCCGGTACCGGACCTGGCCTGGCGAGACCGATGAGGATCACCAGGCTGCTGATCGCCAACCGCGGCGAGATCGCCGTCCGGGTGGCCCGTACCTGCCGCGAGCTCGGGATCGAGACCGTCGCGGTGTACTCGACCGCCGACCGCGACTCCGCCGTCGTGCGGATGGCCGACCACGCCGTCCACATCGGCCCCGGGCCGGCGAGACGCAGCTACCAGCTCGTGCCGGCGCTGATCGAGGCCGCGCGCACCACCGGCGCCGACGCGGTGCACCCCGGCTACGGATTCCTGTCCGAGGACCCGGACTTCGCCGAGGTGTGCCACGCCAACGGCCTGGTGTTCGTCGGCCCCCGCCCCGACGTCATGAAGGTGCTCGGCGACAAGGCGATGACCCGCGCGGCGATGCACGACGCCGGGCTGCCGCTGCTGCCGGGCACGGTCGAACCGGTGTCCACCGCGGCGGAGGCGATGGCCGCCGCCGTGGACGTGGGCTTCCCGGTGATCATCAAGGCGGTCGCCGGCGGCGGCGGGCGCGGCATGACCATCGTGCGCAGCCGCCGCGAGCTGCCGGGGGCCTTCCAGCGGACCAGGGCCACCGCGGCCGCCGTGTTCGGCGACGGCCGCGTGTACCTGGAGCGCTACCTGCCACAGGCCAGGCACGTCGAGGTTCAGGTGCTGTGCGACCAGCACGGCAACGGGGTCCACCTGGGCGACCGGGACTGTTCCACCCAGCGCCGCCACCAGAAGCTCGTCGAGGAGGCACCGGCGCCCGGCCTGTCCGACGACACCAGGGCCGCGATGGGCGAGGCGTCGGTCGCCGGCGCCCTGTCCGTCGGCTTCACCGGGGCCGGGACGATGGAGTTCCTGCTCGACGGCGACGGCCGGTACTACCTGATGGAGATGAACGCCCGGCTCCAGGTCGAGCACCCGGTCACCGAGATGGTCACCGGCATCGACCTCGTCGAGCAGCAACTCCTGGTGGCCCAGGGAGAGCCGCTGCGGTTCGGGCAGTCCGACATCGAGCTGCGCGGCTCCTCCATCGAGTGCCGGATCAACGCCGAGGACCCGCGGCGTGACTTCCTGCCGACGCCGGGAACGATCGTGCGGTTGCAGCTGCCCGGCGGTCCGTTCACCCGCGTCGACACCCACGCGATCGCCGGCGGCCCGATCCCGCCCGACTACGACAGCCTGCTGGCCAAGGTCGTGGTCTGGGCACCGGACCGGCCACGGGCGGCCGCCCGGATGGCGCGCGCGCTGACCGAGCTGGTCGTCGAGGGCCCCGGGGTGTGCACCACGACCGGCTTCGTGGCCACGATCATCGACCACCCGCTGTTCCGAGCCGCGCGGCACACGACGGACCTCATCGAGCGAATCCAGAACCCACAGCACGTAGACGGCACGAAGGAAGCGAGCGTCATGATCGACAAGTCCAGCGGGTTGAACCGCACCGACCTCCGCGATCTCCTGGTGACCGAGGTCGGCATCGACCGGGCCCTGCTGACCGAGCTGCCGAACGACAACCTGTCCGAGCTCGGCCTCGACTCGATGGCGCAGGTCGAGCTCGGCGTGGTGCTGCGCACCCAGCACGGCATCGCCCAGATCCCCGAGCACACCAACACCCTGTCCTTCCATCAGCTCGCCGACCTGCTCTGCGGCACCAGTGCCTGACCGGGGCGCGTTGCGGTTCGAGGGCAGGACCGCGCTGGTCACCGGCGCCAGCAAGGGCATCGGCTTCTCCATCGCCGAGGCGCTGGCGGGCGAGGGGGCCCAGGTCGTGCTCACCGGACGGCAGGAGAGCACCCTGGCCGCCGCGGCCGCCCTCCTCGGCCCACGGGTGTCCTACGTGGTCGGGGACATGGCCGACCCGCGGACCTCCGAGCGGGCGGTGGCGCACGCCGTGCAGGTCTACGGCGGCCTCGACCTGCTCGTGTGCAACGCCGGAATCCTGATTCCGGGGACGGTGACGCACCAGCCGCCGGCCGAGGTGGACCGGCTGATCAGCGTCAACCTGCGCGGGACCATCGCGTGCGTGCAGGCCGCCGGCCCGGCGCTGGCCGAGCACGGCGACGCCGCGATCGTCGTGATCACCTCCTCGATCGGGCGCCGGGCCGCGGCCGGGATGGGCGTCTACGGCGCGACCAAGGCGGCGCTGCACTACCTGGTGCCGACCTGGGCGATCGAGCTGAGTGCCCTGGGCATCCGGGTCAACGGCCTGTGCGCGGGCATCACCGACACGCCGGGGCTGCGGATGGGCGCCGAGGCGATACCCGGCCTGAAGGACATGGTCATCGCGACCAACCTGATCAAACGCATCGCCACCGCCGAGGAGATCGCGCAACCGGTGATGACCTTGCTGGACAGCGCGAGCAGCGGGTACGTCACGGGATCGATCTGGGACGTCGACGGCGGTTTCCGGAGGGCGTCCCATGTCGCCGCGTGAGCCCGACGTGCTCGTGGTCGGCGGTGGCCACAACGGGCTCACCGCGGCCGCCTACCTGGCCAGGGCCGGGTTGAGCGTCACGCTGCTCGAGGCCAAGGACGTCCTCGGCGGTGGCGTCGTCACCGAGGACGTGACGCTGCCGGGGTTCCACCACGACCTGCACGCCATCGCGCACATCTTCATCCAGGGCAACCCGATGATCCTCGACGACGAGCTCGGCCTGCTGTCCCGGTACGGGCTGGAGTACGTGCACCCGGACCCGAGCATGTCGGTCGTGTTCCCGGACGGTGACCACCTCGTCTTCTACCGGGACGTGCACAAGACGGCCGAGGCCATCGCGCGGATCTCACCGCGGGACGCCGAGAACTACCTGCGGTTCCACGAGTTCGCGAGCCCGATGCTGGACATGCTGCTGCCGGCGTTCTTCTCGCCGCCGGCGCCGATGGGCGCGTTGCTGGCCCAGCTGGACCAGAGCGAGGCCGGCCAGGAGATGATCAGGGTGCTCATGATGAGCTACCTGGACGTCTGCAACGAGTGGTTCGAGAGCCCCAAGGTTCGCGCCGCCCTGGTCCGCTGGGTCTCCGAGCTCCTGATCGCGCCCGACGAGGGCGGCACCGGGGCGTTCCTGCTGATGATGGTGCCGTTCATCCACCGTTACGGGCTGGGCTACGCCCTCGGCGGATCGGCGTCCCTCACCACGGCGCTGGCCCGCGCGTTCACCGACCTCGGCGGCACGATCCGAACGTCCGCGCGGGTCACCGAGTTCCTGTTCACCGGCGACCGGGTCACCGGGGTCCGGCTGGCCGGCGGCGAGGAACTCACCGCGGGCCGCGCGGTGGTGGCGAACCTGAACATCAAGCAGATCCCGGAGCTGGTCGGTCACCGGTTCGGCCCGGAGTGGGGCCGGAAGGTCGAGCGGATCAAGAAGGTGGGCTTCGTCCTGCTGGCCGGGCACCTCGCGCTGAGCGAGGCCCCCGTGTTCACCGCCGGGCCGGAGGTCACCCAGGCGGGCTTCCAGGAGATCGCCGTCCCGCTGGAGGAGCTGCTGCAGACCTTCGACCGCCTCAAGTACGGCCTGCCGATCCACAACATCCCGAGCATCGCGGTGCCCAGCACGTGGGATCCGACCAGGGCACCCGAGGGCCGGCACACGCTGTACCTGCTCAGCTACGCGCCGGCCGAGCTGGCCGAGGGCACCTGGGACGAGCGCAAGGAGGAGCTCTTCGACCGGGTCTTCGACACGTTCTGCGCGCAGACCACGAACATGAGCCACGACAAGGTGCTCGCGCGGACCGTACACAGTCCGGTGGACACCGCGCGGTTCAACGCGTCGTGGCCGGGCGGCGACCCCGGGCACTTCGGGTGCCAGCTGTTCCAGTTCCTGGGCTACCGGCCGCTGCCGAACATGGGGTACCGGCTGCCCGCGGACGGCTTCTACCTGGTCGGACCGTCCACCCACCCCGGACAGGGCGTCACCGGCGGTGCCCGGGCCGGGGCGGTCGCCATCCTGGCCGACCTCGGGCTGGAGTTCGCCGCCGCCGAGCCGGCCAACCGATAGGAGGCGCAGATGTCCGTCCCGGAACCGGATCAGGAGTCGGTGGAGCTGTCGGTGATCGCGCTGCTGGCCGAACAGGAGGTGGCGGCGCTGGCCACGCTGTCGGGCACGGGCGGCCCGTCGGCCTCACACATGCACATCGCGTCCGACGGACTCACCGTGTACGTGCACACCTTCGCGCGCGACCGCAAGTACGGCGAGATGCTGCGGGACCCCCGGGTCGGCTACGTCGCCTCGCACCTGCCGGACGGCGGGTTCGCCGAACGGCGCCTCATCCGTTCGGTCCAGGTCAGGGGCCTGGCGACCCAGGTCACCTCGCCGGACGAGCTGGCCCGCGCCGTCGAGGTGAGTCGCCGGCAGTTCCCGTGGCTGCGCGACAGCCGGCTGTACGACAACATCGAGGTGCCGGCCGACCGGCCGCGCCAGGCGTTCTTCCGCATCGACCCGGTCGAGGCGTTGTGGACCGACCACCGGGTACGCCAGATGTGGCGCACCCTGCTCACCTTCACCGCCGACGGGCGGCACATCCGGTCGATGCGCCCGTACCAGGACCGGGTGGGGGCCTGACGCCACCACGTCGACGGCGCGCGCCCACGGTCGACCGTCCCGAGGAGTGGGAGCGCGGCGGCGATGGGCCGTACGGGCTAACGGAACCCGGCGGCCGGGATCGAGTATGCAGGCCGATGTCTCGCCGTCGCCGCGCGATGACACTGGGTTCATGCGTAGGCCAGTGGTGCTGATGGGTCTGGCGGTCATGCTGGCGGCGTTGAACCTGCGCGCGCCGGTGGCGAGCGTCGGACCGGTGCTGCCGGAGCTCCGGGCCGATCTGGGGCTGTCCGGCATCGGCGCGGCGGTGGTGACCGCCCTGCCGGTGCTGTGCTTCGGCCTGCTGGCCGTGGTCGCGCCGCGGTGGGCGGGCCGGGCCGGCATCGAACCGGTGCTGGTCGCCGCCCTGGTGCTGCTCGCCATCGGCCTGGGCAGCCGGGTGTGGGGCGGCGCGAACCTGCTGCTGGCCGGGACCCTGGTGGTCGGCGGCTCGATCGCCATCGCCAACGTCCTGCTGCCGCCGCTGATCAAGCGGGACTTCCGCGGTGGCACCGGGGTCATGATGGGCCTCTACACCACGTGCCTGGCGGTCTCGGCCGCGCTCGGCGCCGGGATCACCGTCCCGGCGGGCGAGGCGATCGGCGAGGGCTGGCGGGGCGCGCTGTGGATCTGGGCCGTTCCCGCGCTGCTGGCCGCCATGGCCTGGCGGCCCATGCTCAGGATCGCCCCCGGCCCGTCACCGCACCGGCCGGCGCCCGGATCGTCGATCGCCCGGCGCCCGCTCGCCTGGCAGGTCACCGTGTTCTTCGGCCTCCAGTCGCTCGTCTTCTACGCCGTCCTGGCCTGGCTGCCGTCGATCTACCGGGCCCACGGCTACAGCCCGGCCGCCGCCGGCTTCCTGCTGTCGCTGTGCGGGCTGGTGCAGATCCCGGTGACGCTGTTGCTGCCGCGGCTGGCGATCAGGGCCGCCAACCAGGTGCCGCACATCGCCGCGTCCACCGCGTTCATGGGCGCGGGGCTGCTCGGCATCCTGGTCGCCCCCACCCTGGCCCCGTACCTGTGGGTGACCCTGCTCGGCATCGGCTGCGGCGCGTGCTTCGCCATGGGCCTCGCGCTGTTCGTCCTGCGCACCGGCCCGTTCGAGGACACCGCCCGCTTGTCCGGCATGGCGCAGAGCATCGGTTACCTGATCTGCGCGTGCGGCCCGCTGCTGTTCGGCCTGGTGCACGACCTGACCGGCTCGTGGAACGCCTCGCTGGCCCTGCTGCTGGTGCTGCTGCTGCCGCAGCTGTACATGGGCGTGCTGGCCGGCCGGGCCCGGGTGCTGCACCTGCCGGTCCGGCAGCTCACCCGGTTCGGCGAGACCCGGGAGCTGGTCGCCGCCACGACCGGCTCGTCCGGTTCGGCGAGCTCGGCCGGTTCGGCCGGTTCGGGCGGCTCGGGCGGCTCGGGCGCTTCCCTGACCACCACCGGCCAGGCCGGAACACCGCAGACGAAGGCCGCCCGCCGGGCGATCGAGCACGAGGCCAGGCGCCGCCCCGCCTCCGACCGCCTCTGGGTCGTCTGCCGCCGCGGCCGCATCCGGGAGCTCGAACGGGAGAACCACGAGCTGCACCGCAAGGTCGAGTTCCTGTCGAAGACCGTGAACCACCTCTGCGCCCGCAACACCACCACCTCCCGGCCCGACCCGGCCGACGCCGACCTGGCCCGCGCCACCTCCGACTGAGCACGCCGCCGCCGGCCTCGGGGCGGGCCCGGACCCTCCCCGGGCCGCGTGCCGCCGATCGGCCCGGGGAGGACCGGCCAGACCGGCCAGGACCGGTGAGGCCGGCTGTGCGACGAAGGCGCGTGAGGGCCCTGGTGTGCGCCCACAGTCAACTCGGGAATGGCGGAAGCGGTCGACAATGGCCGATGTCACGTGCTGTGACTATCGGCCAAGGAGGAACCGTGCACACGCTGTACGACACTGGCACCGTCGCCCCACTCGATCGATATGACTATTACCGGACGGGTGCCGGCAGGGAAATCGCCCCGGTCACCGTTCACGGCCGCAGGCCCGGCCGGATGTCCGCCGTGATGTCGGTATCCAGGATCGGCGCCTTCGAGATCGAGGCGTTCACCTGGTCGGCGGACTCCCAGGTCGTGTCACGGCGCACCGAGCAACTGATCCGGGCCAGCGACCCGGAGTGCTACCGGCTGATCCTGAACGTGAGCGCCCGGCCCCGCCTGGAACAGGCGGGCAACCGGGTGGCCCTGGCGGCCAGGGACATCGGCCTGTTCGACCTCTCGTACCCGGTGTGGTCGGCGCAGTTGCCGGGCCGCGGAGTGATGCGCCTGGTGATGGTGACGTTCCCCCGGGTTCTGCTGCCGCCCGGCGCCGGCCTCCGGCGGTTGATCGGAACCGCACTGCCGAGACGCCTGCCCGGTCGCGATCTTGTCGCGCAGTTCCTCATCGGGCTCACCGACGTCGCCGAACCGGCGCGTGAGCCGGCCTCGGCCGCCGTCCTCCAGGAGTGCACGGTGGGGTTGATCCGCCAGCGACTCGGCCTGCCGAACGGGATCACACCCACCACCCGCCGGTTGTTGCACCGGACGCACATCGGTCACGTCATTCGGCGCACGCTGCATGATCCCGGCCTGGACCCCACCCGGATCGCCCGCGCGGCGAACATGTCGCCACGCTACCTGCATCGCCTTTTCCAGGAGGTCGGGGAAACGCCGATGCAGCTGCTCAAACGGCTGCGCCTGGAGGAGTGCCGTCGCAGTCTGCGAGATCCGGTGCTGGGCACCACTCCCGTCAAGGACGTCATCGCCGCGCACGGCTACGTCCGCCAGGACCAGTTCGCCCGGGACTTCAGGCGCCAGTTCGGTGTCTCGGCAACCCAGGTGCGCGCCCTCGCTCGCGCGACAGTTCGATGAGCGGCGTCTTCGTCAACTACCGCGGCGACGACAGCGGCACCGCGGCCGCACTGATCGATCGCGAGTTCGCCGCCCGGTTCGGCGGCGACCGGGTCTTCCTCGACTGCCGGTCGGTCCCTGTCGGAGCGGACTTCGCCGACGCGATACTCACGCGGCTCAGGTCCTGCACCGTGCTCCTGGTGGTCATGGGCCCACGCTGGTTGACGCTGACCGGCGACACCGGCGCGCGCCGGATCGATGATCCCGCTGACTGGGTGCGCTGCGAGATCGCCGAGGCGCTGAGCCATCGGCTGCGCGTGATCCCCGTCCTGCTGGACGGAGCCGTACTGCCGACGGCCGGGGAACTGCCCTCGACATCGCCCCGCTCAGCAGGCGGCAGTACGCCGTGCTGCGGCATCGGCACATCGACGTCGACCTGACCGATCTGGCCGGACGGCTCGCCCGGGCCGAGCCCGGACTCGCCCTGCGCGACGACCGCCTTGGTCAGCATTCGCCGGCGTCGGGGCCGTAGGGCCAGGTGGGCGGCCGCCCGGCGACGTCTCGGCGTCCTGCCTGGTGACCCGTTGCGCGCGCGTTCCGCGTCAGCCGAGCCGGTCCTGCCGGTCGCGGTACAGCGGGGTCAGCTCGGCCCATCGCGTCCGCCAGTCCGTGGCCGGGCGGCCCGCCAGGTGGGCGGCGAGGTCCTCGACGTGGACCTGCCAGCCCGCGCCGTGCGTGGCGGCCTCGGCCAGGGGCAGTCCCCGTTCCTCCAGCACCAGCCGGGACCCGGCGCCGTCGGGGAAGACCTCGGCCTCGATGACGGTCTCGTCGGACCGGCCGGGGGACATCGTCACCAGGAGCCGCCGCGGAGGCTCGCACACGTCCACCCGGCCGAGGCCCTCCCAGCCGCTGGTGAACCTGGCCCGGAACTCGCCGCCCGGCCGCAGGTCCCCGGTCACCTCCGCGATCCACTGCGCCAGGCGCCGCGGATCGGTCAGCACCGACCACAGGTCGTGGACGTCGGTGTCGACGTGGTCCTCCATCCGGACGGCCGCGGTGCCGTCCTCGGCCCGTAACGAACCCACGACCGTGCCGGTCGCCGCGTGATGAGATGTCATGGGGTGCTCCTCCGCTGTCGCTTTCCTCGGGCCACCTCGGTGTGCAGTGCGTCGAGCCGCTGCTGCCACAGCGATCGGTAGCCCTCCAGCCACTGGTCGATCTCGGCCAGCGGCTCGGGTCGCAGGCGATACACCCGGCGCTGCGCCTCCCCCCGCACCTCGACCAGGCCCGCCTCGCGCAGCACCCGCAGGTGCCGGGAGACGCCCGGACGAGCGATCGGCAGGAGCGCCGCCAACTCGCCGGCGGTCGCCTCTCCCCGCCGCAGCGCCTCGAGCACCGTCCGGCGGCTGGCGTCCGCCACCGCATGCAACACCGCGTCCACGAGGCTAATGTACCCGATCAGTTACGTAACCGTCCAGGTACATAACAGGTGCCGGCCCGCGACCGTCCGGCGCACGCGACGACGCCGGGCCGCGGGCGTCGACACCTGCCCGCGACCCGGCGTCGGCGGATGGATCAGGCGAGGTGCGAGGAGCGGATCCAGCCGATCCCGTCAGTGGCGCACGAGCAGTTGACCGCCGTGAAGTAGACCCCGCTCTCCGTGTCGAGGACCCGCTGGCACGGCCCGGTCACCAGCTCTCCGCGGTACTTGTACTTGCGGACCACCGAGTTCGTGTCCGGATTCTCCCGAACGGCCGTCTGGTCCACGACCACGTTGTAGTAACAGGTGCTCGTCGGCGTCACGGTGCCCGCCGCCGCCGGCGCGCTGAACGGCACAGTCACGGCGAGAAGGAACATTGCCACAGCGGTGAATAGAGTCGAACGTCGCATCTGACCCGCTTCCCTGTATGGAGGACACGAACAGCATCAGAACGTAGCAACGGCCCGATGACGGGTCCAGCCTCACGAACGCAACAGGACGGGAATATTCCTCAGGTACCGCCGTCGACAATTTGCCGACCTGCACCTATTGGTCCGCGAGAAGGGAGGCAACATCAACAATGGGAGGCCGGAATGGTGATCCCGTGGTTCAAGTCGAGCCCGATCGCGACTCACGGGCCGGTGGCGCGGGGCCCGCGCCACCGCAGGGGCGGCGCCGCGCCGGGGACGACGCAGCCGGCGGAGCGTGAGGTGGCGGCGGACGGGGTAGTCAACGCGAACCTGATCCAGGAGCGAGGAGACACCGGATGTTGCTGCTGTTCGGACTGCGTACCAGCGACCGCCCGACCGGCACGCACCTCATGACGTGCGAGGTGTGCGGGTACGACGCGCCCCAGACCGTGGTGCGGCGGACCACGAAGTTCACCCTTTTCTTCGTGCCGCTGTTCCCGGTGCGGCGCGGTCGCACCTACCTCCGGTGCGGCCACTGCCAGGCCTTCCGCGCCACCAGCGGCTGAGCACACGGAACGGCACGACTGATGGTCGCAGGGTCAGCGCCGAGTTGTCAGGTGCCGCCGCTGTGGATGTCGTCGCCGCTGCCGCCGGGGCCGCGCCGTGACCGTGTTCCACCGGCCACGGCTATTACACATTACAGTGCGGATGGCCTGCCATTGCTGCCAGACGCCACCGTCGCAGGGGATGGCGTACACCGTCGACCCCCCGGGTCGGCACGCCGCGCGGACAAGCCTCCGACGCCACCGCGAACGCCTGGTCCACCCGGCGTCATCGCTGCGACCGACCGGGGAAGAACGACCCGGTCCGGGGCTTCGGGATCCACAGCTCCAGGCCCCTCCGGCGGTCTCCAACATCCAAGAACGGTGACCGTAGCGTTGAACCGTGCTGGCGTGGGTACACATGCCGGCGCGGACCACCTCGGAGCTCGGCCTCGACAAGGACCTGGTAGCTCGTCTCCGCCGCCGGACGCACCTGATCACCGAACATCGACGATCTTCAACGCACCCAACACGTCGAGCGAGGCAGACCGATCAGAGCCGTGACGTGGCGTCCCCTACGAGATCCTTGGTAGGTTCACGCAAGGACTCGAGCGGTGGCCATTCGAGCCCACACGCACCCTACAGGCCAGGAGCTTCACTGCCACCCGGGACACGATCCGGCGTTGACAGCGCAGTCCGAACAGGGCGTTGTCGCCTTCCGCGGCGAGCGTTCGGCGCCAGGTCGGCCATCCATCGGATGAGACCACTACCTTCGCCTGTTCCCGGCTGGCGGCTTCCCCGAAAGAACTCGCGTGAAGCCGGTTGTTACAACCACTCATGGCCTTTCGTCTTCACCCTCCGGCGGCGCCGACTGCCCTACCTACTGGCCGGCCCGTCGATTAGTATATCCGCGGGAGGTGGAAATGGGCGACCTGACTGAGCCGATTCTTCAGGAACTCCGCGCCATTCGCAAAGGGAGGGGACTACAGGCCAGCAATCTCGGGCAACGAGTGGGGCCCCAGCTTCGCAACCTTTGCGCTGACCCCTCCCGGCCAGAGCAGTCGGGGTTTCGAAGGAGCTTGATAACGGAGCTCAGTAGATGTGTATCGCGGTTACCTCCAGACATGCGACTGGCCCTGGAAGTAGGCCTGGGCCTTCTGGCCGACGTCCAAGGTATGATCCTCACAGACCGGGTTTCCTGGCTGGCATCTCGAATTGGCCGACAGGAGAGGACAGCACTGCGCCGCATGGCCGACGCCGAGCAGCTCCTCAGTGAGGAGATAGAGCGAGAGCTCGCGCAGCGTCGCTCCAGAATGCCCGTGGCGCCGCATGGGTGGTATCTGGAGCTGCTCACGACGCTGTTAAGATTGGACACACCGACCCCCGAGGCCCACGAGCACCGGAAAATCGTCGCCACCCACGACGGCCTGCAAACCGTCATGACGTGGCTGGACGTTCCGGGAACACAGGCCGACGCCAGACCCGCCCTCGACGTCGACGTGCTGTACGGCGGCCGACTTGTTCGGCGAGAAACGCCCACCACCGGACGTTTCACATTTATCGTTCAACTTCCCGAACCGCTGCGGGCCGGCGCCACGCACCAGTTCGGGCTAATTCTTCGCATCCCAGAAGGCCAGCCCATGCGACCTCACTACATCATGACGCCCGAGTTTCAATGTGATCGCTTCAGGCTGACCGTGAGGTTCGACCGGGACAAACCTCCAGGCTGGATTCGCCGCGTATACGGCGAGACGGTTCGCATGTTCGACTCGCCGGGCCGTCCTGCCGAGCACCTCCGGCCCGACACCGCCGGAGAGGTCCACCTGGATTTCGACAACCTCACGCTGTACCTGGGCTACGGGGCGCAATGGAGCTTCTGACGAACGCCGCCCTTGCGGGTGAGCCGGACGACACCCACCCGCAAGGGCCGGAGGACCGATATGCGGCACCGGCCTCCGGCTAGCGCCCACCCGTCCGCGCGAGCAGACAGACCAGAACGGAGAACAGACAGACGGCCATCGGCCGGAGCAGACCGAGGTCGAGGTGCAGTGACGGAGTGAAGAAGAAGCCATGTGGTTCCACTATCAATCACCTCCTTCCCCGCCCGCCGGCTCGACGCAGGAGCCATTTTGGCGGTCGACCCTGGAAAGGCCGTGTGCATATTCAATGAGGCAGGCGGGGAGCTGTGATTCGCCAGCGAATACGAGCGAAGTACGTCCGGCCGGCGGGCCGCCGACGTGCGGACATGCCCGTCTTCGATGGTTCGCCGAGCGCGCTTCGGCGAACAGCCCGGTGCCACCGCCCAGCCAGCCCGCACCGCACGTGGCGGAATCGGCCCGGCCCGCCGGCCCGGGTCGTCGCACGCTCAGGCCCGGTCTGCGACCAGGCCGGGCAGAGTGACCAGGAGACGACCATGGTTCGGAGCGAAGCGCCGGTTCCCCCACCGGCCGCGGCAATGGCGTTGGCTGATCTGTTCGCCGAACTGCGACATGTACGGCGGATCACGGTCCGCCAGATCGCGACCAGGACCCGGCTCTCGGACAGTCACGTCAGCGAGGTCTTGCGTGGACTGAAGGCACCGAGCGCCGACGCCGCGGACAGAATTGCGGTGGCGCTCGGCGCCGACCCGAGCCAGCGCACCAGGATTCGCCTGCTGGCGGAGGCCGTTGCCGACGAGCGTCGACGGCGCCGTAGCAGTACCAAGGAGCCGACATCCGCGCCGCCACGCCCCACCCACGCCTCGACAGTGTGCGAGGCCACGGAGTCACATCTCTACGAACTCCCCGCCGCGCCTGACGAACGGCAGATCGGCATCGTCACCGGTGATATTCGTCGAGTCAAGCAGGCCGACATCTGGGTCAACGCGGAGAACACGAACATGCAGATGGCGCGAGTGGAGGAGCATTCGATTTCGGCAGTGATCCGTTTCGAGGGAGCCCGGCTGGACGGGGCGGGGCGGGTCGTCGTCGACTCCATCGCCGACGAACTCACCCGGCAGACATCCGGACGCACTCCGGTCGCGCCGGGGACTGCGATCGTGACCGGCGCAGGCGAACTGGCGACGAAGAACGGCGTCCGGAACGTGATCCATGTGGCCGCCGTCCAGGGAGAGCCCGGTGCGGGATACCGCCAGGTGAGGGAAGTGGGCCGATGCGTGACCCATGCGCTGCGTGAGGCCGAGATGCTGACCTCGCCGGGCACCAGCCGATCGACGATCTTGTTCCCGATCCTTGGAGTAGGAGTGGGTGGCGGTGACCTGGAGCCCACCGTTCGAGCACTTCTCGGCGCGGCCGTCGCCCACTTCTCCACCGAACGGCACACGAGAATCGGCACGATCCTCTTCCTGGCCTATACCGAGTTGGAACGCGCTACCTGTCTGACGATCTTCGACGGGAACTCGCGTCTCGTTCCGGCCACCCCCTCCGGGGCCGACACCGATCGCGCATGAATGTCGATCAACGTCGTTCGCTTCCTGCGCCTGCGGCTGGCGATGCGGTGGGCCCGGCGGGCGCAGCGCGATCACCTGCCGGCCCGGCTGGACCTGGCGGCCGCCAGGATTCGATCAGGGCTTGCCTGCCAGCCGGATCCGGATCGCCGCGTTGCGCTACTCACCGGCCTGGCCGCCGTCGTGAGCGAGGCAGCCGAACGGTCAGGTGAGACGACTTGCCTGATCGAGGCGGCCTCATTGCTCGGCGAAGCCGCGACATCCGTACCACCCGGCCACCCCGACCTACCGGCGCTGCTGTGCAACTGGGCGCTGGCGTTGCAGCGGTCGCACGAAGCCACCGGTGATCTCCCTACGCTGGCCGCCGCCGTCGACGTGGCCCGGCAGGCCGCCGACGCGGTGGGCACACATCCGGCGAGAGGCGCCATTCTGGCCACCGTCTGCGCGATCATGGTCGAGGCGGAGGAACACCTGTCGCAGCCGGAACTGCTGACCGAGGCCGTCGTGGTGGGTCAGCAGGCGGTGGAACTCGCCACGCCGGACGAGCGCGCCATGGCCCTCGCCAACGTGTCGTGCGCGTGGCGTCTTCGGTACGAGCTGGGTGGCGACGCCGATGATCTGGACCGCGCCCACCGCTTCGCGGCAGACGCAGTGGCCGCCTCGGCGGCCGACGATGCCGCGCTCGGGGATCGTTTGGCCGAGTTGGGCCATGTGCTGAGGTTGAGACACGATCTCAGCGGCGACGTCCACGACGCGCGATGTGCGGTGGAGGCGCTACAGGCGTCCGTGGCCGCGGTGGGCGGACAGGAGGTAGCCAGGCTCGCCGCCCTGGCCGCAGCCCTGCTCGACACCCATGTCGATGGTGACAGCGGCACAGTGGACGAGGCCGTCGCCGTCGCGCGGCAGGTGCTCGCCGCTGCCGATGCCGACGACTTCGTGTCCCATCAGGTGAGTGCCACGGTGCTGACCACAGCAGCCGAGCAGTCCGGCGACCTCCGGCTGCTCGCCGAGGCGCGGGCCGCGTCACTTGTCGCGGTGCAGGCCTCAAGTGCGGCACCAGCCGATCGGGCTGTCGCGCTGGACACCCTCGCCGGCGCGCTGCATACCGAGTTCCAGCTCACCGGGGACCTCGATCGGCTCGATGAGTCCATCAGGATCGGCACCGAAGCCGTAGAGGTGGAGAACTCGTCGGTGTCCGACAGGGCCGGCCACCTCGGGAACCTGGCAGCCGCCCTGCACGACCGGTACCTCCACCGCGGCGCCACTGACGATCTGGACCGCAGCATCGCTCTCCACGACAAGGCCGCCGATCTGCTCCCCGACGACCACCCTGATGCCGCGATGCACGCCAACAACCGTGGGATCGCCTTGCGTGAGCGGTACGAACTGACCGGTGCGGTCACAGATCTCGACGTGAGCATCCGGGCCGGCCGCGAGGCGGTGGCACGCAGCCGGCCACACGATCGGCACGTCCCGTTCCGGCTGAGCAACCTGGGTTCGTCGCTTCACGTGCGGTTCGCCAGGTACGGACGGATCGCCGACCTCGACGACGGCATCGACCTGCACCGCGAGGCCGCGCGATTGCTGGCCGTCGGCCATCCGTGGATGCCGGCGCTGTTGTCCAACCTCGCGGGTGCCCTGCGGAGCCGGCATCAGCATCTCGGTTCCCGCGCCGACCTGGATGAGGCCATCCTGGTGCTGGAACAGGCGGTCGCCGCGTCCGGGCCGGCAGAGCTGGCCGCTGTTCTCGTGGAGCACGGCCTGGCACTGCACGGCAGGTATCTGCTGACCGGTCACACCGACGACCTCCGCGGCTCGATCCAGGCCCTGCGCCGGTCCGTCGACATCTCCCAGGAGTCGGACCCCGCTCTGCCCGGCCGCCTGGGGAACCTGGTGTCGATCCTCCTGACGGCGCCGACGCACGACCGGGCCTCCGCCGAGGAAGCCGTGCGAACAGCACGTCAGTCGCTGGCGGGCCTGCCACCGGAGCATCCGGTCCACGCCGGACTCCTGACCAACCTGGCGCTCGCGCTCCAGGCGCGGTTCGAGACATCCGGGGCGGCCGACGACCTGGACGAGGCCGTTGGCGCTGCGGCCCGTGTGCTGCTGCTGGTCGGTCCGGACGATCCGGACCGTGTCTCCTACCTCGGCAATCTGGCATTTCTGCATCACCACAGGTTCACCAGCTCCGGCAACGCCGGCGACCTCGCCGCGGCGATCACCACGCTGCGCTCCGCGGCCGATGACGACGCAGGACCACCCGTCGAACGGCTGCGCGCGGCGACTGCACTCGGCCATCTGACGGCGACATCCGATCCCGCCGTCGCGGCGGACGCCTTCGCCACGGCGGTTCGGCTGCTGCCCGTGGTGTCCTCGGACCGGCTCGATCGGCCCGACTCGCAACGCTGGCTGGCCGATTCGGCCGGACTGGCTCGCGCGGCCGCGGCGCTGGCCATCGAGTGCGATCGTCCTCACCAGGCCGTTGCCCTGCTCGAACTGGGCAGAGGAGTGCTGCTCAACCGCGCGCTGCGGCTGCACGACGACCTGTCGACGGTCCGGGCGGGGGCGCCGAGCCTGGCGGCGGAGTTCGAACTGCTCCGGGCGCGGTTGGCGAGCCCGGTGGTCGACACCGAGCCGGAGCCAGCGCGGCCCGAGTTGCCGGGGGCGCCGCGGGGTGCCGCTCGAGGCAGACCGTCGGTCGGCGAGGCACACCGAGCGGCGCTGCGGGGGCGGCGGCGGGAACAGCGGCGGCGCCTGGTAGCTCGGCTCGACGAGGTGATGGACGACATCCGCGCCGTCCCGGGCTGCGCCGACTTCCTGCTGCCGCCGACCGTCGAGTCGCTGCTGCCGACGGCCGCTGCCGGGCCGATCGCGGTGGTGAACGTCAGCCGGTACCGATGCGACGCCCTGGTACTGACCGAAGACGGCGTGCAGGTGATCGCGCTGCCCGAGCTGACCGAGGAACTCCTTGATCAGGAGGTGGTGGACTTCCATGCTGCCGTGGCGGTCCTCCATGACGACACCACGACGGCGGACGACGCACGGCGGGCACAGCGACGACTGACCCAGACCCTGGCGTGGTTGTGGGATGCGGTGGCGCGGCCGGTGCTCGACATGTACCAGCCGACCGGCCTGCCACGAATGTGGTGGGTCCCCACCGGCTCGTTGGCCCTGCTGCCGCTGCACTCGGCCGGCACCAGGGACCAGTGCCTGCTCGATCTGACGGTGCCCTCCTACACACCCACGATCACCACCCTGCGTCATGCCCGCCAGTTCCCGGAACAGTCCGCTCCGGGCGGCCCCGTGGTACTGGTGGACGGTGCCGCGGGCCTGCCGGCCGCGGTAGCGGAAGCTCACTGGGTCGCCTCCGCCATCGGCGCCCGGGCGCTGGATGTGGCACGCGCCTCCCGGGCCGAGGTCCTGCACGCCATCGGCACGGCCGGTCACCTGCACGTAGCGCTGCACGGTCACTCCGATGCCGCCGATCCGGCGGACAGCGGCCTGGTTCTGAACGGTGCGGTGCTGCGGGTGGTCGAGATCGCCGCCGTGAGGTCGGCGGACGCCGACCGCAC
>DASWTI010000553.1:0-4693 GCA_036402215.1 Pseudonocardiaceae bacterium
GGACGCGCCCCACGACCACGCGCCGGCCGGGCGGGCCGGCACCGCGGGTGCCCTGCCGGTACGGCGTCCGGGACGGCTGCCCGGGGGGCCGCCACTCGCCACGAGTCCGCCGCCGCCGAGGACCGAGCGGGACGCCGAGCAGGTGCGGGGGCGCCTCGCCAGCTTCCGGGCCGGTATCGACCTCGGCCGATCCAGCATCGAGACCCCAGTACGGGAGGGACCGAACCCATGACGCAGACCCAGAACCAGTTCGGCTGGCTGGTCTCCGACTTCGCCGATCGCGTGCCCGGCGTGGCGCACACCGTCGTCGTCTCGGCCGACGGGCTGCTGCTCGCGGCGTCGGCGCGGCTGCCGCTGGACCGCGCGGACCAGCTCGCCGCCGTGGCGTCCGGCCTGGTCAGCCTCACGCAGGGCGCGGCGCGCTGCTTCGAGGCCGGTGGCGTGCGCGAGACCGTCGTGGAGATGGAGCGCGGCGTCATGCTCGTCATGTCGATCAGCGACGGGTCCAGCCTGGCGGTGCTCGCCGACCCGCGGTGCGACATCGGGCAGGTGGCGTACGAGATGACGCTGCTGGTCGACCGGGTGGGCCGGATGCTCACCCCGGAGCTGCGGGCCCGGCTGCAGGGTCCGTCCCTGCTCGGGCAGCCCGTGTGAGCCGGTGGTGACCAGCGGACCGGACCACGAGCAGACCTTCGCCGACGTGCTGAACGGCCTCACGTTCGGCAGCCGGCGGCCCCGCCGTGCCCGGTCCTCCGACCCGGGCGCCGCCGCCACCAGCCCTTGGCCCCGCCACGGCCCGCCCCCCGCTCCGCCGGCCACCTCCCGCTTCACCCCACCACCTGAGCCGGGCCGACCGTCATCGGCCGGGCAGGACCCACCCCTCGGCGCGCCCCTTCCCGGCCTCCCACCCGCACCCCGGACGGCGAGCGGCCCACCGCTCCGGGCGCCGGGGCCGTTGGAGGAGCTGTGGATGGCCTCTGCGGCGACCGGCGAACCAGCCGGGCTGAGCGGCTCGAACCGGCTACCCGGGCTGGACGGCTCGAACCGGCCACGCGGGCTGAGCAGCTCGAACGGGCCACGCGGGCTGAGCGGCCCGAACGTGCCACACGGGCTGAACGGTTCGAACGTGCCGATCAGGCTGAACGGCCCGAACCCGCCAGGCGGGTCCAACGGACGGAACGGGCCGGCCGGCTCCACCGGCCCGGGCCAACCGGGCACGAGCGGCCCAGAGGAACCGGACGGACCGGCCGATCCCCGAGCGGACGGCCCGGACCACCCGGCGGCAGGGGAGCGCACGGGCGGTGGGGAAGCCGCCATTGTGCGGCCGTACGCCTGGACCCGGGGCCGCACCCGATCCTCCGTGGACCTGCGGCTCGAAACCCTCGTGTCCGCCACTTCCACGTCGGACCCGGCGGACGGGCCGTACGAGCACCGCGCGATCGCCGCGCTGTGCCGGACGCCGCACTCGGTGGCGGAGGTGGCGGCCCTGCTCGCGGTGCCGCTGGGCGTGGCGAAGGTGCTGGTCAGTGACATGGCCGAGGCGGACCGGCTCACGGTGCACGAGACGGTGGGCACCGTCGGCGGCCGGGCTCACCTCCTGTTGATGGAAAGGGTTCTGAGTGGGCTACGCCGACTGTGACGCGGGCACCGATGGCCCGACCTCCGCGAAGATCGTGGTGGCGGGAGGCTTCGGCGTCGGCAAGACGACGTTCGTGGGGGCGGTGTCGGAGATCGTGCCGCTCACCACCGAGGCGGAGCTGACCGACGCGAGCATCGGGGTGGACGACGTGGGGCACACCCCGGCCAAGCACGCGACCACCGTGGCCATGGACTTCGGCCGGGTGTCGCTGGAGCGTGACCTCATCCTCTACCTGTTCGGCACGCCGGGGCAGCACCGCTTCTGGTTCATGTGGGACGACCTGGTGCGCGGTGCGATCGGCGCGATCGTGCTGGTCGACACGCGGCGGCTGGCGGACTCCTTCTCCCCGGTGGACTTCTTCGAGGACCGTGGCCTGCCGTTCGTCCTGGCGGTCAACCGCTTCGACGGGCTGCTGCACCACGACGTCGACGAGGTGCGTGCGGCGGTCGGCCTGGCGGACGACGTGCCGATCGTGCCGTGCGACGCCAGGGACCGGGAGTCCGTGAAGCCGGCGCTCATCGCGCTGGTGGAGCACGCCATGCGCCGCTGGCTCGCCGCCGCCCCTCGCGAACCCGCGGGCAGCGCCCCCGCGCCGCCCTGACCCCGGCGTCCGGCATAACCCGGTCGGTGTCCGCGAACGGGGCTGGCAGAATCCGGACCCATGTCGTCGCCCGCTCCGCTCCGCGTGCTGTCCGGTATCCAGCCGACCTCGGACTCGTTCCAGCTCGGCAACTACCTGGGCGCGGTGCGGCACTGGGTGGCGTTGCAGGACACCCACGACGCCTTCTACTGCGTGGTGGACCTGCACGCGATCACCGTCGAGCACGACCCGGCGCAGCTCCGCATGCGCAGCCGGGTCGCGGCCGCCCAGCTCCTGGCGCTCGGCATCGACCCCGGCCGCGCCACCCTCTTCATCCAGAGCCACGTGCCCGAGCACGCCCAGCTGGCCTGGGTGATGGGCTGCCTCACCGGCTTCGGCGAGGCCAGCCGGATGACCCAGTTCAAGGACAAGGCGAGCCGCCAGGGCGCGGACCGGGCCACCGTCGGGCTGTTCACGTACCCCATCCTGCAGGCCGCGGACATCCTGCTGTACCAGGCCAACGCGGTACCGGTCGGTGAGGACCAGCGGCAGCACCTGGAGCTCACCCGCGACCTCGCGCAGCGCTTCAACAGCCGCTTCGGCACGACCTTCACGTTGCCCGAGGCGCACATCGTCAAGGGCACCGCCAAGATCTACGACCTGCAGAACCCCGAGAAGCAGATGAGCAAGAGCCTGCCCGGGCCGGGCTGCGTGTTCCTGCTCGACGAGCCCTCGGTGTCCGCCAAGAAGATCCGCTCCGCCGTCACCGACACCGGCCGCGAGGTGCGCTACGACCCGGAGGCCAAGGCCGGCGTGTCCAACCTGCTGGTCATCCACTCCGCCCTGTCCGGCACCGAGCTCCGGGCGCTGGAGGCCGCGTACGAGGGCAAGGGCTACGGCGACCTCAAGAAGGACGTGGCCGCGCTGGTCGCGGACCTGGTGACGCCGCTGCGCAGCGCCGTCCGGACCTACCTGGACGACCCGGCCGAGCTGGACAAGATCCTGGCCCGCGGCGCCGAACGGGCCCGCGAGGTCGCCGCCGACACCCTGCGCACCGCCTACGACCGCGTCGGTTTCCTCCCACCCGCCTGACGCACGCCCCGCGGTCCGCCGGTCGCGGAGCCGGTGCGTGGTCCGGTGGTGCCGTCCCCGCGTCACCACCGGATGCCACCTTGGTGGCGTCGCCGGGCGTGGCCCGGAGGGCTGGACCAGACTGTCCGCTGTGCACGCCACGAAGGCACCGGGGGAGCCGGAGCAGCAGCAACCGTCGTTCCTGCAACGACAGCGCGACCGGCGGCCGTGGTTCGACCACCTGGTGCGGGCGGGCGCCCGGTACACGGCCAACAACGGCGACCACTACGCCGCCGCCATCACCTACTTCAGCGTGCTGGCGCTCATCCCGTTGCTCATGATCGGCTTCTCCCTCCTCGGCTTCGTGCTGTTCCGCCAGCCCGAGCTCATCGAACGGGTCAAGAGCGGGATCACCGAGGCCGCCCCGCCGAACCTCGCCGACGCCCTGACGCCGCTGGTGGACACGGCCGTCGAGCGGCGCACCGCGGTCGGCCTGCTCGGCCTGCTCGGCGCCGTGTACTCCGGCCTCGGCTGGATCGGCAACCTGCGCGAGGCGCTCACCGCGCAGTGGAACCAGCTGCACGACCGGCGCTCCTTCCTGGCCACCAAGGGCGTGGACGCGCTGGCCCTGCTCGGGCTCGGCCTGGCGCTGGTGATCTCGCTCGGCATCACGGCGGCCGGCACCGCGTTCACCAACGACATCCTGGAGTTCCTCGGCGTCGAGCAGCTCTGGTGGGCGAAGGCGCTGGTGGTGGCGGCGACCGTGACGCTGGCGCTGATCGGCAACTGGCTGGTGTTCCTCTGGGTCATCGCGCGGCTGCCCCGCGAGCCCGTGACGCTGCGCAGCGCGGCCAAGGCCGCCGTGCTCGGCGCCGTCGGCTTCGAGATCCTCAAGCAGGTCGTGACCCTGTTCCTGAGCAGCCTCAGCGGCCCGGCCGGCGCGGTGTTCGGGCCGGTCATCGGCCTGCTGGTGTTCGCGTTCCTCGTCTCGCGGTTCCTGCTGTTCGTCACGGCCTGGGCGGCCACCGCGCGGGAGAACGAGCAGCGTGTCGTCCCGCCGCCGCCCGGCGCGGTGATCCGCCCCACGGTGACGCTGCACCGCGGTCCCGACGGCCGCACTGCCGGCAGCCTGCTGGGCGCCGGCGCCCTGCTCGGCCTCGGCCTGAGCTGGCTCCTCCGCCGCCGCTGACCGCCGCCGCTGACCGCCGCTGACACCGTCGTCGGCCGTCGTCGGCCACCATCGGCCGCGGTCGTCGTCGATGCCGGCCGGGTCGCGCGGGAGCAGGCCGGCGCGCGTCAGCCGAGGTGGTCGTCGGGGACGGGCTTGGTGCGGCGCCACCAGACGATCAGCCCGGGCACCGCGAGCAGGGCCACGACGGCGGCGAACCACCAGCCCGTGCCGC
>DASWTI010000554.1:0-2784 GCA_036402215.1 Pseudonocardiaceae bacterium
GGCACCGGCGGCCGGCCGCACCACCTGGGCCGGCACCCCGGCGTCCGCCGGGTAGACCGTGCGCAGGCTCTCGTGCCGCGCGGTCAGGTCGACGAGCGCGGCGTGCAGCGCGTCCTCGTCGAGCGCGCCGGTGAGCCGGGCGGCGAACGAGATGTTGTACGCGGCGCCCTCGTCGTCCACGGCGTGGGTGAACCAGAGCCGCCGCTGGCCGGGGGAGAGCGGCACCCCGGCGGGACGTTCGCGCGCCGCCAGCGGCGGCCGGGCCGCGGTGCCGCGTGTCGAGCGGGCCAGCAGGCCGGCCACCGTGGGCGCCTCGAACAGGTCCCGCATGGCCACCGGCCGGCCGAGCGCGGCGCGCAGCCGCCGCACCAGCCGGGTGGCCAGCAGCGAGTGCCCGCCGAGCTCGAAGAAGCTGTCGTCCAGGCCGACCGACTCCACGCCGAGCACGTCGGCGAAGATCGCGCACGCGACGCTCTCCCGCGCGGTGCGTGGCGCCCGGCCGGTGCTGCCCCGGCCGAGCTCCGGGTCCGGCAGCGCGGCCCGGTCCAGCTTGCCGTTGCTGTTCAGCGGCAACGCCTCCAGCGGCACGATCGCGGCCGGCACCATGTAGTCCGGCAGCCGTTCGGCGAGCGACGCGCGCAACGCCACCGGGTCCGCCGGGCCGTCCGTCACCACGTAGCCGACGAGCCGCTTGTCGGCGGCGGCCGCGTCCTCGGCGGCCACCACCACGGCGGCGTGCCGCACCACGGGTTCGGCCAGCAGCGCGGCCTCGATCTCGCCCAGCTCGATGCGGAAGCCGCGGATCTTCACCTGGCCGTCCACCCGGCCGACGAACTCCACGGCGCCGCCGGCCCAGCGCACCTGGTCGCCCGTGCGGTACATCCGGCTGCCGGGCGCGCCGTACGGGTCGGGCACGAACCGGGCCGCGGTCGCGGCGCCGTGCCCCAGGTAGCCGCGGGCCAGGCCCACGCCGCCGACGCACAGCTCGCCGGTGACCCCGGGCGGCACCGGCCGCAGCGCCTCGTCCAGCACGTACACCCGGGTGTTGTCGAGCGCGCGCCCGATCGGCACGGTCCGGTCGTCCGGCCCCGGGCGGCGCACCCGGTGGTACGTGGCGTACGTCGTGGTCTCGGTCGGCCCGTACACGTGGGCCAGGGTGAGCCCCGGGCAGGCGTCGAGCACCCGGGTGAACGCCCGCGGCAGGCACGCCTCGCCGCCGGTCAGCACGGTGCGCAGCCCGGCCAGGCACGCCGGGTCCTCCTCGGCCAGCAGGTTGAACAGGCCCGTGGTCAGGAACACCGCGGTCACGCCGTCCCCGGCGACCAGCCGGCGCATCACCTCGGGGTCCAGGTCGCCCGGCGGTGCCACCACCACGGTGCCGCCGGCCAGCAGCGGCGCCCACACCTCGTACGTCGAGGCGTCGAAGGCGTGCGAGGAGTGCAGGAGCACGCGCTCGTGCCCCTCGGCCCAGCGGTCGTCCAGGGCGAGCGCGGCGAGGTCGCGGTGGGTGATCGCCACGCCCTTCGGCGTGCCCGTGGAGCCGGAGGTGAACATGGCGTACGCCAGCCGGTCCGGGTGCGGGTCGAGCCCCAGGTCGGAGCCGTCCCCGTCCCCGTCGTCCCCGGTCACGGTGAGCGTGCGGCCGGTGAACTCCGCCGTCAGCCGGTGCCCGGCGTGCTCGGCGTCCACCAGCAGCACGCCGGCGCCGGTGTCGTCGGCGATCAGCCGCATCCGGTCCAGCGGCTGCCGGGGGTGCAGCGGCACGTACAGGCCACCGGCCTTGAGCACGGCCAGCTCGGACACGATGAGGTCCGGCCCGCGCCCCTGCAGTAGCAGGACGGCGCGCTCCTCGCCCGGCCCGATGCCGAGCGCGCGCAGCCGCCGCGCCAGCCGGTTCGCCCGCTCGTTCAGCTCGCGGTAGGTCAGCTCCCGGCCGGCCGGCTCGTGGGTGGAGGGCTCGTGGGTGGCGGGCTCGTGGGTGGCGGGTTCCCGGCCGGCCGGCACGCCGCCGCCGGTGCGCACCGCGACGGCGTCCGGGGTGGCCGCCGCCCGCTCCTCGAACAGCGCCGGCACCGACCGGTCCGGCACGGCGCCCGCCGTGTCGTTCCAGCCGTCCAGCACGAGCGCCCGCTCCTCGCCGGACAGCAGCTCCACGCGGCTCACCGGCAGGTCCGGCTCGGTCACCGCGGTCCGCAGCAGCTCGGCGAGCCGCCGCGCCATGCCGTCCACCGTCGCCCGGTCGAACAGCGCGGTGGCGTGGTCCACCACCAGCACCAGGCCCTCCGGGGTCTCGTTCACCCCGAACGACAGGTGCACCTCGATGTCCGACTGCGGCGGCACCAGCGGCTCCAGCTCCGCCGCGCCGAGCCGCCGGCCGTGCAGGGTGCCGGTGGTGGCGCTGTCGGTCTTGAACTCCACCCGGTACGGCGGCCGGTGCCCGGCGTCGCCGAGCGGCAGCACGGCCCGCGCCACCTGCTCGAACGGCACGTCCTGGTTGGCCAGCGCGCCGAGCAGCACCGCGTGCGCCCGGCGGGTCAGCTCGCGCAGCGACGGGTCGCCGCCGGCGTCGGTGCGCAGCAGCACGGTGTTCACGAACGGCCCGATCAGGCTCCGGGTGGCCGCCGTGGTGCGCCCGGAGGTCACCGTGCCGACGGCGATGTCGGTCTGCCCGGTGTACCGGTGCAGCAGCGCGACCAGCGCGGCCAGCCCGGCGGCGAACACCGTCACGCCCTCCCGGCGGCAGTGCTCGCGCAGCGCCGCCGTCAGCTCCCGGCCGAACGGCAG
>DASWTI010000555.1:0-12240 GCA_036402215.1 Pseudonocardiaceae bacterium
CTCGCCGGGCAGCGCCGCGCCGGCCGCGTTCGGTGGCGCCGCCGCGCTCGGCCTGGTGATCGTCGCGCCGGGCGGCGAGGAGCCGCTGCGGCCGGTGGTGCTGCTGACCGTCACCGTGGTGCACCTGGTGCACGTGCTGGCCGGGACGGCCGCGCTGCTGCCCCGGTCCGCGCTGCTGCACCTGTCCGCGCTGGCCCGGCCGCTGCGGCGATTTCTCGCCATCCAGGCCGGGGTGATGGCGCTCGCCGGGCTGGCCGCGCTGCTCCCCGGCGGCCGCAACCCGGTGCTGCTGGAGGTGCTGGCCGTGCTGGGCGTGGCCGGTGCGGCGGTGCTCGCCGTGGTCCTGCTGCGCCGCCGCTGAGTGGTCGCACCGCTCGTCCTGACCAGCGCGCTCTCACGGCGTGCGATCGCCTGACTCTTGACAGCGACCGGCGGCGGTGGGCCAGGATCGGCGTCGGGTAACACCCCGTCTCCCCTGCCGAAAGGTGCCGCTCGTGCGTCGCAACGTCGCGCTCACCTCAGTGCTGGCCGCCCTGGTCACCGTCCTGGCCTCGCTGGCCTGGCCGACCGCCGCCAGTGCCCTGCCCCCGCCACGGTTGTACGTCGCCCTGGGCGACTCGTTCACCTCGGCGCCGCTCACCAGCACGCCGGTCGGCAGCCCCTCCGGCTGCCTGCGCTCGTCCAACAACTACCCGTCGGTGGCCCGTCCCTCGGTGGGCATGGAGATCTTCACGGACGTCAGCTGCGCCGGCGCCAAGACCGACGACTTCTTCGCCCCGCAGTCGGTGACCGGCGGGACGAACCCGCCGCAGCTCGACGCCCTCACCACCATGGCCTTCGCCGTCAGCATCGGCATCGGCGGCAACGACATCGGCTTCTCGTCCATCATCGAGAACTGCGTCAGCGCCAACCCGTTCGCCACCCCGTGCCGCGACGAGTACACCGCCGGCGGCGTGGACATCCTCGCGCAGCGCATCGCCGCCACCGCCCCCAAGATCGCCAACGTCATCCAGGCCGTGCGCGCCAGGGCCCCGTACGCCACCATCTACCTGGTCGGCTACCCGTCGATCGTGCCGGACAGCGGCACCGGCTGCTGGCCCCGCGTCCCCATCTCCTGGGGCGACGTCGGCTACCTGCGCCAGGTCCACAAGAACCTGAACTCCATGCTCGCCCAGCAGGCCGCCGCCAACGGCGCCCGTTACGTCGACACCTACACCCCCAGCCGCGGCAAGGACACCTGCGCCTCCTCCGGCACCCGCTGGGTCGAGGGCCCCATCCCCTCGAACCCCGCCGCCCCCTTCCACCCCAACGCCCGAGGCTCCGCCGGCATGGCCGCCGCCCTCGTCGCCACGCTCGGCCGGTAGTCCCGTCCCGCTGCCCCGGGTCCACCGCACCGGCGGACCCGGGGCACCGTGGTGTCCGGTGCACCGCCGGGCTCCGCCGGACGGCCGGCCAACGCCGAGGCCGCCGCGGCATCGGTGGTCAGAGCAGCGCGACCAGGAACAGCAGGATCAGGACGCCGATCACGATCGCGACCACGGGGAAGTCGGGGGACCTGCGGTAGTGGCTGCGAACCGTCGTCGTGCGGAAGAAGCTGTACGGCAACCGCCGGCGGTGGCGATGGACCCAGGGCATGTCTGCTCCCGACCTGTTGTCGTTCCGCTCGCGCCCCACTGGCCGGGCCACGACCGGCCGTGCCGGTCGGCACGGACACTCATTGCCATACCCGCACCGGCCGAGCCGCAACCGCGGCACGCCCCGCCCCACCTGGCCCCGGACCGAGAACGGTCGGCGGCACCGGTGCCGCCGACCGCTCGGTCGATCCCCGCGACCCGGTCGTCCTCACCGACCGGACGCCTGGTTCACGATCGGGACGTCACCCGGGCCGGCCGCTCATGGCTGGCTGGGTGCTCTCCGAGTAGGCGCCGACGTACCAGCCGGAGCCGCCCTGGTCCCAGCACTGCTCGACGGTGGTGCCGCCGTCGCCGACGGCGTAGACCCGGAGGTGCAGGCCGCTCGCGTCGACCCACGAGGTCGCGGCCACGCTGTGGCCCTGTCCGCGATAGGCGCCGGTGATCCACCTGCCGTCGCCGTCGCCGTCCCAGCAGAGCTCGCTCACGTTGCCGTTCGCGTCGGCGACGTACACCCGGATGTGGAGCACGCCGTCCTGGACCCAGGACGTGGCCGAGGCGTGCTCGCCCTGGGCGGAGAACGCCCCGGTGTACCACTGGTCCGTGTCCCAGCACCGCTCGACGATCCGTCCGTCGCCGTCGGTGGTGTAGACCCGGATGCAGCTGTTGCCGCCGCTCGGATCGACCCAACTCGTCGCCGCTACCTCGCGCATGCCTGAACTCCTCTGGTCGGCCCGTGGAGGTCCCGCGCCGTACGCCCCCCGGGAGCCCGCCGCTGCCGAGACGACGAGCCACTGTGATCGAGCGTGATCGCGCGATCACGATCAGTATCGACGCCTGGGCGCGACTCTCACGTACCAACTTCAGGTGAATCCCCGCCCGCACCGTCCGGGGGACGGCGTAACCCGGAGGTCACCACCGATGGTGCCCCCGGTCGGGGTCGAACCGACACCTGTGGCGCTTTTAAGGCGCCTGCCTCTGCCATTGGGCCACGGGGGCGTCGCGCGGATGGCCGCGGTCGGCAAGCAGCGTACCGGCGCGTCCGCGACCTGGGGGGACGTGCGGGGTGCACGCTGGGCGCGGCGTCGGGGCGGCGTGATCGCCGGGACGGTGACGTGGCCCGGGCGGGCGTGGGCGGAGGTGGAGCGGGCGTGCAACGGCTGGAGCGGACGACGCTGGGGACGGCGTTGCTGGTGGTGGCCGCGCTGGTCCTCGTCGCGGGCCTGGTGGGGCGGATCGGCGACACCATCACGGGAACGCCGGGCGCACCGGCCCCGCCGCCGTGGATGACCAGGCTGGCGCCGGGGGAGCAGCCGCCGCAGTTCGTGCTGTTCTCGTTCGACGGCGCGGGGGACCACCAGAAGTGGCAGCGGTTCCTGGCCGCGGCGCGGGAGAGCGGGGCGCACCTGACCGGCTTCCTGTCCGGCGTCTACCTGCTGCCCGACGAGCGGCGGGCCGAGTACACCGGGCCGGGGCACGCCGCCGGGCGCTCGTCCATCGGCTTCGGCGGCACGCCGGACGAGGTGCGCGTGCTGGTGGACGACCTGCGCGCGGCGGTCGCGGCGGGGCACGAGATCGGCACCCACTTCAACGGCCACTTCTGCGCCGGCGCCGAGCCGGCGGCGGGCGTCTGGGACACCGCGGGCTGGGACGCCGAGCTGGCCCAGTTCTTCCGTTTCGTCGACGAGGCCGGGCTGTACCTGCGGGTGCGCGGCGCCCGCACGCCGTGCCTGGAGGGCCGCTTCGACCAGCTCCACCCGGCGATGCGCGCGCACGGCCTCGGCTACGACTCCAGCACGGTGTCCGGGGCGCTCGCCTGGCCCGCCGAGACGGACGGCCTCTGGCAGTTCCCGTTGCCGCTGGTCACCGTGCCGGCGCTCGGCCGCCGGGTGATCGCCATGGACTACAACTTCTGGTACTCGCTCAACAAGGCCCGCGACGAACCGGCCCGTGCGGCGGAGTTCGGGCAGATCGTGCTCGACTCCTACGCCGCGGCGTTCCGGGCGGCGCTCGCCGGGAACCGCGCGCCGCTCGTCATCGGCAACCACTTCAACCGCTGGAGCGGCGACGCGTTCAATCCGGCGGTGGAGCGGTTCATGCGTGACATCTGCCCGCGGCCGGACACCGAGTGCGTGACGTACTCCGAGCTCATCGCCTGGATGCGGCTGCAGGACCCGGCCGTGCTCGGCGAACTGCGCGCCCGTCCGCCCGTGCGGCCGTGACCGGGACGCCCGTGCGGCCGTAGCCCCCGCGGGAGCGGCGGCCGTACGGTCGGGGCATGGACGCCTGCCCGGTCGCCGCCGGTGCCACGACAGGAGTTCCCGCGCTGCCACCGGGTCCGCGGCTGCCCGCCCTGGTTCAGACGCTGCTGCTGCGCTCGCGCACCCCGTACTTCCTCGCCTGGTGCCGCCGCCGGCTGGGCGACGTCTTCACCGTGCACGACCTGGTGGGCGGGCCGCAGGTGTTCCTGGCCGACCCCGCGCACATCCGCGCGGTGTTCGCCGCCGACCCCGACGTGCTGCGGGCCGGCGAGGGCAACTCGATCCTGGCGCCCATCCTCGGGTGGCGCTCGGTGCTGCTGCTGGACGGCGCCGAGCACCGGGAGCGGCGGCGGCTCATGCTCCCGGCGTTCTCCGCCGCCCAGGTGCGCCGCCAGGAGGACCTGCTGCGCGAGGTCGTGGCGGCCGGCCTGGCGGGCTGGCCGGTGGACCGGCCGTTCCGCTGCCGTCGGCACGCCCAGGACATCGCGCTGGAGATCATCCTGCGGGTGATGCTCGGGGTGCGTGAGCCGGTGCGCTCGGCGCGGCTGCGGGCCGAGCTGCCGCGCATCGTGGAGGTCTCACCGTTCGACCTGCTGGCCACGAGCTTCCCGGCGCTGCCGACCGGTGGCCGTCGCCGCCGCTACGTCGCGCACCGGGAGCGCGTGCTCTCCCTGCTGGACGACGAGATCGCGCTGCGGCGCGACGACCCGGCGCTCGACGAGCGCGACGACGTGCTGTCCAGCCTGGTCCGCGCCTACGCGGCGGCCGGTCGGCCCACCGGCGACGGCGACCTGCGCGACCAGCTCCTGACGCTGCTCGTGGCCGGCCACGAGACCACGGCCACCGCGCTCGCCTGGACGCTGGAGTTGTTGTCCCGCGACGAGGACGCCCGCCGTGAGCTGGCCGCCTCGGTGACCGCCGGGTCCTCGGCGTACTCCTCGGCGGTGGTGAACGAGGCGCTGCGGCTGCGGCCGGTGATCAGCCTGGTGGCCCGCAGGCTGCACGCGCCGGTGGCCGTCGGCGAGCACGTGGTGCCGGCCGGGGCCACGCTCTGCCCGGCGATCGCCCTGGTGCACGCCGACCCCGCCGTGCACCCCGAGGCGGCGCGCTTCCGGCCCGGCCGCTGGCTGGACGGCGATCCCGGCCTGACCCTGCCGTTCGGCGGCGGCAACCGCCGGTGCCTGGGCGCGCCCTTCGCCGTCGCCGAGCTGCGGGTGGCGGTCGAGGAGATCGCCCGCCGCTTCGACGTGCTGCCCGTCGGCCGCCGCCCCGAGCGCTCCCGCATGCGGCACATCACGGCCGTCCCGGCCCGCGGCGCCCGAATTCGCCTCCGCCCGCGCTGAACCGGGCCGCCCGCGCTGAACCGGGCTCGCGCCGCCGAATCGGGTGTCGCGTGGCGCCGGCCCGGCCGCCGGGCCGAACCGGTGCCGCCGCCCGCCCTGGGATCAGCCGCGGGTGGCCGCCGTCCGATCGGTCAGCCCCGCCTCGGTCTCCTCGATGGTGGGCGCCGGCGGGCGCACCGCGCGCCGCTCCGGCGTCGTGGCGCGGCCGAACTCCGCCCGGGGATCGTGGATCTGGCCCAGCGACACGACCTCGCGGCGGAAGAACAGCGCGAGCGTCCAGTCGGCCAGCACGCGCGCCTTGCGGTTGAGCGTGGGCATCCGGCTCACGTGGTACGTGCGGTGCATGAACCAGGCGACGATGCCCTTGAGCTTCACGCCGTAGATCTCGGCCACGCCGCGGTAGAGCCCGAGGCTGGCCACCGACCCGGCGTAGGAGTGCCGGTAGACGGTGGGGCGACGGCCCCGCAGGTGCGCGAGCACGTTGTCCGCCAGCACCTTCGCCTGCCGCACCGCGTGCTGGGCTGACGGGCTGCAGGTCGCGTTGGGGTCCTCGTCGGTGCGCGACAGGTCCGGCACCGCGGCGCAGTCGCCCGCCGAGAACACCTCGGGCAGCCCGTGCACCTGCAGCGTCGTGGTGCACCGCAGCCGCCCCCTGGCGTCCCGCGGCAGGTCCGTGTCGGCCAGCATCGGGTTCGCCTTGACGCCGGCCGTCCAGACGATGGTGTCCGCCTCGAACTCGGTGCCGTCGTCGAGCCGCACGTGGCCGTCGACGAGCGACTCCACCTTGGTCTCCAGGAACACCTCGATGCCGCGCTCCAGCAGGCGTTCCACCGTGTAGACGCCGAGCGTGGGGCTGACCTCCGGCATGATGCGGTTGGCCGCCTCCACGAGCACCCAGCGCAGGTCGCCCGGCTCGATGTTCTCGTAGTAGCGCGTGGCGTAGCGGGCCATGTCCTCCAGCTCGGCGAGCGCCTCGATGCCCGCGTAGCCGCCGCCGATCACCACGAACGACAGCAGCCGCCGGCGCAGCACCGGATCCACCGTGCTCGCCGCCGCGTCGAGCTGCGAGAGCACGTGGTTGCGCAGGTAGATCGCCTCACCGATCGTCTTGAACGCGATGCCGCGCTCGGCGAGTCCCGGGATCGGCAGCGTGCGAGCCACGGAGCCCGGTGCCATCACCAGGACGTCGTACCCGATCTCCTCCACGTGCCCGTCGCACATCTCCACGGTGGCCGCGCGGCGCGCGTGCTCGATCGCGGTGACCCGGCCGGTCCGGACGTGGCAGTGGCGCAGCACCGTGCGCAGCGGCACCACCACGTGCCGCGGCTCGATCGACCCGCCGGCCGCCTCCGGGAGGAACGGCTGGTAGGTCATGTGCGGCTGGGGGTCCACCACCGTCACGGAGGCCTCGCCGGCGCGGAGCCTGCGCTGCAGCCGCAGGGCGGTGTACATGCCCACGTAACCGCCGCCCACCACCAGGATGCGGGTGGCGTCGGAGCCTTCCTCGGTACCGCGGGTGCGCATGCCCCCATCGTCGCACCGGCCCGCGGGCCGGGCGACGTGAGCGTGCCCATGTGGCCGCGCTCACCGGCTCCACGGCTCGCCGGAGGTTTTGCACCGAAAGTCGAAAAGGGCGAGGAACGGCGTCGGCCGCTCCCCGCCCGCTGTTCACCGGTGGCGAGTTCGTGCTACTTCCACCACCGACGGTGTTCTCGATCTCGTGTTCCTGTTACGCTCCTACGGTGCCGTTGCTATTGCTGCGCGGTACCCCGGAAGGCGGGAGCTCGTTCGGTTGGCCGCCAGGCGGCTCCTGCCTTCACAAGTGGATCGAGACGATCGGTGTCGTTCGACCGTAGGTCTGCATGCGCGTCACCTCCCTTCGCAAGATGACCGTTCGGCTTGGTTTCAGGGTCCATGTCGGCGCCTCCCGTTCTGCTTCGGTACGGCCGGAGAGATTCCGGTTCCCTTGATGGTAACGGACTTGAAATAGCTCGCACGTCAGGACGCATCGTGCGGCTGCTCCATTCGCGACCAACCTCTTCGAGTTACGCTGATCGGCCGTCACGCCGTTCGTCAGGAATCAGCACGTGACCACGCCGACTGCGGTCGCGCCACCCGCCTCCCGCCCGAGTGTCACGCGGCTGTTGTGCACGTTGCCGGTTGCCACGTGGCGGTACGCCTGTCATCGTGGACGTTTCCGCAGGTGGAGACCCAATGACGATCGAAGGGCCGGCAGTGGATCTCCACCTGCGCCGGGCGCGGCCCCGGGCGGGGTGGCATCCCGGCAGGTGGCAAAGGGTGTGCCGCAGCCTGCGAACACGCGGACGGCGGCCCCTCGCTCCGGCGGTCCCAGAACGGCAGCAGGCGTTTCCGTCGGAGTCGGAACGCGAGGTCCCGGTCCTCGTGACGGCCGACTGCGTGGCCGCGATCTGCCAGGTGGCGAGCTGGGGCGCCGCACGTCGCACGATGCTGTGCTGCAAGGTTTCAGGTTGCCGTATCGCGTCGGATTACTCTTTGGTGGCGTAAGTTGCATCTGCGCGCGGGCATCCCATAAGCTCCCGCCTCGACGGCGGGAACCGCCGTCGAGGCGCGGCAGCGAATTCGGACCGTTTCGTTGGCGCCACGCTAGGTCAGGCACCACTTGACTATTCTGTGCCCGGGGCGGAGAGCATCCCTTGGGACGATGATGGAACGGGACGAATAGGCGAATGAATATGCACGCCCCACTCGCGTGGAGGAAGAGCCGCGCCAGCGGCACCGGTAACTGCGTCGAAGTCGCGATGGCCGGCGACGGCCTCGTCCACGTACGCGACTCCAAGGCAGTGCCCAGTGGCCCGCAACTCGCCTTCACCCAGGCGGAGTGGGTGGCGTTCGTCGCCGGCGTGGAGGCCGGCGAGTTCAGCCTGTCCGCCCTCAAGCCCTAGTCGTCCCCGAAACAGGTGCTCCACCGGTCCGGCCCGGAGCCGAACTGGCGGGGCGCGTAGGCATGGCCGCATGCCGCGGCCCACGGCCCTGCCGGGGCGACAGGGCCGTGGGCCGCGGCCGCCGGCGAGCGGTGGTCCGGCCGAGGCGGCCGGACGGAACCGGCCGCGGGCGAGCGACAGATCTCGAGCAGGCCACCGGCGACGTGCCCGGGCCGGCCCGGGCACCAGTGATCGGCGGACCGGGTCAGCCGCCGTGACGTGTCCGGTGAGGATCGGCCGTCGGTGACGTGGCCGGACCGGGGACAGCCGGCCGGCTGCCCGGATGGCCCGCAGGGCGGCTCTAGGCCGTTCCGCCGGCCTCGCTGATCACTCGCTCCGCCACGTGGGATGACACCTGGTCCATCTGACGGAGGGCGTCGTCCACCTGACGGGGGAAGTCCTCGCGCCGGGCGAGCTGCTCGAGCTGCCAGAAGATCCCCAGGTACGTCACCGGGTCGACCTTGTCCTTCTCCTCAGGAGAGTTCTCGCGGACGAGGTACTCGCCCAGCGGGTTCTCCAGGTACAGGACGTCCTCGTCCTCGGCGTCCGGGAACTCGAAGAGCACGTACGGAACCCGGAGCCGCGGGTACATGCCGACCTCGAACGGGACCACCCGCAGCGTCACGTTCGGCGCGTCCGCGATGTCCTTCAGGTGCCTGAGCTGGCGCCGGGCCACGTGCGGGCCGCCGACCATCCGGCGGATCACGGCCTCGTCGATGATGAAGTGCAGCTCCGGCGCGGGCTGCTTGACCATCAGCTCCTGGCGCTGCATGCGCAGGTCCACCAGCGCGTCCACGCGCTGCGGGTTGACGGTCTCCACCGCGGTGATCACCGCGCGGGCGTACTCCTCGGTCTGCAGCAGGCCCGGCATGAGCAGCGGCTCGAAGTTGCGGATGATCGAGGCGGACGACTCGTACCCCAGGAAGGCGATGTACTCGGGCGAGGCCACGTCCTTGTAGATGGACCAGCGGGGGACGTCGCGAGCGGCGCGGGCCAGCTCGACCATGGCGTTGATGCGCTCGGCGGGGACGTCGTAGTGGCCGAGGAGCGCGCGCAGGTCGTTGGTGCTGATGTTGACCGCGCCGGTCTCGATGCGGATGAGCTTGGACTGGGACCAGTCCATGGCCGCGGCGACGTCGCGCTGGGTGCGGCCGGCGGCCTCGCGCGCCTTGCGGAGCTCGTTGCGGAGCCTGCGCCGGTGCACGGTGGGGTCGGGACCCAGGGCTCCGTCGGCCATGTGTGCTCCTCGGTGGTTCGCCCGGTGCCTCGGGCTGCCGTCGACCGGACGGTATTGATCCGGAGAATGCAGGGTACCGGTCACTCCCGGTTGCCGGTGGCCGGCAGTCAGGCGACCCTAAGTGCGCGAGTGGTCATCATTCGTGGTCGCCGGTGGCCGGCAGCCAGGCGACGCCGTAGCCGAGGCCGAGCTGCAGGTCGGTGAAGCGCACGTGGACCTCGCCCAGGGCGTCGGGCTCCAGGTGCTCCCGGCCGGGGCGCTGGTCCGCGAAGATGAACTCCGGGACCTTGGCGACCTGCCAGATCACCCGGGGCAGCCGGTCGCGGTGGAACTTGAGCCGCACCTCGAACTGGTCGCACCGCCGCAGCGGGATGTGGACGTAACGCGGCGTCATGAGCTGACCGTCCGGGATCCGGGCGGTGCGAGCCCACACGTGCCGCTCGCCACGGGCCAGCGGGCGCGGCAGCCGCAGGTACTGCACGAACATCTTCTCGCCGCGCCGCTCCACGGACTCCGGCTCGGCGCCGTACAGGATGTTCATGTCGACGCCGAGCTTCGCCCGCTCCTCGCGCGGGTGCCGCGGTATGCCCAGCGGCACGGCCAGCCGGGTCAGCCCGTCGATCGTCGACACCACGGTGCGTTCCTCGATGGCCTCCGGCTGCTCACGGTTGAGCAGCAGGATGGCGCTGAACCGCTCCAGGTACCAGGAGTCGTCGTCCCAGGCGTCGGTCTCGTGCTGCTCGGCGGCGGCCGCCGGCCCGGGTGGCTCGCCGCGCACCGTGAGATGGTCGGCGACCAGCGTCAGGGCCTCGTCGCCGCGCCGCTGCACGGTGCGGAAGTCGCAGTTCCAGCGCGCGGCGAGGGCCTCGTAGCGCTGTCGCAGGAAGCGGTGCTGATGCTCCTCGTCGATCGCGAACATCACCCGCGCGGCGAGCCCCAGCTCGCTCGGCAGGGCGGTGGCGGCCTCGGTGAGGACGCCGATCAGCGCCCGGCGGGCATCGCTGTGCGAGGTGGCGGCGGTGACGCCGCACACCCACCGCAGGGACGGACCGATGCGGTCCCTGATCTGCGGCTCCTGGACCCCCCGGCCCTTGCGGATGCCCTCCAGCTCGGCGTGGAACGCACTCTCGGATGGCACGTCGCCACCTCCCGCGATTACTCAACAACACCGCGTGAGACAGGGTCAAGCGAGTGGTGGGTGCTGTCCAGGAAACGGCCGATGTCCAGTTCCTGTCGCGGTCCGGGACGGCCGTCGCGGGGACCCTTGGTGGGGCGAGGGAGAGGAGCCGACGTGAACATCGTGATCGTGTTGCTGGCGGCCGTGCTGCTGATCGCCATCGGCGGGGTACTGGGGGCGGACCTGCAGGACCGGCTGGGTGAGCAGGAGCGTCGCCGTCGCAACCGCTACCGGAGGGAACTGGAGAACCGGGTGCGGCTGGCCGAGGAGGAGGGCCACCGGCCGCGGCCGCGCTACGTGCTCGTGGGCCGCACCGGCCCGTACACGGTCCTCGCCGACCACGAGGACTGACGCCGGGGGGCGTCCCGTCGCCGCCGCGCGGACGGCCGGCACCGGCCGCCGCCGGCGGCGTGCTACGGGGTGCGGGGGGCCAGGCGGACGGCGAGACGGCAGCCGTCCAGCCGTCCGGCCGGCACCAGCACGCGCGCCGCCAGGTGCAGCCCGTCCAGCCGGAACGTGTACTCGGCGCCGTCGTGCGCCCAGGACACGCAGCGCAGTTGCGCCCGGGCGGGCACCGGCAGCCCGAGCTGCGCGCAGCGCGCCTGCACCGCGAGCTCCGCCAGCAGTCGGGCGGCGTCCGCCTCGGGGCGGCCGGTCCCACCGGGTGCGCGCGGCGACAGCCGTTCGAACATCGCCTTCACGATGTCGTAGGCGACGTGCCCGGTGTCCTCGGCCACGCCGCCGCTCCGGTCGTCGAGATCGGCCGCCACGGGCCGCAGCGTAGCGACCAGCGACAACGCCGTGTCGGGATTCCGCGCATCCGATTCGGTGTGTCGGCCATCGGACAGCCCCGGACGGCGGGCGGTCGTCACCAGAGGCGAACGACCCGCGACGGTCCGTCGCGGCGAGACGGACGCCACACGGCGTCAGCCGTCGCCCTCCCCCTCACCGCCACCGGGAACCTCGGCCGGGCCGAGCCGCCGGTCCTTGTCGATGAGCAGCCGCTCGCCGTCCCGCACCAGGGTGAGCTCGTGCAGCTCGGCGATCGGTGCCTCACCGTCGCGGTGGTGCACGACCACCACGCGCACCGTCATGGCCTCGGCGTTCGCGTCCTGCACCTGGGCGTCGACCCGGGAGAAGCGGCTCCAGAAGCCGGTGTAGCTGTCGTAGCCCACGGCCCTCAGGTTCGGCCCCAGACGGTCCCAGCCTTCGTCCAGGTTGTCGGGAAGCTGCTGGTAGTACTCCTCGACGGCCCGGCTCAGGTTCTCGGCGGTCACCGGGGCCGGCTGCGGCGGTTCGGTGGTCTGCGGCGGCTGCTGGGGCTCGGTCCGCGTCTCGGTCCGTTGCTGCTGCGTGGTGCCGGGTTCGGCGGAGGTGCCCGTCGCCGGGGTGTTCGGCGTGCTGCTGCCGCCGCGCGCGTTGGTACCCGGATCGTCGGGGCGGCTCGCCAGGTAGGCCAGCAGGCCGGCCACCAGGAGCAGCAGCACCGCCACGGCGGCCAGCGCGTAGGTGCGGGAGCGGTAGGGCCTCGGCGGGACCGCGGCGGGACGGGCCGCGGGACGGGCCGTGGGGCGGGACGGCGGTGGGGCGGCCGGTAGGCCGATGCGCGTGCGGTCCGGCGGCCGCGG
>DASWTI010000556.1:0-6272 GCA_036402215.1 Pseudonocardiaceae bacterium
CCGCTGTGGCGCGGCCGGTACCGCGTCCTCCGGCGCCGGGGCGCCGAGCGCCGTGCGCCGCTCCAGCAGCTCCAGCCGGTGCAGCAGCGCGCCCTCGTCCGCGCTCGCGCCGGGCAGCAGCATCCGCGCGCACAGCAGCTCCAGCAGCAGCCGCGGCGCCGTCGCCCCGCGCATGTCGATGAGCCCGTTGTGCACGATCTCGCCGTAGCGGGCGAGCGCAGCGGGGCCGATCCGGTCGGCCTGGCCCGACATTCGCACGGCGGCGTCCTCGGGGACGTCCACCAGCCCACGGGCCACCGCGTCCGGGATCGCCTGCAGCAACGTCAGGTCGCGGAACCGCTCCAGCAGGTCGGCCGCGAACCGCCGCGGGTCGTGGCCGGCGTCCACCAGCCGCTCCACCGCGCCGAACACCGCGGCGCCGTCACCGGCCGCCAGCGCGTCCACCACCTCGTCGACGATCGCGCCGTCGCTCACGCCGAGCAGCGCCACCGCGCGGTCGTAGCGCACGCCGTCCTCGCCGGCCCCGGCCAGCAGCTGGTCCATGACGGACAGCGAGTCGCGGGCCGAGCCACCACCGGCGCGCACCACGAGCGGGTACACGCTGGGCTCGACGGCCACACCCTCCTCGCCGCAGATGCGCTCCAGCAGCCGGCGCAGCGTGCTCGGCGGCAGCAGCCGGAACGGGTAGTGGTGGGTGCGCGAGCGGATGGTGGCGAGCACCTTGTCCGGCTCGGTCGTGGCGAACACGAAGACGAGGTGCTCCGGCGGCTCCTCGACGATCTTGAGCAGGGCGTTGAAGCCCTGCGTGGTGACCATGTGCGCCTCGTCGATGATGAACACCCGGAAGCGCGACTCGGCGGGCGAGTAGAAGGCACGGTCGCGCAGGTCACGGGCGTCGTCCACGCCGCCGTGCGAGGCCGCGTCCAGCTCCACCACGTCGATCGAGCCGGGGCCCTCGGGGGCCAGCGCCACGCACGACGGGCACGTCCCGCACGGGTCGGGCGTCGGCCCGGTGACGCAGTTCAGCGAGCGCGCCAGGATGCGCGCGGACGAGGTCTTGCCGCAGCCGCGCGGGCCGGAGAACAGGTAGGCATGGTTGACCCGGCCGGACGCCAGCGCCACCCGCAGCGGCTCGGTGACGTGCTCCTGCCCCACCAGCTCAGCGAACGTCGCCGGTCGGTACTTGCGGTAGAGGGCGAGCGCCACGCCGCGACCCTACCCGGGCGGGCCGACAGGCCCGGCGGCGGTGGACGGCGCACAAAGGGGACCCCGCGCACCCGTCAGAGCCCGCTGACCCTTGCTGCCTTCCGGCCCTGGGGGAGTTCGCAGGATGGACGCCGCGCGGGGTCCGTGGGCCAGTGTAGCGGCGCGCGCCCGCCCGGCGACGCGGAGGTGACCGGCCGGGCACTCGGCCGCGCCGTCGGCCATCATCGGAACCGGACGGGACGGCAGGAGGACGGGCGTGCGCAGGGAGGACTGGGACCGCAGGTACCTGGAGCGCGAGCTGCTGTGGTCCGCGGAACCGAACCGGTTCGTCGCGGAGGAACTGGCGGACCTGCCGCCGGGCACCGCGCTGGACCTGGCCTGCGGCGAGGGCCGCAACGCCATCTGGCTCGCCGCCCGGGGCTGGCGGGTCACCGCGGTGGACTTCTCGCCGGTGGCCATCGGCAAGGCCGCCGCGCTGGCCGAGCGGGCCGGCGTGACCGTCCAGTGGGCGGTGGCCGACCTGCTGGACCTGCTGCCGGACGAGCCCGCCGACCTGGTGCTGGTCGCCTACCTACAGCTGCCGCGCGAGCAGATGGAGGTGGTGCTGCGGATGGCGCAGCGGGCGCTGCGGCCCGGCGGCACGCTGTTCCTGGTGGGCCACGACCTGCGCAACCTCACCGAGGGCGTCGGCGGCCCGGGCGACCCGGCGAACCTGCACACGCCCGAGCACCTGGCCGGCGTGCTGGACGAGCTGACGGTCACCCGCGCCGGCCGGGTGGACCGTCCGACGCCCGACGGCACGGCGATCGACACCATCGTGCGCGCCGTCCGCCCTGCGAATGGTTGTGCTATCAACTAAAGTCTGGTCATGCCACAGCCAGAGGGTGCCGATCTGCAGGCCATTCGTGACCGCCGCGACCGGCTGAAGGACACCTACCTGCGCCCGCTCGGGCAGCGCCCGGGCAGCGCCACTCAGGGCGTGCACCACATCGCCCTGATCTGCCGGGACGTCGAGGAGACCATCCGCTTCTACCAGGAGACCCTCGGCTTCCCACTCGTGGAGCTGGTGGAGAACCGCGACTACGCCGGCTCCAGCCACTTCTTCTTCGACATCGGGCACGGCAACCTGCTCGGCTTCTTCGACTTCCCCGGCCACGAGCATCCCGAGTTCCACGAGACCCTCGGCGGCGTGCAGCACCTCGCGCTGTCCGTCTCCCCCGAGCAGTTCGCCGCCGCCCGCGAGCGGCTCGACGCCGCCGGCATCGACTACCTCGGCCCCGACCGCGGCGTCGACAACAGCCTCTACATCCACGACCCGAACGGCGTGAACCTCGAGTTCTACCTCCAGGAACTCGGCGAGTTCGAGGGCGAGAAGCTCCTCGCGGACTGAGCGTCGGCGGGCCACGGGCGGGGCGAACCGCTCGGGCCTGCCCGCTACGGGCAGCCGGAGTCGGCGAGGACGTAGTAGTTGGTCGCGGTGCGCTTGAGGGTGTGGCGCTCGTAGGTGTTGTAGAGGCCCATCGCCTGGTTGGAGCCGTTGGCGTAGACGCGGCCGCCGCTCTGGTGGGCGCGGCCGGCGGCCACGTGGTTGTAGTTGTTGTCGGTGAAGCAGGCGGCGGGCGGCGCCGGAGTGGTGGTCGTCGTGCTCGTCGGGGGCGGCGGCGATCCGCCGATGAGGCCCCAGAAGCGCGCCATGTGGTACGCGGCGCAGACGTCGACGTCCAGGATGAAGGCCGTGGCGCTGCCGCACTGGGTGGGGCCGGTGCCGGGGTCGACGGGCTGGCCGTGGTTCATGCCGCTGATGTCCACGGTCTCGACGACGCCGCCGTAGACGCGGCGCGGGTGCCCGCCGATGCTGTCGCTGGCGTCCGGCGTCTGGTCGGTGCCGTGCACGTTCGTCCACTGCTGCATGAGCTCCGCGGCGTTCATCGGCCGCACCGTGGTGTCGGCCGTGCCGTGCCAGATGGACACCTTCGGGCGCGCCCCGGTGTGCTGCGACGCGGCGCGCACCCGGTCGCCCCACTGCGCGGGCGTCAGGTCCGTGCCCGGATTCATGCAGCCGAACGCGCCGGTCAGCCCGGTGGCGCAGCGGTAGGGGATGCCCGCCACGATGCCACCGCCGGCGAACACCTCGGGGTACGTCGCGAGCAGCACCGCCGTCATCGCCCCGCCCGCGGACAGCCCGGTGACGTAGGTGGCCGTGCTGCCGACGTCGGCGCGCATCCGGTCCACCATCTGCCGCACCGAGAGCGTCTCGCCCTGCCCGCGCGTGGTGTCCGCCGTCTCGAACCAGTTGAAGCACGAGTTGGAGTTGTTGCCGCTGCGCTGCTGCGGCAGCACCAGCGCGAACCCGTGGGCGTCCGCCAGCCGGGTCCACCCGCTGTTCGTGCCGTACCCCGCCGCGTTCTGCGTGCAGCCGTGCAGCACCACCACGAGCGGCCGCCCACCCGGCAACCCGTCCGGCACGTACCGGAACATCTGCAGGTTCCCCGGGTTCGAGCCGAACCCCGTCACCTCCACCACGCTCGCCGCCACCGCCCGGTCCGTGCCCACTCCGACCGCGGCGCCGACGAGTGCCACGAGCGCCGCCACCATGACCCCGACCCGACGAGCGGCCATCAGACACCTCCACACCGAGGGTGACCGTCCCGGCACCATCCGTGCCGTGTCGTCCGACGGTAGGCGGCGCGCGGGCGGCGGCCAATGTCCGCGCGGCCCACAGGTCCGTGAACCGGTGTGGTCGGCGCGGGTTCAGCCGAGGGGTGGGGGCAGCCGGTCGTAGGTCGCCCACTCGGCCAGCTCGTGCCGGGTGAGCACGGTGATGCCGAGCTGCGCGGCGATGGCCAGGGCCGGGGCGGTGACGCCGCCGGTGGTGACCAGGAGGGCGACGTCCGCGCCGTGGAGGGAGCGGACGGTGCCGGCGAAGCGTTGCACGTCGGGCGAGCCGACCTTGGTGGTCTCCTTGTAGCGCTTGCACTGCACGACCACCAAGGCGCCGGCGGGGGAGATCGCGGTGAGGTCCGCGCCCCGGTCGCCGGCGCCGCCGGACACGCGCACGTCGGTGAAGCCGGAGCGGCGCAGCAGCGCGGCCGTCCAGTGCTCGAACTGGGTGCCCGTCATGCCGTCCGTCGCTTCGATGCCGGACGTCAGCTCGCGCAGCCGCTCCTCGGCGGCCCGCCGCAGCCGCGTCTCCACCAGCAGCCAGACGCCCACCGCCGCGGCCACGGCGGCCGCCGCGAGCCAGAGCACCCAGGTGTTCCGCCGTACCCACGAACCCACGAGCAGCACCAGCGGCACCGCCGCGCCGATCGCCAGCAGCACCGGCGTCGACCGGTCACGCCGGGCCCCGCGCCGCCCCACCCCGCGCCGCCCCGACCCCCGCCGCCGTGCCGGCCGGCGTCCACCCGATCCCACCCGCGTCGCCCCGTCCCTCGAAGATCACGAAGCCCCTGAGGTACCACCCGGCACCGACAGCCCCGCGGCCGGTTCCGCCGTCCGGCCGCACCCGCGCCGTCGAACGGTCGTGACACGTTCCCGAACATTTCCGGGACTTGTCGCAATGAATGCGCCGAACGAATTCAATGGTGCCCGGCATGGAGTATTTCGGCGGCCAGCCGTGGCCGTTCACACTTGTTCGGACATCTCATTCCACCCCCGAGGGAGTCCGAATGGCGCGCACCATGCTGCGTCCGCTCGTCGTCATGCTCACCGGCCTGCTGGTCGCGCTCGGCCTGCAGGTCGTCGCGGCCACCCCGGCCGCCGCGATCCCCGGCCTGCAGAACGTCATGGTCACCACCGTGGCCGACTCGAGCACCTTCAAGCAGGTCATCGCCAACTGTCCGGCCGGCAAGCGGGTGATCGGCGGGGGCGGCCGGCTCAGCCTCGCCACCGGTGAGGTCGCCATCACCTACCTGGCCCCGATGACCACCGCCACCGCGTACGAGGCACGCGCCTACGAGGACTTCGACGGTTTCGCCGGGGTATGGAGCCTCACCGTGTACGCGATCTGCGCGTTCACCCCGGCCGGCTACGAGATTCGCACCGCGGCCAGCCCGATGGCCTCACCGGCGACGGCCTCCGCCACCGCGACCTGCACCGCCGGCCGCGTGGTGCTCGGCACCGGCGGCACGGTGTTCCCCGGCCGCGGCGTCGTGCTGATGACCGGCATCGTCCCGTCGCCGGTGGTCGGCCCGACCTCGGTCACCACGCTGGGCGCCGAGGTGCCGCCGGGCTTCGCGGGCACCTGGAACGTGCAGTCCTGGGCGATCTGCGCCAGCCCGGTGCCCGGCCACTCGGTGTCCGTCACCACCGGCGTGATCGACTCGACGTCACCGAAGACGCAGGTCGCGAACTGCCCCGGCGGGACGTTCGTGCACGGCGTCGGCTTCCAGTTCGGTGGCGTGGGCGTCGGTGAGATCTTCCTGAACCTGGTGTTCCCGAACCCGATGCCGGTGGGCACCGGCGTCCCGGTGGTCGCCTCGGAGGACCAGACGGGCGTCGCCGGGAACTGGGGCATCAGGACGTACGCGGTGTGTGCGGCCTGACCTGACGGCGGCACGACGGCACGCGGTACGACGGCGCGACGGCGCGGCCCTGGTCAGCGGGTGCGGAGCAGGGTCTCGCCGTCGGCGTCGCGGACCTCGATGCGGTCCAGGTCGGTGCGCTGGATGGACGTCGCGCCGGTCACCGAGCAGCGGCCGCCGGGCGGCGTGCGCCAGGAGGCGGCCTGCTCCTCCTTGCCGTTCTTGTCCACCGCCCACGCCGTGTAGGGCTGGGAGCCGCGCGGCACGTACGACAGGTCCAGCCGTACCTCCGTGCCCCAGGTGCGCGGGTCCAGCACCGCCTGGCCGACGACCTTGGCCTGGCCGCTGGAGTCGGTCGCCACAGCGGACACGACGGCGGTGGCGGGGGGCCCGGTGTCCCGGCCGGCCAGCAGCACACCGCTCGTCACGCCGGCCAGGACGAACACCACGGCGGCCGCGGCGAGCATCCAGCGGCGGCGCCGGTGGCGGGTGCGGTGCGCGCGGGCCGCGGCGACCAGCCGGGGCAGCGAGTCGTCCGGCGCG
>DASWTI010000557.1:0-2672 GCA_036402215.1 Pseudonocardiaceae bacterium
CGGGCCGGTGCCCGCGACGAGCACCGAGGACGCGGCGAGCACCGCCGGGGCGTCCGGCGCGTGCGTGGCCAGGCCGGCCCAGAACAGCGCCGCCGGGTCCTCGTCGCCCGGACCCGAGGCGCCGTCCACGCTGCCGGTGCCCCCGGTGCCGTCGGTGCTGGTGCCGGTCACCGGGCGCAGCAGCCCGCGGGCCCGCAGGCCGGTCACCAGCCGCCGGATGTTCTCGCGCAGCTCCGGCGCGAACGCCTCGGTGAGGCGCTGCGCCGTGGCCGTGCCGTCGGCGAGCCCGGCCAGGCGTTCCACGGTGTCCGCGGCGCCCTCGAACGTGAGCCGCAGCTCGGCGATGCCCCGCTTGACGACGACGGTGTCCGGGCCGAACCGCACGATCCGCAGGCCGCGCGCCGACAGCGGCGTCGCGTCCTCGGTGCCGGCCGCGGCCTGCTCTGGCTGACGCAACGCCCCTCCCGGTGGCACGTGTGCGATGCCGGCGACCGATCGGACCGCCCGCGGGGACCAGGGATCAGGCGCGGCTGGTGTCGGTCGCGGCGCAGCAGCAGCACGGGGTGCAGCAGCAGCACGACACGTCGACGCTCGCGAGCTGATCGGTCCCGAGCCGGGCCAGGTCACGGCCCGCGGCCACCTTGAAGTCGTAGAAGACACCCTCGATGTCCTGGATGTCCTCCAGGGTCAGCTCGCTGACCCTGGGGTTGTTCGTGGGCACGCCGGCGAACTCGGCGGCCAGGTCGTTCAGGTCCCGGACGGTCAGGTCACGGACCCTCGGTGACTTCGCCAGCACCTCGTCCGGCACCAGGTCGAGCTCGGCCACCGTCCGCAGCTGCATCGCCTTGAGATCGGGGGACCGTGATTTGGTCCGGGAGAACGGCGCACGATCGGCGCCGGGAGTGCTCGCGTCTTCGAGTGCTTTCCGGAACGGATTGTCGTCGTTGGCCATGGCGGCCCCCTTCGAATCACCGCGCGGACTTATTGTCAGGCGCGGGTTCCGAACCGGAAATTACTCCTCGGCATCGCCGCCGGTCAACGCCCGCGGGGGTACGATCGGCGCACTCCGCTGAGCTTTTCGGGTGAACCCCTGGAGGCGGCCCATGTACTCCGGTTGGACGCAGGTGGCGTTCGAGAGCGAGCTCGGCGGCGACGTCACTCCGGTCGACCTGGACGGTCACCGGCTGGTCGCCGTCCGGACCGGCGACCGGGTCTCGGTGTTCGACGCGACGTGCCCGCACCGCGGCGCCCACCTGGGCCACGGCGGCACCCCGCACCGCGACGGACCGGCGGTGACGGCGATCCGGTGCCCCTTCCACGGCCACCTGGTCCGGCTCGGGCGGGTGCCGGACGGGGCACCGCGCGAGGGTGCCGGGGCGTTCCGGGTGGCCGAGCGGCCGAGCGCGCTCGCGGCCCGCGGCGTGTTCGTGCTGACCGATCCGGCGCACGACACCGGGCTCGCCGGGTTCCTGACCGGGCTGGATCGCAGCCATCACGTCGTCGAGGCGTTCACGATTCCGGTGCCGGTGCCCCCGGAGTACGTCATCGAGAACGCATTCGACGTCGATCATTTCGTCGCGGTGCACGCGCTGGAGCGCCGGCCGGAACTCGAAATAAGTTCGGATTCACGCGCCGTACTCCGTATCGAGGGGGTATTCGACATGGTGCGCCGCAACCAGTGGATGCGGGACGGGGATGCCGGCGCCGCGGTCCGCACCCGATTCCTGGCGCGGGTGTTCAGCCCCATGCTGGTGGCCGCCGAGCTCGGTCCGCCGGAGGAACCGTCGGTGGTGCTCACCGCGGCCACCCCGGCCGCCGGCGGCGGGTCGGTGGTGCGGGTGACGATCGGGCTGCCGCGGCGGCGAGCGGCGGGGCCGCCCACGGTGCGCGAGGTGTCCTCGCTGGTCAGCGGGAGCCGCACGGCGTTCGCCCAGGACCTCGCGGTGTGGGAGCACCTGGACACCACGGTGCGGCCACGGTGGACGGCGGCCGACCGGCTGGTGCGGGCCTACCGCGACCACTGCCTGCGGTTCCGCCGGTGAGCGCCGGGTGGGACGGGCTGGCGGTCACCGTCCGCGGGGACGGGCCCGGGGTGCTCTGGCTGCACGGCTACACGATGCGCGCCGAGGTGTGGCGGCCGGTGTGGGCGCACCTGCCCGGCCTGCGGCACGTCGGCCTGGACCTGCCGTGGCACGGGGCCTCCCGCCCGGCGCGGGACGGCGAGACGCTGGCCGGGCTGGCCGCCACGGTGACCGCGGCCGCGCTCGCCACGGGAGTGCGGCACGTGGTCGCGCTCTCGTTCGGCACCGTGCTCGCGGTGGAGATGGCGGCGGCACGGCCGGATGCCTTCCGGTCCTGGACCCTCGCCGCGCCCGCGCTGGCCGGGATGCCGCACGAGCCGGCGGTGCGGCAGCGGTACCTGGACCTGGCCCGGCTGTACCGGGAGGCCGGACCCGGCAGGCACCTGACCCGGCTGTGGATGTCGCACCCGCCGGCGATCTTCGCCGGGGTGGCGGCGCGCCCGGCCGTGCACTCCGCGCTGGCCGCGGTGATCGACCGGCACCGCTGGGACGAGCTGCGCGGGGACGGCATGCGCGCGCTGGTGCGGCGTCCGCAGCGGGCCGCCGCCCTGGCCGGGCTGCGGGCGCCGCTGCTGGTGCTCACCGGCGACG
>DASWTI010000558.1:0-3068 GCA_036402215.1 Pseudonocardiaceae bacterium
AGGCCGGGTGGCGCCGGCACCGCCAGCCGCCGCAGCAGCCCGCCGGCCACCTCGGCCGCCGTCCACACGTCCACCGCGCGCAGCGAGGTCGTGGCGTCCAGCCGTTCCAGCAGCAGCGCGCCGCCCGGCTCGTCGGCGTCCAGCAGCTGCACCGCGCCGTCGCCGTCCCAGATGCGCAGCGCCAGCGCCTCGTGCTCGGCCTCCTCGTGCGGCCAGCCGACCTTGAGCGCCGCGGGCGTGCCGTCCGGGCGGCGCACCGGCAGCACCACCGCGACGTAGCCGTGCAGCACCGGCCCGTCCTCGGTGAGCGACCAGCGCTCCAGGTAACTCTCCACGAGCGACGGCAACGCGGTCAGCCAGGCCCGCGCACGGTCGCCCTCGTCGGCCAGCAGCTCCCGCCCGAACCCCGCCGGAACGATCACCGCGCCAGCCTGGCACACCGGTGTGAAAGTGACCTCACCCCCGGGCCGGGCGTCGCCGAGCGTGACAGCATCCGGGACACGCGCCCGTTCGACGAGGAGGTCGCCGCATGACCGCCGGCTCCCGCAACCGCCCGCGCCGATCCTGCCTCGCGGTGCCCGGCTCGAACCCCAAGATGATCGACAAGGCCCGTGGGCTGCCCGCCGACCAGGTATTCCTGGACCTGGAGGACGCGTGCGCGCCGCTGGCCAAGCCGGGCGCCCGCAAGATCATCGTGGACGCGCTCAACGAGGGTGGCTGGGAGAACAAGACCCGCGTGGTCCGGGTCAACGACTGGACCACGGAGTGGACCTACCGCGACGTGACCGAGGTCGTGGAGGGCGCCGGGGCGAACCTGGACTGCGTGATGCTGCCCAAGGTGCAGACCGCCGAGCAGGTGCACGCGCTCGACCTCCTGCTCACCCAGATCGAGAAGACCATGGGCTACGAGGTCGGCGCCATCGGCATCGAGGCGCAGATCGAGAACGCGCTCGGCCTGGTGAACGTGGACGCCATCGCCACCGCCTCGCCACGCGTCGAGACCATCATCTTCGGGCCGGCCGACTTCATGGCCTCGATCAACATGAAGTCGCTGGTGGTGGGCGAGCAGCCGCCGGGCTACGACGTGGGCGACGCCTACCACTACATCCTGATGCGCATCCTGATGGCCGCGCGGGCCACCGGCCTGCAGGCGATCGACGGCCCGTACCTGCAGATCCGCGACGTGGACGGGTTCCGCCGGGTGGCCGGTCGCTCCGCCGCGCTGGGCTACGACGGCAAGTGGGTGCTGCACCCCGGCCAGATCGAGGCCTGCAACGAGCTGTTCAGCCCGCGCCAGGAGGACTACGACCACGCCGAGCTGATCCTGGACGCCTACGCGTACTACACGTCGGACCAGGGCGGGAAGCGCGGCGCCGTGATGCTGGGCGACGAGATGATCGACGAGGCCTCGCGCAAGATGGCGACCGTGGTGGCGGCCAAGGGCCGCGCCGCCGGCATGAGCCGCACCTCGGAGTTCACCCCGCCGCAGTCCTGAGCCCCGGCGGCGCCGAGGCTCAGGTGGCGTCGGGGTCGATCGGGGGGCGCTCGCCGGGCTTGAGGGTGTTGGCGGGCGGGCCGGCCGAGGGCGGCGGCGCCTGTGCCGGGTAGCCGTTGGGCTTGGGCTCGTCGTCGTCGTCGAAGAGGTGCCGGGTGACGGCGCGGCGCGGGTCGAGGTTGCGGATGCCGCGCAGATCCTCCAGGGGCTTGCGCAGCTCGTCGAACTCGGGGCCGAGCTCGGAACGCAGCTGGTCGCGGGCGCCGGTGGCGTACTCGCGGATCTGGCGGACGGTCCGGCCCAGCCAGGCGGCGGCGGTGGGCAGCCGCTCCGGCCCGAGGATGAACAGCCCGGCCACGATGATCACGAGGATCTCACCCCAGCCGATGCTGTCGAACATCCTCGGATCCTCCTCCACGGCCGCGAACGCCAGCCTAGCCGACCGGAGGCACGGCCCGGGTCAGTCCGACTTCAGCACGACCTGCACGGTGAGCGGGCGGCCCTGGCGGATGATCGTGATGGCCACCTGCTCGCCGATCGCGCGCTCCCGGATGGCCACGACGAGCTCGTCGGCGGACGCGATCGGGCGGTCGCCCACCTTGGTGATCACGTCGCCGTCGGCGATGCCGGCCTCGGCCGCGGCGCTGTCCTGCTGCACGTTCTGCACCTGGGCGCCGTCCGAGGCGCCGTCGGTGACCGACTTGGCGTTGACGCCGAGCTCGGCGTGCTTGACGGTGCCAGTGCGGATGAGCTCCTGGGCGATCGAGGTGGCGTAGTCGATCGGGATGGCGAAGCCGAGGCCGATGGACCCGCCGCCGGTCTCGCTGAGCGTGCGGATGGCGGTGTTGATGCCGACCACGGCGCCGCCGGAGTCCACCAGCGCGCCGCCGGAGTTGCCCGGGTTGATGGCCGCGTCGGTCTGGATGGCGTCGATCACCGCGTTGGTGTCGGTGCCCTCGCCGTCCAGCCGCACCGGGCGCTGCACGGCGCTGATGATGCCGGTGGTGACGGTGCCGGCCAGGCCCAGCGGCGAGCCGATGGCGATCACCGCGTCGCCCACCCGCAGGTCGGCCGACTTCCCCAGGGTGGCGACCACGGGGTTGGCCACGTCGACCTTGAGCACGGCCAGGTCGGTCTTCGGGTCGCGGCCGACGATGCGCGCGGCCACCCGGGTCTGGTCGGCGAAGATCACCTCGAGGGTGGCGTCGGCGTTGGTGGCCGCGAGCGAGACCACGTGGTTGTTGGTCACCACGTAGCCCTCGCCGTCGATCACGACGCCGGAGCCGGTGCCGCCGTTCTGGCCCACCCGGATCTCGATCGAGACCACGGCCGGGACGACCCGCGAGGACACCTCGGCGACCGAGCCCGGCGGGCGGTCGTTCACCGGCTGCACCTGGGCGATGGTGGCGTCCGGCGAGGTCAGCGGGTTGGCACCCTCCGCGGTGAGACGGCCGACCAGCCCGCCGGCGGCGCCGATCAGCAGCGCCACCAGGGCGAGCCCGGCGAGCGCGCGCGGGGCGACCCGGCGGCCGAACAGCACCTCGCGCATGGACAGCCGCGCGCCGTCGGCGGT
>DASWTI010000559.1:0-23599 GCA_036402215.1 Pseudonocardiaceae bacterium
GTCGTCCCCGCACGCGCGGGGGTGGTCCCGTGCCACCCGTGGGGGTGCCGGTCAGCGCGATGTCGTCCCCGCACGCGCGGGGGTAGTCCGACCCGCATCCCGATGCTGCACGGGCAGGTTATGTCGTCCCCGCACGCGCGGGGGTGGTCCTCCAGGCACGGCCTCAGGGCGAGGTCGGAAGCGGTCGTCCCCGCACGCGCGGGGTGGTCCACACGAGAGGGCGCGGCCGGTGAGACTTCCGGTGTCGTCCCCGCACGCGCGGGGGTGGTCCTGGGTAGGGGTGCCGTACAAATGGGGCGGAGAGGTCGTCCCCGCACGCGCGGGGGTGGTCCCGGGCCCATCAGCGGCGCCAGGGCGTCGGCCGAGTCGTCCCCGCACGCGCGGGGGTGGTGCCCGCAGGGTACCGACCGACTTGGGCGCCGGGTCGTCGTCCCCGCACGCGCGGGGGTGGTCCCTCCAGACCGCGCGTACGGGCGCACCCGAGCGCGTCGTCCCCGCACGCGCGGGGGTGGTCCCGACCCTCCGACGTGGGAGGTGTCGGTGCAGGTGTCGTCCCCGCACGCGCGGGGGTGGTCCGGACACCGTCTTGCCGCACCAGCGGCACTGGTCGTCGTCCCTGCACGCGCGGGGGTGGTCCCTCGGCCTCGAACGGGGTCGGCCGGGCGCGTTCGTCGTCCCCGCATGCGCGGGGGTGGCCCGGTGCCCGCGAGCATCTCCCACATCGGTTGCATGCCTTTCCCGCACGCGCGGAGGTCTCCCCCAGACCGGCGTCGACCTGGCTCGTGGCGGTGTCCTGGCCGAACGCGGTGGGCGTTCCCTTGCTCGGCCGGTCGCTGAGCCGTCCTGCCGTCCGGCACAGCGCGGGATTTCATGTGGTTCGGCTCCGAGACAGGAGGCTGTTGCCGAACTGCGTGCACGGCAAGGTGGAGCCCCCCGGGCGGAACCGCCGGGCATCCCCGCATACACAACCGTTGTGGCCACCTCCGGTAGTATCAATGTGGCTACCACGACAGGGGCGTGCGATGCGAGTGGGCGTGAGAGAACTCCGGGACCGGCTGAGCCGGCATCTTGCGGTGGTGCGTGAGGGCGGAACCGTGACGGTCACCGATCATGGGCGGCCGATCGCGCGGATCGTGCCGGTGGGTGTGCCGTCGGCGCTGGAGCGGCTGATCGCGGAAGGGCGTGTACGACCGGCGACGCGGGCGCGAGGTCGGTCCCCCGAGCCGGTGGTGACGGCGGGCTCGGTCAGTGATCTTGTGGGTGACCAGCGGCGTTGATGGTGTACCTGGACACGTCGGCGGTGGTGCCGCTGGTGGTGGCCGAGACGGCGAGCGACTTCTGCCGGGAGTTGTGGGACTCGGCCGATGCGGTGGTGACCTGCCGGCTGACCTACGTGGAGGCGGCAGCCGCTCTGGCGCAGGCCGAACGTCTCGGCCGGGTGGAGCCGCCGCAGCGCCGGGCGGCGTTGAGCCTGCTGGACCGGCTGTGGCCGGAGTTCGACATCGTCGAGGTGGACGACTCGCTGGTCCGAGCCGCGGCCGATGTGGCGCTGCGGCAGGCATTGCGGGGTTACGACGCGGTGCACTGCGCTGCGGCGGTTCAGCTCGACGCTCCCGATCTGGTCGCCGCCTCCGGTGATCGAAAGCTCCTTGCGGCGTGGCGTTCCCTGCGCCTGGCGACTGCGGACACCAACGCCGAGCACTGACCCGGCCGCCGCCCGCCGACTCGTCCGCCCCGCTGGAAGCGGCGACGGCCGGAGGTCCGTATCGGGGTCGGTGACGGCTGCCGAGTTGGTGGCGCCGCGAGTCGAGTCTCCCGCACAGAACGGAGCCGTCCCCGGTCCGCGGAAGGGCTACCGGCCCGGCAGCGGTGGCAGGGGTGGGAGTGGCAACGGGGGTAGCGGCGGGATGGGGAGGGGTGGCGGCGAGGCGGCCGAGCCTGACGACGGTGGCGGGAGGGGCGGGGCCGACAGGAGCGGGACGGCGGGCGTGGCGGGCAGCGGCAGGTCGAGGGACGGCTGGACCGATGGGAGCAGGGGCAGCGACAGGCCGTCCGGGAGCAGCGCCGTGACGCCAGGGCCGGGGCGGCGGGTGAGGTCGGAGGGGGGCATGGCCAGTCCGGCGGCGGTGGTGGGAGGTGCCGGCTCCGCCGGAGGGGCGGCGGGCGGGGACCCCGGGCGCGGGCCGGCGGGGGACGAGGCGGACCCGGCCGGCTCGGCGGAGAAGGTGCTGCCCTGGCGGTCGCGGGAGGACGTATCGTCGGCGCCGCCGATGGTCAGGGCGAGCACGAGGGACGGGACGAGGCCGGCGACGGCCAGGGGCTTTGCGGTGGAGGTGGCGCGGCGCAGGAGGCGGCCGAGGGCGAGGGCGACGGCGGCGGACAGCAGGCTGAGGGCGCGCAGGGAACGGCGGGCCCGCGTCACGTGGGACTCGACGGCGCGGTCGGTGAGGCCGAGCCGGCCGGCGATGCCGCGGTACGAGCCGCCCCTGGCGACCTCGTGGCACACGGCGCGGGTGGATGCGGGCAACACGTCCATCGCGCGGACCAGCCAGCGGGCCTGCGCGCGGTCCACCACCTCGTCCTCGGGACCGGTCGCCGTCGCCAGGCCGGCGCCGGACGACGGGAGCAGCCCCGCCGCCGACTCCCGCTGCCGCAGCCGGTGGAGGTCGATGTAGCGGTGGTAGGCGACGGCGGACACCCATGCCTTGGGGTGCCTGACGGCGGGTTGCGCGAGCAGGGCGGTGACCGCCTCCTGGGCGCAGTCCTCGGCGTCGTCGACCTCGGCGCCGGCCGCCCGGCACCGCCCGAACGCGCTGCGTCGTAGGGCTTCCAATTCCGCCGCGGCGTACGTCACGGAACTCCTAACGCTGGCCGTCGTCGACGGTTACTGATCATTCCTGAGGCTTGCGACTACCCACGTCCGGCAAATCCACCTCCGTATAGACGGGGCCATCAACCGTACCCCGCAAATTGCTACCCGATCGGGTGAATCTGCACGCTGGGCCGCCAAATTAATAGGCCGTTCGGCGCAGCAACCCGTTTAGGCCGGGTTCGTTGGGGGAATCAGGGTCCGTCCAGCACGGCTCCGCGCCGCCACCCCTGACGACCGAGGGAGAGAGATGACGCCTGCTTCGTTGACACCCGCGTGGCGGAAACCCACGCCGTGTCGATGCCCGCGAGGCGGGAGCAGGCCGCCGGAACGCCGTACGGCCGTCATGGAATGAGCGCGGCGGGCCGCCGTGATCGTCATCGCCGATATGCGAGGTCGGCGGGTTCGGGTAGTAGTCACAGACTGGAAGGTCTCGCACTCGGCATGGATATCGAGTACGTCTTTCACCGCTTCCGGCGGTTGGTCGACGAGCACTGCATCCCGGCCGCACAGCTCGCCGTGCGGCACGCGGGCAACACCTGGGAGATCGAGTTCGGTGAAACGGAGCACCGGGGCGGCACGCCGATCACCCGGGATTCGAAGATCCCCATCGGTTCCATCACCAAGACGTTCACGGCGACGCTGGCGATGGCGCTGGTTTCCGATGGCGACCTGGAGCTCGACGCGCCGCTCGTGGACCACCTGCCCGACCTCCGGCACGCGCCGCGCAGCCTGCACAGCCGGCTGACGCTGCGCCACCTGCTGAGCCACACCGGCGGCCTGCCCTCCGACGCCGGCGACGTGCGGGCGGCCTCGTTGCAGCGTCACGTCGCCGACTGCTGCCGCGCCCTGGAGCCCGTGCACCTGCCGGGCGCCGGCTTCTCCTACTCCAACGTGGGGTACGTCCTGGCCGGTCGCCTCGTCGAGGTCGTGACGGGAATGAGCTGGTGGGAGGCCATGCACTCGATCCTGCTGGCCCCGCTGGGCATCTCCCCCGGCTTCGTAGTCGGCCCGGCGGACGCGCCGGGGAACGGCACGCCGATCGTCACCGGCCACGCCGTGAACACGGTCCTGGAGCGGGTCCGCCCGGTGCACCAGTCGCTCGCCGAGGCCGAGGCACCGGCCGGGGCGGTGGCCGCCAGCGCCGCCGACCTGGTGGCGTTCGGACAACTGCACGTCCGCGACAACGCCGACCCGGACCGGCGTGCGCCGCGGCTCATGGACCGGCGCGCCGTGCTGGAGATGCACCGTCCGGTGCCGGACGCCGAACCCTTCGGAATGGCCGACGCCTGGGGCCTCGGGCTCGCGCTGTACCGGGACGGGACGACCACCTGGGTGGGCCACGACGGCACCGGGGACGGCACCGCGTGCCACCTGCGTATCAACCCGGAATCCGGGACGGTGGTGGCGCTGACCACGAGCGGCAGCACCGGGACGGCGATGTGGCGGGCGCTCGTCGACGATTTCCGCCGGGCCGGGTTGCCGCTGGCCGGCTACCAGGGCCCACCCCGGAGAACCCGGCGCACGCCGCCGCCTCCGGGGTGCACCGGTGCCTATTTCAACGGCGGGACCGAGTATCTCGTGGCGCCCGCACATGGCCGGGAAATGCAGCTCACGGTGGACGGCGAATCGTACGGTGAGTTGACCACGTACGAGGGCCTCTACTTCTCCATGCGCGACGAGGATACCGGCCTCGATGATCACACCGGCCGATTCCTGACCGATCCGGGGACCGGCCGGATCGGCTGGATCCAGGTCGGTGGCCGGCTCGCCCGTCGTGATCGGGAACGAGTCATCGCCTGAGCACCCTTTCCCCCAGCAGCTTCCCGAACCCGGAACCCACGACCAGGGCGACCAGGGCGATCCGAAAGGCCGACACGTCCATGCCGTTCGACGGTGAATTGAATCTTGCTCAGGTACGGGACGACCGCGCCCGCGACGTACCGGAACCGACCCTGACGCGCGTGATCGAGGCCCAGGTGCGACGGCACCGGGACCGGCCCGCCGTGGTGTCGGACGAGGCCGTCCTCAGCTTCGGCGAGCTCGACGCGCGGGCGAACCGGCTGGCCCACCTGCTCATCGAACGGGGCGCCGGGCCGGAGACGATCGTCGCGCTGATCCTGCCGAGGTCCGTGGACATCGTGGTGGCCCAGCTCGCGGTGCTGAAGGCCGGCGCCGCGTTCCTGCCGGTCGACCCGGACTACCCGGCGGAGCGGATCGAGTTCATGCTCGCCGACGCCGCCCCGGTGCTCGCCGTCGCCAGGGCGGACGTCCGGGCGCGGTGCCCGGTGCCGTGCCTGGCGCTCGACGAGCCGGGGACGGTCGCCGACCTCGCCGCCCGGTCGGGGTCGAGTCCCACCGACGAGGACCGGATCGCACCCCTGCTGACCGCGCACCCCGCCTACGTGATCTACACGTCGGGGTCCACCGGCAGGCCCAAGGGCGTCGTGGTGACGCACGGCGGCCTGCCCGGCTTCTCGGCGGCCGAGATCGACCGGTTCGCGGTGCGCCCGGGCGACCGCGTGCTGCAGTTCTCCTCGCCCAGCTTCGACGCCTCGGTGCTGGAGCTGTGCATGTCGCTGCCGGCCGGCGCGGCGCTCGTGGTGCCACCGCCGGGGCCGCTGGTCGGCCGGCACCTGGCGGACGTGCTCGCCGGGCACCGGGTGACCCACGCGCTGATCCCGCCGGTCGCGCTGGCCACCGTGCCGGAGGCCGAGCTGCCACACCTGCGCACGCTGATCGTCGGCGGTGACGCCTGCGGCGCCGAGCTCGTCGACCACTGGGCGGCGGGCCGGCACCTGATCAACGCCTACGGGCCCACCGAGGCCACCGTGGTGTCCACCTGGAGCGAGCCGCTGAGCCCCGGGCAGGGGACGCCGCCGATCGGCCGGCCGATCCCGGGCACCCACGCGCACGTGCTGGACGCGGAGCTGACGCCGGTGGCGGCCGGCGCGGCCGGCGAGCTCTACGTCGCCGGGCCCGGGCTGGCCCGCGGCTACCTGCGCCGGCCCGGCCTGACGGCCGAACGGTTCGTCGCCAACCCCTTCGGCCCGCCGGGTTCCCGCATGTACCGCACCGGCGACGTGGTCCGGCCGCGCGACGACGGGCAGCTCGACTTCGTCGGCCGGGCCGACCACCAGGTGAAGATCCGGGGCTTCCGCATCGAGCCGGGCGAGATCGAGGCCCGGCTGCGGCTGCACCCGGGGGTCCGGGACGCGGTGGTGGTCGGGCGTGCGGACGGATCGGGGCCGAAACGCCTGGTGGCCTACGTGGTCGCGCGCGAGGGCCACGAGCCCTCCCCCGCCGAGCTGCGGACGCTGGTCGCCGGCTCGCTGCCCGACCACATGATCCCGTCGGCGTTCGTCGTGCTGGACGCCTTTCCGCTCAGCCCCAACGGCAAGCTCGACCGCGGCGCGCTGCCGGCCGTTCCGGCCGCGACGGCGGCCCCGGCCGGCCGGACCCCGCCCCGCACCGACCGGGAACGCGACCTCGCGCTGATCTGGTGCGACGTGCTGGGCCTCGACGAGGTGGGCGTCGAGGACGACTTCTTCCGGCTCGGCGGCGACTCGATCCTCGGCGTCATGGTGCTCTCCAGGATCCGCGCGGCGTTCGGCGCGGAGCTCTCCCCCCGGGCGATCTTCGACGCGCCGACGGTGGCCGGGCTCGCCGAACTCCTGCCGGCCGGGTCGCCGGCGGGTGCCGACCGGCCGATCGGGCGCGTGCCGGACGACCGGCCGGTGCCGTTGTCGCCGGCCCAGCGGCGCCTGTGGATGCTGGACGACGTCGCCGACGGGGGCACCGAGTACAACACCGGCGTCGGGCTGCGGCTGTCCGGGCCGCTGGACGTGGCCGTGCTGCGCAGGGCGCTGGACGCGCTGGCGGAGCGCCACGAGGCCCTGCGCACGACGTTCGGCATCGCCGGCGGCGAGCCCGTGCAGGTGATCGCCGACGAGGGCTCGATCCCGCTGCGCACGGTCGACCTCGGGCCGGTGCCCCGGCCGCACCGGGACGCCGAGCTGGAGGCGGCCCTCGCCGCCGAGCTGGAGCTGCCCTTCGACCTGCGGCGGGGCCCGCTGACGCGCGCGGTGCTGGTCCGGCTGAGCCCCGCCGAGCACGTGCTGATGCTGAGCCAGCACCACATCGTCACCGACGGCCGGTCGGTCGAGGTGCTGGTCGCCGAGCTGGCCGAGCTGTACGCGGCGGGCGGCGACGCCGGCGGGCTGGCGCCGCTGCCGGTGCGCTACGCCGACTTCGCGGCCTGGCAGCGGGACCGGCTCGACGACCGGCGGGCGCGCGCGGACCTCGAACACTGGAGGCGCCGCCTCGACGGCCTGGAGCCGCTGGACCTGCCGGCCGACCGGCCCCGGCCGCCGCGGCCCACCACGCCGGGCGCCGTGCACCGAAGGCCGCTGCCGGCCGACCTCGTCCGGCGGCTGACCACGGTGGGACAGGCGCACGATGCGACGCCGTTCGTGACGCTGACGGCCGCGGTCGTCGCGCTGCTGGCGCGGTGGAGCGGCCGGCGCGACCTCGCCGTCGGCACCGTGAGCTCCGGGCGCGACCGGGCCGAGCTGGAGGGGATCGCCGGCTTCTTCGTCAACACGCTGGTGCTGCGCTCCGACGTCCGGCCGCGGCTCGCCTTCACCGAGCTGGTGAGCCAGGTGCGGGAGACGGTGCTGGACGCGTTCGCCCACGACCGGGTGCCGTTCGACCGGCTGGTGGAGGAGCTGCGCCCGCGGCGCGACGCCGGCCGGGCGCCGCTGGTGCAGGCGATGGTCGTGCTGCAGCAGCAGCTCGTGCGCCCGGCGCGGATGGGCGACCTGCGGATCGCCGAGCACCCGCTGCCGCGGACCCGCGCGCGCTTCGACCTGGTCGTGGAGTTCTGGCCGGTGGACGGGGCGCTGACCCTGGCCGTGGAGTACAACACCGACCTGTTCGACGCCGCGACGATCGAGCACCTGGCCGAGCGGTTCGAGGCGCTGCTGCACGCCGTGGTCGCCGAGCCCGACCGGCCGGTGTCCGCGCTGCCGGCGCCCCGGGCCCCGGGCCGCGTGGAGCCGGCCGGAAGCGACGCCGAGGACAGCACCGACGACACCGACGACACCGAGGGCCGGGCCGACCGGGGGCCGACGGCCGGCGCGCCGTACCTGGCGCCGCGGACGCCGGTCGAGGAGACGCTCGCCGCGGTGTTCGCCGAGGTGCTGAACGTCGCACGGGTCGGCGTGCGGGACAACTTCTTCGAGCTCGGCGGCGACTCGATCGTCGGCATCCAGGTGGTGACGCGGGCCAGGGAGGCCGGGCTGGCGCTGACCGCGCGGGACATCTTCGCCCACCAGACCATCGCCGCGCTGGCCCCGCACGTCACCCCGGTGGCGGGCGGCGCACCCGGCGCACCCGGCGCGGCCGGCGAGGACGCGGTGACCGGGCCGGTGCCGCTCACCCCGATCCAGCACTGGCTGCTGCACCGTGACGGGCCGCCGCCGGAGCGGTTCGCGCAGTCGCTGGTGGTGGAGCTGGACGGCGAGGGACCGCTCGACGAGGCGGCGCTGGACACGGCGCTCGCCGCCGTCGTCGCCCATCACGACGCGCTGCGCCTGCGGTTCGGGCGCACCGGCGACGGCTGGCGCCAGCACCACGGCGCGACCGACGACGACCCGCCCGGCGACCACGCGGCCGGCGAGGACGTGCCCGGTGGTGGTCCGGCCTTCGACCTGGCGCGCGGACCGCTCATCCGTGCCACCACGGCCGGCGGCCGGGCGGTGCGGCTGACCGCGCACCACCTGGTGGTCGACGGGGTGTCGTGGCGCGTCGTCGCCGAGGACCTGCGGACCGCGTACCGGCAGGTGGTGGCCGGCGGGCCGGTACGCCTGCGGCCGAGGACCACGCCGTTCGGCCGGTGGGCGACGCTGCTCGCCGGGCACGTGGCCGCCGGGGGCTTCGACGACGAGCGCGCGCACTGGGCGGCGGTGGCCGAGGCGGCCGCCACCGTCCCGGCGCTGCCCGTGGACCGGACCGGACCGCCGGAGGGGCGCCCGCCGAACACCACGGCGTCCGCCCGCTCGGTGACCGTGCGGCTGAGCCCCGAGGAGACCGCGGCCCTGCTGCACCGGGTGCCGGCGGCCTACCGGACCCAGGTGAACGACGTGCTGCTCACCGCGCTGGCGGACACGCTGGCCGGCTGGACCGGTGACCGCCGGGTGCTGCTCGACCTGGAGGGGCACGGCCGCGAGGAGCTGTTCGACGGCGTGGACCTGACCCGCACCGTCGGCTGGTTCACCACGGTCTTCCCGGTCCTGCTGGAGCTGCCCGGCGAGCACCCCGCCGAGCACCCCGCCGAGCGCGGCGGCGACCGCTGGGGCGACGCGCTCAAGGCGATCAAGGAGCAGCTCCGGGCCGTTCCCCGGCGCGGCATCGGGCACGGGGCGCTGCGGTACCTCGCCGAGGCCCCGCCGCCGGTCTGCCGGCCGCAGGTGAGCCTCAACTACCTCGGCCAGTTCGACCCCGGGATCGGCCGGCTGGAGCTGGACGCCGACCCGGCGAGCCCGCGGACCCATGCGCTGGAGGTCGTCGGGCAGGTGGACCGGGGCGCGCTGGAGCTCACCTGGTCCTACTCGGCGGACCTGCACGAGCGGCACACGGTGGAGGCGCTGGCCGAGGCCATGCGCGCGGCCCTCGTCGAGATCGTGCGGCACTGCGCGCGGCCCGGGGCCGGCGGCCGCACCCCGTCGGACTTCCCGCTGGCCCGGCTGGACCAGCCGGCCGTGGACCGGCTCGCCGGGGACGGCCGCGACGTCGAGGACATCTACCCGCTGACGCCGATGCAGGCCGGCATGGTGTTCCACGGGCTGTCCCGCGACGACCAGGGCGTCTACTTCCAGCAGACGTGCTTCGTGCTGGGCGGCGTGCCGGACCCGCGGCGGCTGGCCGACGCCTGGCAGTACGTGGTGGACCGCACGCCGGTGCTGCGCAGCTCGGTGGCCTGGGAGGGCGTCACGGAGCCGGTGCAGGTGGTGCACCGCGCGGCGACCCTGCCGGTGACCCACCACGACTGGTCGGACGTCTCCGAGGAGCGCCGCCGGGAGCTGCTGCGGCAGCTGCTCGACGAGGACCGCGCCGAGCACCTGGACCTGGGGTCGGCGCCGCTGATGCGGCTCGCGCTGGCCCGGCTGCCGGGCGACGAGGTGCAGGTGGTGTGGACCTTCCACCACGTGCTGCTGGACGGCTGGAGCGTGTTCCAGGTGCTGTCCGACGTGTTCGCGCGGCACGCCCGCGCGGCGGAGCTGCCGGCCCGGCCGCCGTTCCGCGACTACGTGGCCTGGGTGCGCGGCCGCGACGACGAGCCGGCGGAGCGGTACTGGCGCGGCGTGCTCGGCGACCTGGAGGCACCGACGCCGCTGCCGTTCGACCGGGCGCCCACCGGGCCGCACACCAGCCGCACCACCGGGCGGCACGAGGTGGCGCTGACCGAGGCGGAGTCCGCCGCGCTGTACCGGTTCGCCCGGCGGCACCGGCTGACGCCGAGCACCGTGGTGCAGGGCGCCTGGGCGATCCTGCTGTCGCGGCACGGCGGGCGCCGCGACGTGTGCTTCGGCGCCACGGTGTCCGGCCGTCCGGCGGAACTGCCGGACGTGGACGCGATCACCGGGATGCTGATCAACACGCTGCCGGTGCGGGTCGGCGTGGACGGCGGCGCGGCGGTCGCGCCGTGGCTGCGGGACCTGCAGGCCGCGCAGGCGGAGTCCCGGCGGTTCGAGCACGTCCCGCTGACCAAGGTGCAGTCCTGGAGCGGCGTCCCGGGCGGCACGGCGCTCTTCGACAGCGCCGTGGTGTTCGAGAACTACCCGATCGACGCCGAGGCCGCCGCGGCCCACGGGCTGCGGCTGCGTGACCTGACCGCCGAGGAGACGACGAACTTCGCGCTGAGCGCCACGGTGTACCCGGGCGAGCGGCTGTCCGTGCTGCTCGGCTGGGAGCCGGAGCTGTTCGACACCGCGACGGTGCGGACGCTGGGCGAGCACCTGCGGCGGCTGCTCACCGAGCTGCCCGCCGACCCGGAGCGGCCGCTCGCGGCGCTGCCGATGCTCACCGACGAGGAGCTGCGCCGCACCGTCGTCGAGTGGAACGACACCGCGCACCCGGTGGCCCCGGCGACGCTGCCGGACCTCGTCGAGGCCCAGGCCCGGCGCACCCCCGGCGCCACCGCCGTGGTGTTCGAGGACGCCGAGCTGACCTACGCCGAGCTGGACGAGCGCGCCGACCGCCTGGCGCACCGGCTGGTCGCGCTCGGCGCCGGGCCGGAGACGATCGTGGCGGTGGCGCTGCCCCGGTCGGTCGAGCTGGTGGTGACCCTGCTGGCCGTGCTGAAGGCCGGCGCGGCGTACCTGCCGGTGGACCCTGACCTGCCGGTGGAACGCATCCGGTTCGTGCTGGACGACGCCCGGCCGGTGCTGCTGGTCGACGACCCGCTCGACGCCTGCGACACAGCCGGCACTCCCGGCGCAGGCGACCCGCCGACCGGCCCGCCGCCGGCGCGGCGCGACCCGGCGCACCCGGCGTACGTCATCTACACCTCCGGCTCGACCGGCCGGCCCAAGGGCGTCGTGGTCCCGCACCGCGGCATCGTCAACCGGCTGCTGTGGATGCAGCACGAGTACCGCCTCGGCCCCGGCGACCGGGTGCTGCAGAAGACCCCGGCGAGCTTCGACGTGTCGGTGTGGGAGTTCTTCTGGCCGCTCGTGGTGGGCGCGACCCTCGTCGTCGCGCGGCCGGAGGGGCACCGGGACCCGGCGTACCTGGCCCGGCTGATCCGGGAGCGGGCCGTCACCACCGTGCACTTCGTGCCGTCCATGCTGCGCGAGTTCCTGCGGGAGCCCACGGCCGCCGGGTGCACGGGCCTGCGGCGGGTGCTGTGCAGCGGGGAGGCGCTGCCGCCGGACCTGGTGGCGGGCTTCGCCGCCGTGCTCGACGTCGAGCTGCACAACCTGTACGGGCCGACCGAGGCGTCCGTCGACGTCACCTACTGGCGCTGCGAGCGGGACCCGGTGACGGTGCCGATCGGGCGGCCGGTGTGGAACACCGCGCTGTACGTGCTGGACGCCGACCTGCGACCGGCGCCGGTCGGCGTGCCGGGCGAGCTGTACCTGAGCGGGGTCCAGCTCGCTCGCGGCTACCTGAACCGGCCGGGGCTCACGTCGGAGCGGTTCGTCGCCGACCCGTTCGGGGCGCCGGGGTCGCGCATGTACCGCACCGGTGACCTGGCGCGGTGGCGCCCCGACGGCGCCGTGGAGTACCTCGGCCGCACCGACCACCAGGTCAAGATCCGCGGCTTCCGCGTCGAGCCGGGCGAGATCGAGGCGGTCCTGGCCGGCCACGACGGGGTCACCGGGGTGGCGGTGGTGGAGCACGAGCAGCGCCTGGTCGCCTACGTGGCCCCGGCCGACGCCGACCACGGCGCCCTGCGGGAGCGGGCGGCGGCCCGGCTGCCGGCGTACATGGTGCCCGCGGTGTTCGTCGCGCTGGACCGGCTGCCGCTGTCGCCGAACGGCAAGCTCGACCGGCGGGCGCTGCCCGCGCCGGACCTGGGCGCCGCGGCCGCCGACCGCTACGTGGCCCCGCGCACCGAGACCGAGCGGGCCGTGGCCCGGATCTGGGCCGAGGCCCTGGGCGTGGAGCGGGTCGGCGTCGAGGACGGCTTCTTCGACCTCGGCGGCGACTCCATCCGCAGCCTGCACATCACGTCGGTGGCCCGCGCGGCCTTCGGCATCGAGCTGGCCCCGCGCGACGTGCTGACCACCGGCACCGTGTCGGCGCTGGCCGACCTGGTCGAGGAACGAATCCTGCAGGAGCTCGAACGTCTGGCCGTCGGTGACGGGACGGACCACGGAAAGGTCAGGAACTGAGTCGATGACGTCGTCCAAGCAGAGCCGCATCTCCGCCCTGCCGGCACACCTGCGGGAGCAGCTCGACCGCCGGCTGGCCGGCCACGCGGAACCGGCGGACACGATCGCGCCGGCCGATCGCACCGGCCCGCTGCCGCTGTCCTTCGCGCAGCAGCGGCTGTGGTTCCTCGACCAGTTCCAGCCGGACCCGGCGGAGTACAACAGCGCGCTGGCGCTGCGGTTCACCGGCGACCTGGACGTGACGGCGATGACGGCGGCGCTGCGCGCGCTGCCGGCCAGGCACGAGTCGCTGCGCACCACGTTCGACGAGGTGGACGGCCGTGCCGTCCAGGTGGTGCACCCGGCCCTGGACCTCGCGGTGCCGGTCGTGGAGTGCCCGGCCGGCGAGGTCGACGACGTGCTGGCGGCGGAGTTCGCCCGCCCGTTCGACCTGCGCGAGGGGCCGCTGGTGCGGGCGCTGCTGGTCCGCGTCGCCGGCACCGGGCAGCACGTGCTGCTGCTCGGCATGCACCACATCGTGGTGGACGGCTGGTCCCTGGGCGTCCTCACCGAGGAGCTGGCCGCGCTGTACCGGGCCGCGGTGGCGGGCAGCACGTCGGGCCTGCCGGAGCCGCCCGTGCAGTACGCCGACTTCGCCATCTGGCAGCGCGAGCGGCTGTCGGACGACGTGCTGGCGCGGGAGGTCGAGCACTGGACCGGCCGGCTCGCGGGCGTCACGCCGCTGGACCTGCCGACCGACCGGCCGCGGCCGCCGGTGCGCACGTCGGCCGGCGCCACCCACCGGTTCGCCGTGCCCGCCACGCTCACCACGCGGCTGCGCGAGCTGTCCAGGGAGGCCGGCACCACGCTGTTCACCACCCTGGTGGCGGCCTGCCAGCTCCTGCTCTCCCGCCACGCCGGGCAGCGCGACGTCGCCGTCGGCACCGTCACCGCGGGCCGCAACCGGCCCGAGCTGAACCGGGTCGTCGGCTTCTTCGTGAACACCGTCGTCCTGCGGTCCACGGTGGACGAACGGGCCACCTTCCCCGAGTTCCTGGCCGGCGTGCGGGCCACCACGCTGGACGCCTTCGACCACGACGAGGTGCCGTTCGAGCGGCTGGTCGACGCGCTGGGCGGCGGCCGGGACGTCAGCCGGCACCCGCTGTTCGACGTGATGGTGCTGCTGCAGAGCGCGCGCCGGAACCTGCCGGAGTTCCCCGGGCTGCGCGTCGAGGAGGTCGAACTGGCCCGCCGGCTGGCCAACTTCGACCTGAGCGTCGAGTTCACCGAGCAGGGCGACGAGCTGGACTGCGTGCTGGAGTACAACACCGACCTCTACGACGCCGGGACCGTGCGCCGGCTGGCCGGCCACCTGGCGGTGCTGCTCGACGGCATCGCCGCCGACCCCGGCCGGCCGCTGCACCGGCTGCCGCTGATGGGCGACGCCGAGCTGGCCGCGCAGGTCGCCGCCGGCCACGGCCGGACCACCGCCGTGCCGGACACCACCTTCCCCGCGTTGTTCGAGGAGCAGGCGGCGCGCACCCCGGCCGCCACCGCGCTGGTGTGCGGCGACACCTCGCTCACGTACGCCGAGCTGGACGCCAGGGCGAACCGGCTGGCCCACGAGTTCCGCCGCCGCGGCGCCGGCCCGGAGCGGGTGGTGGCGCTCGTGCTGCCGCGCTCGGCGGAGCTGGTGGTGGCCATCCTCGCGGTGCTCAAGGCCGGCGCGGTGTACCTGCCGATCGACCCGGACCTGCCGCGGCGGCGGCGTGAGCTCATGATCGCCGACGCCGCACCGGTGCTGGTCGTCGACGGGAGCCTGCCGGACACCGGCGACCACCCGGACACCCGGCCGCCGGTCGCGCCGCGCCCGGACAACGCGGCGTACATCATCTACACCTCCGGCTCCACCGGCACCCCCAAGGGCGTCGTGGTGGAGCACCGCGCCCTGGTGAACCTGCTGGTCAACCACCGCGACGGGTTCGTGGCCGCGGCCGGCGGGCGGCGGCTGCGGGTGGCGCTGTCCGCGGCGTTCTCCTTCGACACGTCGTGGGAGGGCCTGCTGCTGATGGCCGACGGCCACGAGCTGCACCTGCTCGACGACACCGTCCGGCTGGACCCGGAGGTCATGGCCGACCACGTGGCTCGGCACCGGATCGACTTCCTCGACGTCACGCCGTCCTACCTGCGCCGGCTGCTGCCCGCCGGGCTGCTCGCCGAGGGACGGCCCCGGCCCGCGGTGCTGATGCTCGGCGGCGAGGCGCTCGACGCGCAGCTGTGGCGGGAGCTGGCCGCGGCCGAGGGCACCACGGCCTACAACTTCTACGGCCCCACCGAGTGCACCGTGGACGCGGTGTCCTGCCGGGTCGCCGGGGACCGGCCGGTGATCGGGCGGCCGCTGGACAACCTGGCCGGGTACGTCCTGGACGAGCACCTGCGGCCGGTGCCGGCCGGGGTCCCCGGGGAGCTGTACCTGGCCGGCGCCCAGCTGGCCCGCGGTTACCTGGCCCGCCCCGGCCTCACCGCCGACCGGTTCCCGGCCGATCCCTTCGGCCCGCCCGGCACCAGGATGTACCGCACCGGCGACCGGGTGCGCCGCCTGGCCGACGGCACCCTGGAGTACCTGGGGCGCACCGACGAGCAGATCAAGCTCCGCGGCCTGCGCATCGAGCCCGGCGAGATCGAGGCCGCCCTGCTGCGGCACCCGGACGTGCGGCAGGCCGCCGTGGTGGCCAGGACCGACGACGGCCACCCGCGCCTGGTGGCCTACCTGGTGGCCGACGGCCGGCCGGGGTCCGCCGAGCTGCGCGAGGCGCTGCGCCGTGAGCTGCCCGAACACCTGGTGCCCTCGGCGTTCGTCCGGCTCGACCGGCTGCCGCTGACCAGCAGCGGCAAGCTCGACCGCGGCGCGCTGCCGGCCCCGGACCTCGACGGCGACGCCCACCGGGAGACCACCCACGTCGCCCCGCGCACCCCCATGGAGCGGGAGCTGGCCGCCGTCTGGGCGGAGGTGCTCGGCGTCGAGCGGGTGGGCGCGACGGACAACTTCTTCGGCCTGGGCGGCGACTCCATCCTGAGCATCCAGGTGGTGTCCCGGGCCCGCCGCGCCGGGCTGCGGCTGACTTCCAGGGACGTCTTCCTGCACCAGACCGTGGCGGAGCTGGCCACCGTGGTCACCCGGGAGGCGACGGAGGAGCCGGCCGCGCCGGTGGTCACCGGCCCGGCGCCGCTCACCCCGATCCAGCACTGGTTCTTCGAGACCCACGGGGCGCTGCGGCACTTCACCATGTCGCTGCTGCTGGAGCTGCCGGACGGTGTCGACGAGGACGCGCTGCGGGTGGCGCTGGACGCCGTCGTCGCTCACCACGACGCGCTGCGCATGCGGTTCGAGCGCACCGGCGGGGGCTGGTCGCAGCAGCCGGGCGCCACCGGGGCGGTGCTGCGGCGGCAGGAGGTGCCGGCCGGCTCGGCCGCCCTGGACGCCGCCGTCGAGGACGCCGCGCGACGCGCCCGCGACGAGCTGCGGCTGGACGGGCCGATGCTGGCGGCCGTGCTGCTCACCGGCGCCGACCGGCCGCTGCTCTTCCTGACCGTGCACCACCTGGTGATCGACAGCGTGTCGTGGCGAATCCTGCTGGGCGACCTGGAAACGGCCTACCGCCAGGCCGCGGCAGGCGAGCCGGTGCGGCTGGAGCCGGTGGGCACGCCGTTCACCACGTGGGCGCACCGGCTGCGCGAGCTGACCGCGGGCGGCGGGCTCGACGACGACCTGGACCACTGGCGCGGGCTGCCGGCCCCGGCGGCCCTGCCGGCCGACGGCGACGGCCCCGGCGACGGCTCCGGCGACACCGTCGGCTCGACGCGCGCGGTCACCGTGCACCTGGACGCCGCCACCACCGGCGCGCTGCTGCACGAGGTGCCGGAGCTCTACCGCACCCAGGTCAACGACGTGCTGCTGAGCGCGCTGGCCCGGGTGCTCGCCGGGTGGACCGGCAGCCCCGACGTGTCGATCACGCTGGAGGGGCACGGCCGGGAGGAGGTCGTCGCCGGGGTGGACCTGTCGAGGACCGTCGGCTGGTTCACCAGCCAGTTCCCGGTGGCCCTGCGGCTGCCCGACGGCGACTGGGCGGCGACGCTCAAGGCGGTCAAGGAGCAGCTCCGGGCGGTGCCACGCCGCGGCCTGAGCTACGAGGCGCTGCGGCACCTGCGGCCGGACAGCGGCCTGGCCGGCACGGAGCTGCCGCCGGTGTGCTTCAACTACCACGGCCAGTGGGACGGGCCCGCGGAGGCGACCGGGTTCCGCCGCGCCGGCGGCGTGGGCGGCGCCCTGGGCGGCGACGTCGCCACCGGCGAGCCCCGCGACCACCAGCTGGAGATCTCCTGCATGGTGGAGGACGGCCGGCTGGGCGTGACCTGGCTGCACTCCCCCGCCCGGCACGCCGGGGACACGGTCCGCCGGCTCGCCGACGAGCTGCTGACGGCGCTGCGCGAGCTCGTGGCGCACTGCCGCCGTCCCGGCGCCGGTGGCCGCACGCCGTCGGACTTCCCGCTGGCCGGGCTCGACCAGGCGCAGGTCGACCGGATCGCCGGCGACGGGCGCCAGGTCGAGGACATCTACCCGCTCACCCCGCTGCAGGCCGGCATGCTCTTCCACAGCCTGGTCGGCGGCACAGGCACCGACACCGACACCGGCCGGGCGGGCGCGGCCTCCGGGGCCTACGTCGACCAGCTCCGCCTGACCCTGCACGGCGTCGAGGACCCGGCCGCGCTCGCCCGGGCCTGGCAGCTCGTCGTGGACCGGACCCCGGTGCTGCGGACCGCGGTGGTCTGGGACGGCGTGGACGAACCGTTGCAGGTCGTCCACCGCCAGGTGCGGGTCCCGGTGGTGCACCACGACTGGCGGGCGCTGCCCGGACCGGAGCGCGAGGCGCGGCTGCGCGAGGTGGCCGAGGCGCAGCGGGCGGCCGGCGTGGACCCCACCGCGCCGCCGCTGCTGCGGCTGGTGGTCGCGCGGCTGGCCGACGACGAGGTGGCGCTGGTCTGGACCTCGCACCACCTGCTGCTCGACGGCTGGAGCACCGCCCAGGTGTTCGCCGAGGTGCTGGACCAGTACACCGCGCTGACGGCCGGGCGGCAGGCCCGGCCGGTGCCCCGCCGACCGTTCCGCGACTACCTGCGGTGGCTCGGTGAGCAGGACGAGCGAGAGGCCACCGAGCACTGGCGCCGGGTGCTGTCCGGCGTGACCTCGCCGACCCCGCTGCCCTGGGACCGGCCGCCGGTCGAGGCACACCGCACGGAGTCGAGCGAGGCCGTGCCGGTCACCCTGTCGGCCGAGGAGTCGGACCGGCTGCGCGGCACCGCGCGACGCAACGGCCTGACGGTCAACACGATCGTGCAAGGCATGTGGGCGCTGCTGCTGTCGCGCTGCGGTGGTGGCGACGACGTGGTGTTCGGCAGCACCGTGTCCGGGCGTCCCGCCGAGCTGGCCGGCGTGGAGTCCATGGTGGGCATGTTCATCAACACCGTGCCCGTGCGGGTGTCGGTGCCCGGCGCGCGGTCCGGCGTCGGCACCGTCGAGTGGCTGCGCCGGCTGCAGGCCGAGCAGAGCGAGTCCCGGCGGTTCGAGCACGTGTCGCTCGCCCGTATCCGGGCCTGCAGCGACGTGCCGCGGGACACCGCCCTGTTCGACAGCGTGGTGGTGTTCGAGAACTATCCCTTCGATCGCACCCCGGCCGCCGATGGGCCCCGGACCGGCCGGGTGGAGGCCACCGACACGACCAACCTGCCGCTGACGCTGACCGCGCACCTGGACGAGCGACTCGGCTTCGACCTCGCGTACGACCCGAGGCTGTTCGACGCCGGCACCGCGACCCGGCTGGCCGCGCGGCTGCGGACGCTGCTGACCGCCGTGGCCGAGGATGCCGACCGGCCGCCGGCGCGGCTGCCCTGGATGTCCGACGAGGAGCGGCACCAGGTGCTGGTCCGGTGGAGCGGCACCGACGCGGCCGGGCCCGGCGAGCTGTTCCACCGGGCGTTCGCGGCGCAGGCCGCCCGCACCCCGGCGGCGACCGCGCTGGTCGCGGGCCCGCGGCGGCTGAGCTTCGCCGAGCTGGACGCGTGGTCGAACCGGCTCGCGCACGGCCTGCGGGAGCGTGGCGCCGGGCCGGAGCGGGTGGTCGCGCTGGCGCTGCCCCGCTCGGCGGAGCTCGTGGTGGCGATCCTGGCCGTGCTCAAGGCCGGCGCCGCGTACCTGCCGATCGACCTCGACCTGCCGGCGTCGCGCATCGACTTCATGCTGCGCGACGCCGGGGCGGTGCTCGTGCTCGACGACCCGGCGCAGGTGGCGGCAGCCGGGTACCCGGAGACCGATCCCGGCGTCGCCGTGCATCCGGAGAACGCCGCCTACGTCATCTACACCTCCGGCTCCACCGGCCGGCCCAAGGGCGTGCTGGTCGAGCACCGGGGCCTGGCGAACCTCCTGGACGACCACCGCGCCGACCTGATCGAGCCGCTGGCCCGCGAGGCCGGGCGGACGCTGCGGTTCGCGGTGACGGCGACCTTCTCCTTCGACACGTCGTGGGAGGGGCTGCTGTTCATGGCGGCCGGCCACGAGCTGCACGTGATCGACGAGGACGTCCGCCTCGACCCGCCCGCGCTGCTGGGCCTGGTGGCACGCGAGCGGATCGACGTGCTCGACCTGACCCCCACCTACGCCCAGCAGCTCGTCCCCGCCGGGTTGCTGACCAGCGGCCTGAGCGCGCTCATGCTGGGCGGCGAGGGCGTCGACCCGGCGCTGTGGCAGGCGGTGCGCGAGGCACCGGGCATCGAGGGCCTCAACTACTACGGGCCGACGGAGTGCGCGGTCGACACCGTCTACTGCCGCCTCGCGGACAGCCCCCGGCCGATCATCGGCCGCCCGGGGAGCGGCGTGCGCGCCTACGTCCTGGACGGCGAGCTGGCACCGGTCCCGGCCGGCGTGGCCGGTGAGCTGCACCTGGCCGGCGTCCAGGTGGCCCGCGGCTACCTGGATCGTCCCGGCCTGACCGCGCAGCGCTTCGTCGCCGACCCGTTCGGGCCGCCCGGCTCCCGCATGTACCGCACCGGCGACCTGGTGCGGTGGACCGCGGACGGCACGCTGGACTACCTCGGCCGCACCGACGACCAGGTGAAGATCCGCGGCTTCCGCATCGAGCCCGGGGAGATCGAGGCGCAGCTGCTGCGCCGGCCCGGCATCCGGGAGGCCGCCGTCGTGGCGCGCGAGGACCTGCCGGGGGTACGGCGGCTGGTCGCCTACCTGGTCGGCGAGCCCCCTGCGGACCTGCGCGAGGCGCTCGGCCGCACGCTGCCCGACCACATGGTGCCGGCGGCGTTCGTGACGCTCGACGCCCTGCCGCTGACCCTCAGCGGCAAGCTGGACCGGCGCGCGCTGCCCGCCCCCGACCTCACGGAGGCGCGCGAGGACCACGTGGCGCCGCGCACCGACGCCGAGCGTGTCGTGGCCGGCGTCTGGTCCGAGGTGCTGGGCGTGCACCCGATCGGCGCGCACGACAACTTCTTCGCCGTCGGCGGTGACTCCATCCTCAGCATCAAGGTCACCTCCCGGCTGCGCGGCGCCTTCGGGGTGCCGCTGTCGCCGCGCGCGGTGTTCCAGCACCCCACGGTGGCCGGGCTGGCCGCCGCCGTCGCCGGCCTGGCCGCCGACGCGCGGCCGGTGGCGCCGATCCCGGCGGCCACCGGCGACGGGGCGCTGCCGCAGTCCTACGCCCAGCAGCGGCTGTGGTTCCTTGACCAGTTCGAGCCCGGCGGCACCGAGTACGTCACGCCGACCGCCTGGCGGCTGCGCGGGCCGCTCGACCGGGACGCGCTGGACCGGGCCCTCACCGCGCTGGTGGCCAGGCACGAGTCGCTGCGCACCACGTTCGACGACGTCGACGGCAACGGCATCCAGGTGGTGCACGAGCCGTTCCCGGTGACCGTGCCGGTGCGCGACGCCGACCCGGCCGAGCTGCCGGCCGTGCTGGCCGAGGAGTGCGCGCGGCCGTTCGACCTGCGCCGCGGACCGCTGCTGCGGACCCTGCTGCTGCGGCTGGCCGACGACGACCACGTGCTGGTGATCGGCCTGCACCACGCGATCACCGACGGCTGGTCCACCTCGGTGATCGCCGAGGACCTGGCCGCGCTGTACGGCGGCGCCACCGAGCTGCCCGCGCCGCCGGTGCGGTACGCCGACTTCGCGGTGTGGCAGCGCGAGCAGCCGCTGGCCGAGGGGCTGGAGTACTGGCGGTCCCGGCTGGACGGCGTGCGGCCGCTGGAGCTGCCGGCCGACCGGCCGCGGCCTGCGGTGCGCACCGCGGCGGGTGCCCGCCACGGGTTCGTGGTCCCCGCCGAGGTGGCCGCCGCGCTCACCGAGCTGGGACGCCGCGGCGACAGCACGCTGTTCATGACCCTGCTGGCCGCCTGCCAGGTGCTGCTGGCCCGGCTGTGCGGGCAGCGCGACGTCGCCGTCGGCACCGCCGTGTCCGGGCGCGAGCACGCGGAGCTGGAGCGCGTCGTCGGGCTGTTCGTGAACACGCTGGTGCTGCGCTCCACGGTGGACCCGTCGGCCACCTTCGACGAGCTGCTGGCCGCGGTGCGCACCACCGTGCTGGACGGCCTGGCCCACCAGGACGTGCCGTTCGAGCGGGTCGTCGACGCCCTGCGGGTGCCGCGCGACACCAGCCGCAACCCGCTGTTCGACGTGATGGTGATGCTGCAGAACACGCCGGACGACGTGCCGCGGCTGCCCGGCCTGGTGGTCGAGGAGGTGGACCTGCCGACCACCACGGCGGGCTTCGACCTGACGATCGAGTTCCAGGAGACCGGCGGTGAGCTGCGCGGCGCCGTGGAGTACAACACCGATCTGTTCGAGCCGGCCACGATCGAGCGGATGACCGGGCAGCTCCTGGTGCTGCTCGGCGGGATCGCGGCCGACCCGGGGCGGCGGCTGGCCGACCTGCCGCTGCTGCCGCCGCGGGAGCGCGACCTCGTGGTCCGCGCCTGGAACGACACCGCCGCGGCGGTGCCCGAGGTCACCTTCACCGAGCTGTTCGAGGCTCAGGTGGCGAGCACCCCGGACCGCACCGCGCTGGTGTGCGGCGACGAGCGGATCGGCTACGCCGAGCTCAACGCCCGCGCGAACCGGCTGGCCCACGAGCTGCTCGCCAGGGGCGCCGGCCCGGAGCGCACGGTCGCGGTGATGCTGCCGCGGTCGGTGGACAGCGTCGTGGCCTTCCTGGCGGTGCTCAAGACCGGCGCGGTGTACCTGCCGCTGGACCCCGGCCTGCCCGCCGACCGGGTGCGGTACGTGCTGGAGGACGCCCGGCCGGTGCACGTCATCGACCGGCCGCTGCCGCCGCTCGGCCACCGGTCCGGGGACGACCCGCGCCGGCCGGTGCGCCCGGAGCACTGCGCGTACGTCATCTACACCTCCGGCTCCACCGGCCGGCCCAAGGGCGTGGCGGTCGAGCACCGGAACCTGACCAACCTGGTGTTCCACCACCGCGGCGACCTGCTCGCCGATGCCGGCGACCGGCCCCTGCGGGTGGCGCTCATCGCCATGTTCTCCTTCGACACCTCGCTGGACGCGCTGACGCTGCTGGCCGACGGCCACGAGCTGCACCTGGTGGACGACGACGTCCGCCGGGACCCGCACGCGCTGCTGGACCACCTGGCCGAGCACCGCGTCGACCTGGTCGACCTCACCCCGGCGCACGCCGCCCAGCTCCTCGACGCCGGGCTGCTGGACCCGGGGCGGCACCGCCCGCGCGTGCTGACGCTCGGCGGCGAGGCGATCGACGCGCCGCTGTGGGAGCGGCTGCGCGCCGCGACGGACGTCACCGTGCACAACTTCTACGGCCCCACCGAGTGCACCGTGGACGCGGTGTCCTGCCGACTGACCGACGCCGGGCGGCCGGTCATCGGGCGGCCGCTGCGCAACGTCCGGGCCTACGTGCTGGACGACCGGCTGCGGCCGGTGCCGATCGGGGTGGCCGGTGAGCTGTACGTGGCGGGCGCCCAGGTGGCCCGCGGCTACCTGCACCGGCCCGGGCTCACGGCGCAGCGGTTCCTGGCCGACCCGTTCGGGCCGCCCGGATCGCGGATGTACCGCACCGGGGACCGGGCCCGGTGGACGGCCGACGGCCTGCTCGACTACCTGGGGCGGGCCGACGACCAGCTCAAGCTCCGCGGCTTCCGGGTGGAGCCGGGCGAGATCGAGGCGGCGTTGCTGAGCCACCACCGGGTCGCCCGGGCCGTCGTCGGCGCGTTCGGCACCGGGGTGCACCGGCGCCTGGTGGCCCACGTGGTGCCCACCACCCCGGGCGACGCGCCGGGGTCGCGCGAGCTGACCGCCTGGCTGCGGCGCAGCCTGCCCGAGTACCTGGTGCCGTCGGCGTTCGTGGCGCTGGACGAGCTGCCGCTGACCCCGGCCGGCAAGGTCGACCGCCGGGCGCTGCCCGAGCCGGGAGCCCGGCCGGACACCGGGCACGTCCCGCCGCGCCCCGGCGTGGAGGCGGAGCTGGCGGGCATCTGGGCCGACGTGCTGGGCGTCGACCGGGTCGGCGCGCACGACAACTTCTTCGCCCTCGGCGGCGACTCGATCCTGAGCATGCAGGTGGTCTCCCGCGCCAGGCAGGCCGGGCTGCGGCTGACGTCCAAGGACATCTTCCTGCGCCAGACCGTCGCCGAGCTGGCGGTCGGCACCGACGCGCCGCACGTCCAGCACCTCGGCCCAGATCCCGGCCAGCTCGGCCTCCACCCCGGGCCGCGGCGCCACGAACCCGACACCGGCCACGCCGCCCCGCGCGCCGTGAGG
>DASWTI010000560.1:0-5843 GCA_036402215.1 Pseudonocardiaceae bacterium
GCCCCGGGCCGCGGCGTGCTCGGCCGACTCCAGGACCAGCACCCCGGAGCCCTCGGCCATGACGAACCCGGTGCGCCCGGCGTCGAACGGCCGACTCGCCGCCTCCGGGCCGCGCGCGTCGCCGGCCAGCGCGCCGAGCGCCCCGAAGCTCGCCATCACGAACGGCGTGATCGGCGCCTCGGTGCCCCCGGCCAGCATCACGTCGGCCTCGCCGGACCGGATGGCCTGCACCGCGGCGATGATCGAGTCCCCGCCGGAGGCGCAGGCCGTCGCCACCGAGGCGCACGGCCCGGTGAGCCCGAACCGGATCGCGACGTGCGCCGCGGGCGCGTTCAGCATGAGCATCGGGATGGTCCGCGCCCGCACGGCCGGCGCCCCGTCGGCCACCATGGTGCGCAGGCTCTCCTCGCTCGCACCCATGCCGCCGGCGCCGGTGCCGATCAGCACGCCGACCCGGGAGCGGTCCACGTCCTCCAGGTCGAGCTTGGCGTGCTCCACGGCCAGCCCGGCCGCCGCCGAGGCGAGCTGGACGCAGCGGTCGGTGCGCAGCGCCTCCCGCCGGTCCATCCGCAGCGCCGGCGGCAGCTCCACCGGCGCCGCGATGGACACCAGGCCGGGCACCCGCTCCAGCTCGGGCACCCGCCGGACGGCGCTGCGCGCCGCGAGCTGCGCCTCGTGGAACTCGTCCAGGCCGACCCCGCCCGGTGCCACCACTCCCATGCCGGTGATGACGACCTGGGTGCCGGCGCCCATCACGCGACCTTCGCGGCGGCCACCACGGTGAGCACCAGCTCCACGGCGTCGGCCACGGTCTGCACGGCCGGCAGCTCGGTCTGCGACACCCGCGTGCCCAGCCGCGCCTCCAGGCCGGTGACCAGCTCGAACAGGTCCAGGGAGTCCAGCCCCAGGTCGTCGCGCAGGCTCGCCTCCTCGGTGATCAGGTCACCCGGCACGCCCAGCCCGGAACGCAGCACGGCGGTCACGTGGTCCAGGGCCTCGGTGCGGTTCATCTCGGATCCTCCTCGCGGGGTCGGTTCTCGGCTCAGAGCCGGTCGGTCAGTGAGTCGCACACGGCCGCGGCGGCCGTCACGAAGCGGTCGGCCTGGTCGTCGTCCAGCACCAGCGGCGGCTGGATGCGCACCACGCGGTTGCTGTTGGCCGTGACGAAGGCGAGCATCCGGTGGTCGCGGCCCATGGCCCCGACGAAGCGCATGCACAGCAGGTCGCGCAGCGCGCCCTCCACGGCGTCGGCGGCGCCGCGCAGCGCCCCGCGCACGTCGTCCGGCAGCGTGTCGGCCAGCTGGTACAGGTTGCCCGGCAGCCGGGTCAGCAGGTCGTCGGCGACGGCCCGCACCGCGCCGTCGTAGCCGCCCTCGAAGGCGATGGCGTTCATCAGGCCGACGCCGCGCACCTCGCCGACGATCGGGAACGGCGCGAGCGCCTCGGTGAGCGCCGCGCGCAGCCGCCCGCCGACCGCGGCCGCCCTGGCCGGCAGCTCCTCGTCGCGCAGTACGTCGAGCGTGGCCAGCGCCACCGCGGAGGCCAGGTTGCCACCGCCGAACGTCGACGTGTGCAGCACCGATCGCGTGGTCGTGCCGTACCCGGCGTCCCACACCTCGGCGGTGGCCAGCGTCGCCCCGATCGGCACCAGCCCGCCGGACAGCGACTTCGCCAGGCACAGCACGTCCGGCTCGACGCCCTCGTGCTCGCACGCGAACAGCGCCCCGGTGCGGCCCAGGCCCGTCTGGATCTCGTCGACGACGAACACCGCGCCGGCCTCGCGGCACAGCCGCCGCGCCGCGGCCAGGTAGCCGGGCGGCGGCAGCACCACGCCGCCCTCGCCCTGCACCGGCTCCACGATGAACGCCGCCGCGCCGCGCACCGCCTCACGCAGCGCGTCCAGGTCGCCGTACGGCACCGGCACGCAGTCCGGCAGCAGCGGCCCGAACGGCTCGCGGTGCTTGACCCGCCCGGTCACCGAGAGCGCGCCGAGCGTCTTGCCGTGGTAGCTGTTGTCGGTGTACACGAGCCGGGTGCGGCCGGTGGCGGCGCGGGCCAGCTTGAGCGCCGCCTCCACTGCCTCGGTGCCGGAGTTGGAGAAGAACACCCGCTCCATCCGGCCCGGCGCGATGGCGGCCAGCCGCTCGGCGAGCTCGGCGGTGCGCACCGGCACCGACGTGTACTGCACGAACGTCGGCTCGCCACGGTCCAGGAACCGGCGCAGCGCCGCGGTGACCGCCGGGTGGTTGTGCCCCACGTTGAGGCAGCCGTAGCCGGCCACGAAGTCCAGGTACTCGGTGCCGTCCTCGGTGCTCAGCACGCAGCCGCGGCCGCCGGTGAACACCCGGTCCAGGTCGTGCGTCGCGTACAGGGTGCCCAGCGGCGGGTTCAGGTGCGTGCGGAACCGGTCGCGGGCCAGCGCCTCGTCGTCGCGCCGCGGTCCGGGCGTCCCGGCCCGGCAGTGGTGGCGGCGCAGCTCGGCGATGCGCTCCAGCGGCACCGGGCGCCCGTAGCTCGCCGGCGGCGCCGTGGTGAAGCCGTGCCTGGCGGCGATCGCGCCGATCTCCCGGATGCGGTCCGGGTCCAGCTCCCCACCCAGCGAGAACGACTCGGCGCGCCCCTCCAGGGCCAGCACGATCGTCTCGGCGAGGCAGCCGTTGAGCTGCTCGGTGAAGCCGAACGTCAGGTTGTCCATGGCCACCGCGGCGGACGCCGAGACCAGCCCGCCGTCCAGGATCAGCACGTCACGCCGCCCGTGGTCGGTCTCCGGCACGTCCCTGGGCAGCGCCACGTCCACCACCACGCTGCCGGGCAGCAGCGCCGCCGGGTCCACCACGCCGCCCGCCGAGGACGCCGCCACCACCATCCGGGTGCGGCGCAGGCAGGCCGCCACGTCGTCGGTGACCTCGGCGCGGTCGCGGGCGTGCTCCGGCAGCGCGGCCAGCAGCGCGGCCGGGTCCACCCGCCCCTTGCGGCACACCAGCAGCACCCGGTGCCCGTCGTCCAGCAGCAGCCGCGCCATGGCCAGGCCGATCGAGCCGGGGAAGCCGATCACGCCCACCTCGATCGCGCCCGGCTCGTGTCCCACCTGCTCCAGCACGGTGCCCACCAGGGCGTGCGCGGCGAACGTGGTGAGCGAGTTGCCGCTGGTCACCGGCACGCCGACGGCCCGCTGGGTGGCCACGCCGCGGCCGCCCACGATCGACGTCGCGCCGCCCAGGCCGATCAGCTCGGCGCCGTTGGCGATCAGCCCCTCGGCCTGCCCGGCCACGTAGCGCGCCGCCGCCGCGTGGTCGGCCAGCAGGTCCGGCGCGGTGTGCGGCAGGTAGCGCACCTCGCCCTCGCAGCTCGCCCCGGTGGCCGACGTGACGGTGCCGAACATCGGCATCCGCACGTGCCCCACCGTGGGCGTGCGCCCGGTGCGCCGGTACAGCCAGTCGCCGACGAGCGTGCTCGCGCGCACCTGGTTGCGCTGCCCCTCGTTGGTGGGGTGCGCCAGGAATCCGAACCTCATCGGGCGACTCCCGCCGGGCGCGCGCCGGCCATGGCCAACGCGCCCGAGGTCAGCGCGTCGCGCTGCCAGCCGGCCGCGGAGAGCCGGCTCAGCCCGTCCCCCTCGTTGTTGTGCGCCAGCGGCACGGTGTACAGGTTGATCACCCCGGGCTCGCGCAGCTGCTCGGCGAGCGCCGCCCCGTCCACCGTGGTGAGCCGGCGGTGGGTCACCGTCAGTCCCTCGATGCGCCGTGTCCAGTCCTGCTCGCACAGCGACAGCACGCCGGTCTGCCCGCTCACCGCGCCCGGCCGCATGGCCTCGCGGTAACTGCGGATCACCGAGTGCGCGCCGTTGGCGAACCGGAACACACTGACGTTGCGGCGCAGCCCCACGCCGTCCGCCACGATCTGGTGCACCAGCGCCGGCAGCACGTCCGGCACCAGCGCGTACGCCCCGTCACCGACGAACGCCAGCACGTCGTCCGGGGCCCGGCGCGCGGAGGTCGGGTGCAGCGCGATCCCGGGCAGCGCCATCAGCGCGTCACCCATCAGCGCGCGGCCGAACCAGCCGCTGAACCCCGGCCCGGTGCGCGGCAGGTTGCACACCGCGGACAGCCCGGAGCGGCCGACGTCGAACACCCCCGTGTAGCGGTAGCCGTGCCGCGTGATGAGCCCGTCCAGCACGTCGTGCAGCCGGCGGAAGAAGTGGTTGGCGGTCATCGGCAGCGTCGGCAGCAGCCCCACCACGTCGGAGAACGAGGGCGCCGTGTCGTCGATCGCCGCGCGGCGCAGCGCCAGCACCTCGGGGGAGACCCGCACCCGCCCCGCGAGCGCCGCCAGCAGCCGGTCCGGCGCGCCCACCACGCCCAGCCCGGCGAACGGCGCCACGTCCTCGGCGTGTGCCGTCAGCTGGATCGGCCGCAGGCCGCGCACCACGCGCTGGGTGAACGGCGTGGCCACCTCGGGCACCGGGCTGTTCACGAACAGCAGCGACTGCTCCTCGGCGGGCCGCAGCCGGCCGTCGGAGTGCAGGAACTCGTACACCCGGGCCGAGTAGCCGTACAGGCTCAGCGTCCCCAGGTACTCGCGCACCTCGCGGTCACCGCCGCCGGGGTAGCGGCACACCGTCCCGGGGTGCGTGAGCGAGTCCACCAGCGCGATGCCGGCGCGCCGGGCCAGGTCGTACATCGCCTCGGTGGCCACCGGGCCGAGCGGGCCGACCTGGCAGAGCAGCCGCCGCGGCGCGGTGTTCAGCGTGTCCAGCAGCTCGGTGAACCCCGGCGGCTCGCCGACCGTCACGGCCGCGGCCGGCGGCGGCGCGGCCGGCAGCTCGACGGGCGCGGTGGACTCCAGCACGTCGCGGGTCACGAACAGCGCCACCGGCCCCTGCCCGGACGCGTACGCCTCGAACGCCTCGGCCAGCCGCTCGGCGAGCCGGTCCGGCCGGTCGATGTGCACGGTCGGCACGCCGCGCGCCCGCATCACGGCGCGCGAGTCCTCGGTCGTGGTGATCGTGCCCTGGAACGGGTACCACTGCTCCGGCAGCGAGTCGGGGAACACCAGGAAGCCCCTGGCCCGGGCCGCGCGCAGGTTCGCCAGCGTGCCGCGCAGCTCGTCGGCCATGCCGCTGGTCACCGCGATCACGAACGGCGCGTCGTCGAGCGTCCAGCGGGCCAGCGCCGAGCAGGCCAGGCTGTGCTCGCTCGGCCCGCGCACCACCGGGTTGCCGTGGGCGGAGGCATGGCGCTCCAGGTCGTCGATGAACCGGGCCACCACCGAGCCCGTGTAGTAGTGCAGCCCCCAGGTGTCACCGGCCTCGCGGTCCAGGAACCGGGCGAGCGCGCTCGCCAGCGCCCCCGGCTGCGGCGCCGCGGCCGCGCTGAAACGATCGGTCAGCTGGCTCTGCACGGCATCGGTGAACGCGCACGTCAGGTCGGCCGCCGGCACCCATTCCTCGGTCGCCGGCCAGCGCACCGAGTGCCGTTCCACCGACAGCCGCGCGTCGGTGTCCGGGTCGGTGTGCACCTGCACGGTGAGCGGCGACGGCCGGAAGATCACGTGCTCGGGCAGCGCAGCCTCCAGCTTCGCCACCTCCTCGCCGATCGGCGCCGGGGCCAGGCCGGGCCGGCGGTGGTCGGCGTGGTCCACCACGAGCAGCGCGAGCACCGTGTGCTCCCCGCAGGCCGCGTCCGCCACGGCCGCCGCGGCGTCGGCCACGGTCGGCGCCGTCACGAGCCGGAACCGGGCCCGGGGCAGCACCTGGTCCAGGTAGCGCCGGGCCCGGGCGGCCACCTGGCGCTGCTCGTCCCGCCCCGACGGTGGGTCCGGCGCCGTGCCGCCGAGCCGCACCT
>DASWTI010000561.1:0-10290 GCA_036402215.1 Pseudonocardiaceae bacterium
CCGCGGACGCCGCCGTGCCCGGCCGGCGCCACGCCGGCCGGCCCGGAGTCGGCTCCGGCCACCGCCGTGCGGCGGTGGCCGGAGTGATGACGGGACTGCCCGGGGCCTAGCCGACGACCCGGATCCGGTCGGCCTGCGGGCCCTTGGGGCCCTGGACGACCTCGAACTCGACGCGCTGGTTCTCCTCCAGGGTCCGGTATCCGGTCGCCTGGATCGCCGAGAAGTGGGCGAACACGTCAGGGCCGTTGTCCTGCTGGATGAAGCCGAAGCCCTTTTCGGCGTTGAACCACTTCACCGTGCCAAGTGCCATGCTCTCTGTCTCCTCGGCGATTCGGACCGAACCCACCCCCGACGGGTGGTACTCACGGTGAGCACGATCCCACAGGAGGACTCCTCCGGGGAATGTCCAATAACGCTCTGGATGCGAATGACTCCCCGCAGCACCCGCCGCCCGGAGCCGGGCAGACGCCGACGGTGACTCCGTACGGCGCAACGCACCGCCGAAGGCCGTACCGGACTCAGCCGGTCGGCGGCGGCTGCTGGCCCTGCTGGGCCGCGGCGAGCTTCAGCTGCTCGGCCATCGGCCCGGGCAGCGTGATCGGCAGCGGCGAGCGCGGCGGCATCGGCTCCGCGCCGCGGACCACGACGGTGTCCCGCAGCACCTGGTACAGCAGCTCGACGAGCCGGGGGTGCTGCTCCGGGACGCCGGCGGCCACGCCGCGCAGCATCCAGCGCGGGCCGTCCACGCCGACGAACCGCAGCGACACCTGCGGCGTCACGGCCTGCACCTCGCGGCCCCACTCGCCGTCGAACACCTGCTCCACGCGAGCGCCGTCGGCCCGCAGCTGGTCGGTGATCTCCGCCCGCACCTCGGTCCAGAGCTGACCGTCGCGCGGCGCGGCGAACGCCGTGACGGTGAGCTGGCCGAGCTCGGTCAGCAGGTGCACCGCGCGCACCGGGCCGGAAGGATCAACCTCCACCTGGAGCTGGGCGCCGTCCGGCAGCGGCAGCCGCATGCAGCCGAGGTCGAGCCGGCCGACGCCGTCGTCACGCGCCTGCGACTCGTCGAACGGCCCGGTCAGCGGCCCCTCGTCGACCACCTCGTTCTCGGTGAGCTCGACGTCCTCGACCGCACGGCCCCCCCGCTTCCTGCGGTGCCGTCCCCGTCCGAACACTGGATCAGTCCTCCATCGCCAACTGGTGGTGCCCACCGGTGGAGCCGTACCCACCGGAGCCGCGCTCCGACGCGGGCAGCGCGTCGACCTCGCGGAAGACCGCGTGCTCCACGCGCTGCACGACGAGCTGCGCGATCCGGTCCCCCCGGCGCAGCCGCACGGCCTCCCGCACGTCGTGGTTCACCAGGCAGACCCGGATCTCGCCACGGTAGCCGGAGTCGATCGTGCCAGGACTGTTCACCACGGACAGCCCCACCCGCGCGGCGAGCCCCGACCGGGGGTGCACGAAGGCCGCGTAGCCGAGCGGCAGCGCGATCGCCACGCCGGTGCCGACGACCGCCCGCTCCCCCGGCTCGATCACCACGTCGCTGGTGGTGACCAGGTCGGCACCCGCGTCGCCGGGCCGCGCGTAGGCGGGCGGCGCGATCTCCGGGTCGAGCCTGGTCAGCAGGACCTCGACGGTGGGCACGGGGAGGGACACGGCGCGCGAGACTACCCTGACCCGGGTGACCGACGGCCCGGCGCCCACCGCGCCATCCCGGACCCCGGCAGCGGCGTACGACGAGCGGCTGGGCGTGCCGCTGTGGTGGTGGCTGCCCGCGATCGGGGTGGCCTCGCTGCTGGCCGCCGAGGTGCACATGGGGTACCCGGGGGTGCGGGCCTGGCTGCCGTACCTGGTGCTGCTGCCGCTGGCCGCCACCGTGGTGGTGCTGCTGGGGCGCACGCGGGTCCGGCTGACGCCGTCGGGGCTGCGGGTGGGCGCGGCGACGCTGCCGCTGGAGTTCGTGGGCGAGGTCGAGGTGGTGCCGCGGGAGCGCAAGCGGCGCACGCTCGGACCCGAGGCCGACCCGGCGGCGTACCTGCTGCACCGGGGATGGATCGGGCCGATGGTGCGGGTACGGGTGACGGATCCGGACGACCCGACGCCGTACTGGATCTTCAGCACGCGGCGGCCGGACGAGCTGGCCGCGGCGTTGCGGGCGGCCGCGCCGGGGGACGGGACTGGTCCCGGCCCCGGCACGTCCTGAGGCAACCGCCCGTCAGGCGGCGCAGTCGCGGCAGACGTACTGACCGCCGCGGTCCTCGGCGAGGCGGCTGCGGTGATGCACGAGGAAGCAGCGCGAGCAGGTGAACTCGTCCGCCTGCTTCGGCAGCACCTTGACCGTCAGTTCCTCACCGGAGAGGTCCGCGCCGGGCAGTTCGAAATTCTCACCGGCGTCCGACTCGTCGATGTCGACGACGGCGGACTGAGCCTCGTTGCGACGGGCCTTCAACTCCTCGAGGGAGTCCTCGGCCAGCTCGTCGGCCTCGCTGCGACGCGGGGCGTCGTAGTCGGTAGCCATGGTTGTGATCCCACCCCTGCGTATCGACGGTTTCTGTCTCTCGTGCGCGCTGCACAACGTCCGGGCCGCCCTGTTTGTGCCCGCCCTCGATGTGACGCAGGTCTCGTCCTGGTGGATCTCGTGCGGTGCCCGAAGCGGCCAGAGGGTAGCCCACGCGGCGGTGGATCACCGATCGGGTGCCGGGCGGCGTGTCGCGCGCGGTTGCCGATCATGGTCGCGCGTGCCGCGATCCGGTGCCGTGACCATGCGTCGCCAGGCGGCTCCGGTGCGCACCAATCGTGACCGGGATGCAACCCTCCGGGGGGCGGGCCCGTTTACCTTTACGAGCCGCCGACGACCTAGGCTGATCGGCGAGCCACAGGATGCACGTCCGTTGGACGCCGACCGCTAGGAGACGCAGGCCGTGACGATGCCTGACCGCGGGCCCGATCCGGCGGCCGTTCGCCGGGTCAGCGGCGGTTACCGGCGCCGTCGGCCGCTACCCGCGATCACGTTGATGGTCGTGCTCGGGCTGGTCGCCACCGTGGTGTGGATCCGCACCCTGGACAAGGCCGCGGAGCGCACCGACCTGGCCTGTGCCGCCCCCACGCCGATCACGGCGACCACGCCGCCGGCCGCCCCGGACCCGAACGCCCCGCCGCCCGCGCCGTTCGTGCCGCCCACGCCGGGCGAGGTGCTGACCACCGGGGCGCTCGACAACGTGGACCCGCTGCCGCCGGACGCCGTGAAGGTGCGGGTGCTCAACGCGGGCGGCAAGCGCGGTCAGGCGACCCTGGTGGCCGCCGTGCTCATCGAGGACCTGGGCTTCGCGAGCGCCGGTGAGCCGGGCGACGACCCGCTGTACTCGACGTTCGGGCTGGACTGCACCGGGCAGATCCGTTTCGGCCCGGCCGGTGAGGCCGCGGGGCGCACGCTGAGCATCGTGATGCCGTGCGCCGAGCTGGTGCGCGACCAGCGCCAGGACGACACGGTGGACCTGGCCATCGGCCAGCGCTTCGACACGCTGCAGCCGAACGCCGACGCGCTCGAGGTGCTGCGCCAGCTCAGCGAGCTCACCGTCCAGCCGACCGACCCGGCCGGGGGCCAGCAGGCCGCCCCGGCGACGATCGACGCCACGCTCATCGTGGCGGCCCGCGCCAACACCCGCTGCTGACGCCGCGGCGTCCGCACGTCCCCGCCGCGGCGGCCGAGCGGTCACCGCGCCAGGAGCACCCCGTGGTGGCCCCTGGCGTGACCGTGGGCGCCCTCAGCGGGTCGCGGCGACCTCTCGGACGACGGCGGCCAGCTGGTCCGCCACGCCCGGCGCCACGGCCATCGTGGCGTCCGCGCCGAGCCCGTCCGGATCGGTGCCGTCGGCGCGCGGCAGCCGGACCACCGCGCCCGCCTCGGCCGCGATGAGCGAGGCGCCGGCCCAGTCCCAGGGCGAGAGCGCGTGCTCCACGTAGCCGTCGAGCCAGCCGGCCGCCACCGAGCACAGGTCGAGCACCGCGGAGCCGCCGCGCCGGACGTCCCGGGCACGCACCGCGAGCTCCGCGCCGAGGCCGGCCTGCCAGGACCGCAGCGCCGGCGAGTAGGCGTAGCCGGTGCCGATCAGCGCCAGATCGAGGCGGCGCACCGCGGAGACCCGCAGCGGCCGCTCCCCCAGCGTCGCGCCCCGGCCGCGCGCCGCGCTCCACACGCGGCCGCTGACCGGCTCCACGACCGCGGCGGCCACCGTCGCCCCGGCGTACGTCGCGGCGACCGACACGGCGTACCAGGGCAGCCCGTAGAGGTAGTTCACGGTGCCGTCGATGGGGTCGACGACCCAGCCCACGCCGTCGGCCTCGCGCACGGCGAGCGCCCCGCCCTCCTCCTCGCCGAACACCGGCTCGCCGGGCCGCAGGTCGCCCAGCCGCTCCCGGATCAGGCGCTCCGCCGCGCGGTCCCCGGCGGTGACCACGTCGGTCTCGGTGCTCTTGGTGCGCACGTCGATGACCGCGCTCTCACGGGTCGCGGCCACCAGCCCGGCCGCCTCCGCGGCGACCGTCATCGCCACCGCGCGCAACCGTCCCAGATCCGTCATGTCCAGCACGGCTCCATCCGACCACAGCCACTACCCTCGGCGCGCATGAGCAGCCACGGGTTCGGCATCGACGTCGGCGGTTCGGGCATCAAGGGCTGCACGGTGGACCTGGACACCGGCACCCTGGTCGGCGACCGGCTGCGGATCACCACGCCGGACCCGTCCACCCCGGAGGCGGTGGCCACCGTGGCCGCGCGCATCGTCGGCCGTTTCGGCTGGCGCGGGCGGCTCGGCGTGACGGTGCCCTGCGTGGTCAAGCACGGCACCGTGCTCACCGCGGCGAACGTGGACCCGTCGTGGATCGGCACCGACGCGCCCGAGGTGCTGGGCAAGGAGATCGGCGAACCGGTGGTCGTGCTGAACGACGCCGACGCCGCCGGGATCGCCGAGATGCGCTACGGCGCCGGGCGGGACGTGCGGGGCGTGGTGGTCCTGCTGACGTTCGGCACCGGCATCGGCAGCGCCGTGTTCTCCGACGGCGAGCTGGTGCCGAACACCGAGTTCGGGCACCTGCAGCTCGACGGCCGCGACGCCGAGGACATCGCCGCGGCCTCGGTGAAGGAGCAGCAGGATCTGTCGTGGGAGGAATGGACCCCGCGGGTCAGCCGTTACCTCGCCGCGCTGGAGAGCCTGGTGTGGCCGGACCTGATCATCGTCGGCGGCGGGATCAGCAAGGACGCCGACCGGTGGCTGCCGATGCTCGAGAACCGGACCCGCGTGGTGGCCGCCCAGCTGCGCAACGCGGCGGGCATCGTGGGCGCCGCGCTCGCCGCGCACACAGGGTTCTCCTGACGTCACGCACGGCCGGACGCCCAATCCTCGTTACAATGGAACGGTGCCGGTACGCAAGCACCTACCGGGCACCTCCCCAGCCCATCGGTTGTCGAGGTCGTCCTGCCTCGACACACCGTGATGTAACTCGAGCACCGAACGTCGCGAAAGGGCCTACGTGGCAGCCGCAGACACCGCAACCCGACGCTCCACCACCACCGCCGCCGCGCGCGGCGCCAGGAAGGCGAAGCGCGACGGCGACGCCGACCTGGCCGTGGTCGAGGGTGCAGAGCAACCGGGCGCGGCACAGAACCGGTCGACCCGCACGACCAGGAAGCCGGCCGCACGCAAGCCGGCCACCAAGAAGGCGGGCAAGTCCGACGGCGAGGAGCCGGAGGACGGCCCCGCGGACCTGGAGGCCGACCTGGGCGACGACCCGGACCTGGCCCCCGACGCCGGCGACCTCGTCGCCGTCGAGATCGAGGACATCGCGGTCGAGCCCGAGGAGCCCGAGGAGACCCCGAAGGGTCCCGGCTCCGAGGACTTCGTGTGGGACGAGGAGGAGTCGGAGGCCCTGCGGCAGGCCCGCAAGGACGCCGAGCTCACCGCCTCGGCCGACTCGGTCCGCGCCTACCTCAAGCAGATCGGCAAGGTCGCCCTGCTGAACGCCGAGGAGGAGGTGGAGCTGGCCAAGCGCATCGAGGCCGGCCTCTACGCCGCCGAGCGCGTGCGCAAGGCCGAGGACACCGCCGAGAAGCTGGCCCCGCAGATGCGCCGCGACCTGCACTGGATCGTGCGCGACGGCGAGCGGGCCAAGAACCACCTGCTGGAGGCCAACCTCCGCCTGGTGGTGTCGCTGGCCAAGCGCTACACCGGCCGTGGCATGGCGTTCCTGGACCTGATCCAGGAGGGCAACCTGGGCCTGATCCGCGCGGTCGAGAAGTTCGACTACACCAAGGGTTACAAGTTCTCCACGTACGCCACGTGGTGGATCCGGCAGGCGATCACCCGGGCCATGGCCGACCAGGCGCGGACCATCCGCATCCCGGTGCACATGGTCGAGGTGATCAACAAGCTGGGCCGGATCCAGCGCGAGCTGCTCCAGGACCTGGGCCGCGAGCCCACGCCGGAGGAGCTGGCCAAGGAAATGGACATCACCCCGGAGAAGGTGCTGGAGATCCAGCAGTACGCCCGGGAGCCCATCAGCCTCGACCAGACCATCGGCGACGAGGGCGACAGCCAGCTCGGCGACTTCATCGAGGACTCCGAGGCCGTCGTCGCGGTGGACGCCGTCTCGTTCACCCTGCTCCAGGACCAGCTCCAGTCCGTCCTCGCCACCCTCTCCGAGCGCGAGGCCGGCGTCGTACGCCTGCGCTTCGGCCTGACCGACGGCCAGCCCCGCACCCTGGACGAGATCGGCCAGGTCTACGGCGTCACCCGCGAGCGCATCCGCCAGATCGAGTCCAAGACCATGTCCAAGCTCCGCCACCCGTCCCGGTCCCAGGTCCTGCGCGACTACCTGGACTAGGGCTGTGACGGGCGGAGCGGCAACACCGCAGGTCAGAAGCAACTTTCGGGCCGAACGGTCGCCACGCTAGCACCGCACAACGTAGATAGTCCAGATATTCGAGTAGAGTGGCGCCATGTCGGTCGACCTGGCGCCACTTCTCGTGTCCTGGGAACTCGCGCTGCGCTCGGAACGCAAGAGCCCGGCCACCGTGAAGACCTACGGCGACGGCGTCCGCCGCTTCCTCGACTGGTGCGACCGGACAGGCACTCCCCCGGTGCTCGACCGGCGCACCGTCCAGGCGTTCGTCACCGCACTGCTCGACGACGGCGCCGAGCCGGCCACCGCCCAGTCCCGCCTGCTCGCCCTGCGCCGCTTCTCCCGATGGCTCGTCGAGGAGGACGAGCTCGACACCGATCACCTCGCCACGCTCAAGTCGGTCAAGCTGGACACCAAGGTCGTCGAACCGCTCACCGACGACGAGCTGCGCGCGCTGATCAAGGCGTGCACCGGCCGGGAACTGCGGGACCGCCGCGACGAGGCCCTGGTCCGGCTGATGCTGGAGACCGGCACCCGCGCCGGCGAGGCCGTCGGCCTGGAGGTCGCCGACATCGACCTGCGCACCATGACCGCCGTGGTGCGCAAGGGCAAGGGCGGCAAGGGCCGCGTGGTGCCGTACGGGCCGCAGACCGGCCGCGCCCTCGACCGGTGGCTGCGCGTCCGGCGCTCGCACCGGCTGGCCGACACCCCGGCGCTGTGGCTGGGTGACCGCGGCAAGGGCTTCACCTACGACGCGCTGCACCAGGCGCTGACCCAGCGCGCCGCCGCGGCCGGCCTGGTGGGGTTCCACCCGCACAAGCTGCGGCACACCGCCGCGCACCGGTGGCTGTCCGCCGGCGGCTCCGAGGGCGGGCTGATGGCCGTCGCCGGGTGGACCCGACCCGACATGTTGTTGCGATACACGAAGGCCCAGGCGTCGGCACGGGCCGCCGAGGAGGCGCGACGGTTGAACCTGGGGGACCTGTGAGCGGCGCCCCACCCTCAAAGGGATGATTCTCGGAGGTGTGACGCCTGGCGGCGGGGCTTGACATGCGATGATTTGGCCGCGCAGAGCCGTTAGACGCTGTACGGAGGAACCGGCGAGGTCGGCGGCAACCGACCCTCGCCAGCCAGCAAACGATCATGCATCGTCGCCCGCACCATAGAGTGGACGCTCCGTGGGCGGTGATGCACCCGACGACCAACGGAGGAAGTCCGTGGCCGACAGCCGAAATGTACATACACAGGATGGGTGTGTCAACAGAACGGCGCCCACACCCGCCGAACGCACACTCGGCGCCCGCCTCGCCGCACACACCAGCTGGGCCAGGACGCCCAACCGCGCAGCACGCACCGCCAACGCCCGCGCAGCCCTCGCCGCCCGCTTCGAAGCCGAAGTCGACCCCGACGGCACCCTCCCAGCCGCCGAACGCGCCCAGCGCGCCGAGAGCGCCCGACGTGCCTTCATGGCCCGCCTCGCGCTGAAGTCAGCGCAGGCCCGACGCGCCAAGCGTGACGCCCTCGCCGCCACCCAAGTCGAAGCCGAACTCGACGCCATCGCCGACGCCATCGCCAACACCGACGGCGGTGCCGCATGAGCCGCCGATCGAAAGTGCGTGTCGTGCACGAACTGACCCGGGGGCTTCTCGTCAACGGCGTCGACCTCAACATCCCCGCCGGTGCCACCATCCGCCTCACCCTCGGCTGGATCAGCACCGTCGACGCCGGCCACCTGGCCACCCGCGCCGCACACGTCACTAAGGACGCTGACCGCCTCTGGGTCGCCGCCTGTGGCCCCGGCTACCAGGCGTTCCTCGACCAGCTCAACCGGCACCTCGACGACCCGCAGGTGACCGAGTGAACGCCCACCACCAGGCCACCAACACCGCCGCCTGGGACGACGACTCGTGGGCCGACCTGTTCGCCCGCGACCCAGGCGCCGAGTACCTGGCCGGCGCCGCCGACGGATACGCCGCTGCCCGCGACGAAGCCCTGTCGCCCCGCCCCGGACGCCTCCCGACCCTGCCGGACGACTTCTGGCAGACCCGGCCCGCCCTGGCCCACATACGGCAAGCCGCACGCGCCCGCATCGCCAGCCCCGACGCCGTGCTCCTGTGCGCGCTCGCCCGCATCGCGTCCATCGCACCCCACACCGCCGACGCCGGCATCGGACCATTCGGCACACCGATCTACGCCGCCGTCGTCGCCCCCAGCGGCGTCGGCAAGTCCAAGGCCCACACCACCGCTGCCGACCTCATCGAACTACCACAGTGGGCCAACAACCCCGACCACTACCGCGAAGCCGGCATCGGCTCCGGCGAGGGTCTCGCGGAACTGTTCATGGGCACCGTCACCGACGAAGACGAGAACGGCAAGAAGAAGCCCCGCCGCGCACAGGTCCGCCACCACGCCCTCGTGGTGGTCGACGAAGGCGAGAAGCTGACCAAGCTCGCCGAACGCAGCGGATCGACCGTCGGCTCCGCACTGCGCGCAGCCTGGACCGGCGCCCGCCTCGGCGAAGCGGGTGCCGCCCAGGAGACCCAGCGGAACATCCCCGCCCGCACCTACAGCCTTGGCGTCGTCCTCGCTTATCAGCTCGAAACCGCCGGCCCACTACTCGCCGACGCCGACGCCGGAACACCCCAGCGCATCGTGTGGGCATCCGCACGCGACCCACACGCACGCACAGGCGTCACCTGGCCCGGACCCCTCACCATCGACGCCACCTGGCAGCGACACACCCCCATCACCTACCCAGACTCCGTGACCCGCTGGGTCCAGGACGACCAGATCGCCCGCCAGCAGGACACCTACACCGCCGATCCGCTCGACGCCCACGAACCCCTACAGCGGCTCAAGCTCGCCGCCGCCCTCGCCCTCCTCGGCGGCCGAACAACGGTCAACGAGGAGGACTGGCGCCTCGCCGCGACCATCTGGCGCACCTCCTGCCACGTCCGCAACGCCGTCATCACCCACGGCCGCAACGTGGCCGCATGGAAGCAGCAGCGCGCCGACGACCACAAGCGCGACCAAGCCGTCCGCATCGCCGCCGACACATCCGACATCGGCGCAGACATAGCGCGAGTGGCAGCACGCCTCGCGTCGATCGTCGACACCCACGGCCGCATCAGCCGCAGCGACGCGCGACGCAAGCTCCGGCACGAACAGCGGCCGCTGTTCGACAAGGCCCTCGCGGTGGCCGTGGCCAACCACGGTGTCCACGTCGGCGAGACCCATCTCAGCGGTGCACACGCAGCGTGACCGGCGCAGGGGTGTACGGGGTGTACGCGATGTACACCCCCGCTCTCGCGCGCTAGGCGAGTACCCACTGAAACTCTCTGACCTGCATATATAGGAAGTCGCCTAGCCGGGAACGGGGAGTCGGGGGGGGGT
>DASWTI010000562.1:0-2747 GCA_036402215.1 Pseudonocardiaceae bacterium
GGCCCGGCGGGGGGCGCGGTCGGTGCGTCGCCGGCCGAGGTTGCGCGCGTCGTCGGCGGACACCGGGGTCACCGTGGTGAGGTCGTCGCGCTCGGGCTCCGCGGCCCCGCCGGCGTCCGGCGCCGTGGTGGCGGGCGGCAGCGTGACCGGACGGCGGCGCGCCCTGGTGGCCAGCACGGTGAGCATGAGCGCGGTGAGCACCAGGCCGAGCACGCCGGCGATGGCCGCGAGCTTCATCCGGTCGCCGGGCAGCGCCTCCGGCTCGCTCGGGCCGACCAGGTCGCGCATGGTGAGGAGCTGGTTCTCCGGCGAGCCGGCGTCGATCTGCTGCTTCTCCAGGGTCTCGGTGAGGAAGGCCGACACCGTGTTCAGGTCCCGGAGCGAGACCTGCGGGTCGAGCCCGACCGTCACCACCTCCAGCACCACGCCGCCGCCGCTGGTGGCCACCGCCACCGAGTAGTCGGTGGTCACCCCGCGGTCGCGCAGCGCGACCTCGAAGCCGGGGCTGACCGCGACCCGCTGCAACGCGCTCGCCATCACCTGGGACGGACCGTCACCGGCCGTCAGGTACGGGTTGAACGCGACCAGATCGCCGTTGGAGTCGGCGCGCGAGGCGGGCGACAGCACCACCAGCTGCGTCTGCGTCGTGTAGTAGACGGGCACCCGCAGGTAGACCACGCCGGCCACCGCGACGGTGGCGACCAGGCACGCGGCGGCGACCGCCCAGTGCCGTCGCACCGTGGCCAGCAGGTCGGAGAGGTTCAGGGGAACGCCTTTCTCGCGGCGCGATCTCGCTACGCCAGGTTACATCGAGACTAGTGCGGTGGGCGCCACGAGTGGGTGCCGGTACCGCCCACAGGCTGGGAAAACCCGGCGTGTCGGTGGCCTGCCGACCGCTGATCACCCGATGGCGGCGGGGTTGTACGTTCGGTGCGTAGCGGTCGGGCGGGACGCGGGCGGGGTGGGGATGGACGTGGTGCGCTCGATCGCACGGGGCGTGCGCGGTGCGGCCGCGGCGCTGCGGCGTCCGTTGTGGGTGCCGCCGGGGCACTACTACTCGCCGATCGCCGGGCCGTCGGACGTCGACCGCGCGCTCGCCAGGGCCGGCGACACCGGGGCCGCGGTGCCCGGCGTGGACCTGCGGGCGGATGCGCAGCGTGCCCTCGTCACCGAGCTCGCCCCGCTCTGGGCGGACCTGCCGGACGAGCTGCCGATGACCGCGGCCACCGGGTGGCGCTACCACCAGGTGAACGCCATGTTCGGGCTGGCCGACGCCGCGGTGTACTCGGCGATGCTGCGGCACCTGCGGCCGCGGCGGGTGATCGAAGTGGGCTCCGGGTTCTCCTCGGCGATCGCCCTGGACACGGCGGACCGGTGGCTGCCGGAGGTGTCGTTCACCTTCGTGGAGCCGTACCCGGAGCGGCTGCTCGGGCTGCTGGACGAGCGCGACCGGGCGCGCACCACGCTGCTCCGCGCGCCGGTGCAGGACGTGCCGCTGAGCACCTACGACGCGCTGTGCCCCGGCGACCTGCTGTTCGTGGACTCCACGCACGTGTCCAAGGCCGGCAGCGACGTGAACTGGCTGGTGTTCGAGGTGCTGCCGCGCCTGGCCGACGGCGTGGTGGTGCACTTCCACGACGTGTTCTGGCCGTTCGAGTACCCGCGCGAGTGGCTGCGGGAGGGCCGCGGCTGGACCGAGAACTACCTGCTGCGGGCGTTCCTCGCCTACAACACGCGGTTCGAGATCCTGCTGTTCAACTCGTGGCTGTGGCAGGCCGAGCGGGAGCTGGTGGCGCGCACCCTGCCGGCCACGCTCGACCAGCACCCGGGTGGCATCTGGCTGCGCAAGGTCCCGGGCTGAGCCGGGCGCCGGCGGACGCCGCTACGGCTTGGCGAGCTGCTTGCCGTTGACGTCGACGTTGTCCGCCCACCGGGAGATCTGCGCGCCCTCGACCAGCAGCTCGCCCCAGCCGCCGGTGGTGGGGCCGAAGCGGTTGCCGGTGACCACGGCGTTCGTGGTGGGCGCGCCGAGCCGCAGTGTGAAGCCGCCGCCGGCCAGGTAGTTGCCCACGATCTGCGGGTTCACCAGCGGCCAGTCCGGGTCCGGCATGAAGAACAGCGCGGCGTTCTGGTGGCCGTTGTAGGCCTTGCCGCCCTTGTCCACCAGGTCGATCCGGTTGTACCGGATGACCACGTCGCGGCCGCCGTAGCTCTGGATGCCGTCGTTGTGCGTCTCGTTCGGGTAGGTGCCGAACATCGCCAGGTCGTGGATCCAGTTCTGCTCGAACAGGCTCCCGTGGCTGCCGGTCTGGATGCCGTCCGGCGTGCCGGAGATGTCACAGCGGATGACGGTGAAGCGGGCGTCGCCGTGGACGGCGCCGTTGCCCCAGGAGCCGCCGAGGCCCTCGCCCTTCCAGCGGATCGTGCTGTCCCGGATGTCGACGTGGCCGGAGTCGCCGATGACCGGCGAGTGCATGTTCTTGTTGCCCTCGATCACCGAGTCGCGGATGGTGAGGGTGCCGTCGCCGTCGTACTCGACGCCGCCCTTGACGAACAGGCCGTCGAGCGTCACGTCGCCGCCGTCCACGTACAGCACGCCGCCGTCCCAGCGGGTGCCGGGCGGGGCCGAGCCGGGGCCGTCGACGACCGTCAGGCCGGCGGGGTCGCCGCGGAAGCCGACCTGGCCGGGCTGCGGGACGCGGCCCTCACCGACCGCGCCGGGATCGGCCGGGGCCGCGGGGCTCGGC
>DASWTI010000563.1:0-8929 GCA_036402215.1 Pseudonocardiaceae bacterium
TCCCGCCACGGCGCTGGCGCTGCGGCTGGGTGCCCGCGCGCCGCTGCTGCTCGGGCTCGACCCGGTGGCCACCGCCGTCGCCAAGCACGCCGCCGCCACCCTGGGCGCGCACGCCGGGCTGCTCGCCGTGGCCACCGGCTACCGGGCGATGCTCGCGCAGCCCGCGCTGCACCGCGCCGCGGTGGCCGCGTCCGCCTCCGCCGACGTGTTCCGGGATCCCTTCGAGGACGGCGAGGACGGCCCGGCCGGGCCGCCGCTGCGGGTGCTGCTGCTGGCCATCCAGGCCGACGACGCCGCGGGCGTGGCGCGCCAGGCGGCCACCGGGGCCCTGGCCACCGCCGACGAGCTCGCGCCGGGCGACGAGGTGGCCGGCGACGAACCGCTGCTCGCGGCGCTGCTGGCCTGCCGCTTCGACCTGGCGGCGCTGTACCTGGGGCTGGCCACCGGGACCCTCGGCGGTCCCGGCCTCACCGCGCCGGTGTGGGCGTGACGGTGGACCTCCTCCGCAATCCGGTCCGGCCGTACGCGTGGGGCTCCCGCACGGCCATCGCCCAGCTCCTGGGCCGCCCGGTGCCCGCGCCGCACCCGGAGGCCGAGCTCTGGATCGGCGCGCACCCCACCGACCCGTCGATGCTGGTCGGCGACGAGGAACGCTCGCTGTACGACGCGGTCAAGGAGGACCCGCTCGGTCAGATCGGCGAGCCGTGCACCGACCAGTTCGGGCCGCGGCTGCCGTTCCTGCTCAAGGTGCTGGCCGCCGAGGAACCGCTGTCCATGCAGGCCCACCCGTCGGCCGAGCAGGCGCGCAGCGGGTTCGCCCGGGAGCAGGCGTCCGGCCTGCCGGTGGACCACCCGCAGCGCAACTACAAGGACCCAGACCACAAGCCCGAGCTGCTGTGCGCGCTCACCGAGTTCCACGCCCTGGCCGGTTTCCGCGCGGTGGACGCCACGCTGGAACTCCTGCACACGCTGGACGTGCGCCAGCTGGCCGCCTACGTGGAGCTGCTCAACGCCCAGCCGGACGCCGACGGCCTGCGCGCGCTGTTCACCACGTGGATCACCCTGCCGCAGACCGCGCTCGCGCAGCTCGTGCCGTACCTGCTGAACGCCTGCGTCGAGCACCTGCGGGCGCACGGCCCGTTCTCCCGGGAGTGCCGCACCGTGCTGCAGCTCGCCGAGCTGTACCCGACGGACGCCGGCGTGCTCACCAGCCTGCTGCTCAACCACCTGGTGCTGGCGCCCGGCGAGGCGATCTACCTGCCGGCCGGCAACCTGCACGCCTACCTGCACGGCACCGGCGTGGAGATCATGGCCAACTCGGACAACGTGCTTCGCGGCGGCCTCACCCCCAAGCACGTGGACGTGCCGGAGTTGTTGCGGGTGCTGGACTTCCGCTCCGGCGACATGCCGGTGCTGCGTGGCGAACCCGGCGCCGGGCGGGAGATCGAGTACCGCACGCCGATGCCGGAGTTCCGGCTCTCCCGGCTGGACTGGGCCGAGGGCGACACCGAGCCCGCGCCGCTCGCCCAGGGCGCACCGCAGATCCTGCTGTGCGTGGACGGGACGGCCGTCGTGGAGACCGCGGACGGCGCGCTGGAGCTGCCGCGCGGGGCATCGGCCTGGCTGCCGGCCGGTGATCCCCCGGCCACGGTGCGCGGACACGGGGATCGGTGCCGGGTGTTCCTGGCGACCACCGGTAAGGTCTGCTGACCGAGATCACCACCCGACGGCCGAGGAGTGACCAGTGGCTTCTGGGGGCAGCATCAAGGCGATCGTCGCGGCGTTGCTGGCGAACGCCGGCATCGCGACGGCCAAGTTCGTCGGCTTCGCCATCACCGGCTCGTCCTCGATGCTCGCCGAGGCGGTGCACTCCGTCGCGGACACGTCGAACCAGGGCCTGCTGCTGCTCGGCACCCGCACCGCCCGGCGCCAGGCCACCTCGACGCACCCCTTCGGCTACGGCCGCGACCGCTACTTCTACTCGTTCGTGGTGGCCCTGCTGCTGTTCAGCCTGGGCGCCATGTTCGCGCTCTACGAGGGCACCGAGAAGCTGCGGCACCCGCACGAGCTGACCTCGCCGCTGGTCGCCGTGGTGATCCTCGTGGTGGCGATCGTCCTGGAGATCTTCAGCTTCCGCACGGCGATCGTCGAGTCCCGCAAGGTCAAGGGCGACGTCGGCTGGTGGCAGTTCATCCGGCAGGCCAAGACGCCCGAGCTGCCCGTGGTGCTGCTGGAGGACGCGGGCGCGCTGTTCGGCCTGGTGCTCGCGCTGCTCGGCGTGAGCCTGACGATGGCCACCGGCGACCCGGTCTGGGACGCGCTCGGCACCATCGCGATCGGCGTGCTGCTCGCGGTGATCGCCGTGGTGCTCATCATCGAGATGAAGAGCCTGCTCATCGGCGAGGGCGTGAACCCCGCGGTGCTCACGGTCATCGTGGACGAGCTCGAGACCGGCAAGGTGCAGCGCGTCATCCACATCAAGACGCAGTACATGGGCCCGGACGAGCTGCTGATCGCCGCGAAGATCGCGCTCACGCCGGCGCTGTCCACCACGGACATCGCCGCGGCCATCGACGACGCCGAGTCCCGGATCCGGGCCAAGGTGCCCGAGGCGCGGCTGATCTACCTGGAGCCGGACCTCGACCGCACCCCGGCCCCGACGGCCTGAGCCGCGCCGTGGCCACCGACCCGATCTACCACATCGCGCTGCGCGCCGAGTGGTCCGCGGCGCAGCCCGCCGGCGTGTACGAGATGTCCACGCGCGGTGTCACGCTCGCCCAGGAGGGCTTCATCCACTGCTCGCAGCTGCACCAGGTGCGCGGCGTGGCCGACTCCTTCTACGGGGACCTGGACGGCCTGGACGACCTGGTGCTGCTGACGATCGACCCGGAGCTGCTGTCCGCGCCGGTGAGGTTCGAGCCGCCGGCGCCCGGCCTGGAGGACTTCCCGCACATCTACGGTCCGCTCCCGGTGGACGCGGTCGTCGACGTCCGTCCCATTCCCCGGGACGCCGACGGGCGTTTCGAGCTGCCGGACTGAGCGCCGGCGCCGGCCGCGGCGTTCGCCGCCGGGTTTGCCCGCGATCTTCTCCACGGGCCGGTCAAGTAGTATAGTGCCTGACGCCCGCGGGCGCCTGAGTCCATTGTCATGAGTTGCCCGGCCGTTCGGTTGAATTCCATTCCCGATGGCCCGCCCGTTGTAGTAATTCCATCGGATCGCACCAGTGCCGGTCCATTCTTGTCACTGATCTGTGCATTCCCGCGCCGGGGGGCGGACCGCTACAGTGCTGATTGACGGATGCAACACGCCAGGTGGCACATGCGAAGTGGCCCTGTTCCATCGAGTGCCTCTCACCGCGCGATCCGCGGCTCAGGGGCAGTCACCGGGCCTCGTCGTGGACCGTTGGGCGACACTGCGGCGGAAGAGGTGATCCATGTCGGGGCAGGATCCCACCGTACAACGGCGGCGACTGGGCCGGGAGCTCGGCGGGATACGCAGGGCGGGCGGTCACCGCCAGGCCGATGTCGCGGGCGCGATGGACTGGTCACCGTCGAAGCTCGTCCGTATCGAGAACGGCCAGGTCACCGTCTCCACGAATGACCTGCGGGCTTTGCTGGCGTTCTACGGGGAGCCCGAGGAGCGGCTCGCCGAATTGATGACGCTGGCCCGCGCGGCGCGCGGCGCGTCGTTCTTCGACCACTACGACGACGTGCTGAAGCCGGGATTCAAGGCGTATCTCGCGTACGAGTCCTCGGCGGTCGTCATCCGGCAGTACGAACCCGTGCTGGTACCGGGGCTGTTCCAGACCGAGGAGTACGCGCGGCGCATTCTGTCCGGCGCCGCCGGGTTCGGGGAGCGGGACGTGGAGCGCGCCTGGACGGTGCGGCAGCACCGCCAGGAACTGCACGACCGCGAGTCGCCGCCGCAGATGTGCTTCGTGATCGACGAGGTGGCGATCCGGCGCCAGGTCGGTTCGGCCGGCGTCATGGCCGCGCAGGTACGGCGGTTGCTGGAGTTCGCGGCGATGCCGCACGTGTCGTTGCGCGTGCTGCCGCTGGCGGCGGACGCGCACCCGGGGCTGCTCGGCAGCTTCGCGCTCCTCGAGTTCCGCGACGAGGCGATCGGCGACCTGCTGCACCTGGAGAGCGCGCTGGAGATCACCGTGCGCGACGACATCGGCCTGATCGCCGGCCACCTCGACAAGTTCGCCATCGTCGAGCGCCTCGCCCTCTCCGCCGACGACACCCGCGCCGTCCTCGCCACCGTCGCCGACGAGTGGGCCGCGGCGCGCTGAGGCCCGCGGTGGCAGCCGACCCGATGGTGCAGCGGCGGCGGCTGCGCACCGAGCTCCGGACCATTCGCGTGGCCGCCGGCCTGCGGCAGGCCGACGTCGCGGGGGAGATGGACTGGTCCCCGTCCAAGATCATCCGCATCGAGACGGGCCAGACGGCCATCTCCACCAGCGACCTGTTGGCGCTACTGGCGTACTACGGGGTGACGGACCGGGGGCGGGTCCAGGCGCTGGTGGAACTGGCCCGCTCCTCGCGCGCCTCCTCGTTCTACGACGGATACATCGAGGCGATGCCCCCCACGTTCCGTACCTACCTTGCCTTCGAGGAAGCCGCGTCGGTCCTGCGGCTGTACGACCCGACGTTCCTGCCGGGCCTGGTGCAGACCGAGCGCTACGCCAAGGTCGTGCTGCGGGATGTCATTGGCTGTGACGCGGACATGGTGGACCAGCGGTGGGAGGTGCGGGAGCACCGGCAGGAACAGCTCCATCAGCGGCCGGACGGGCCACCGGCCATGATCATGGTGGTGGACGAGGCTGCCGTGCGCCGCTGGATCGGTGGCCCGGCGGTCATGATCGAGCAGCTGCTCCAGCTCGGGAAGATGGCCGAACTCGAACACGTGCACCTGCGTGTCCTCCCGTTCACCGCCGGGGCCCATGCGTGGCTGAACACCAGCGTGAGCCTGCTCGAGTTCGACGATCCTTCGCTCGACGACATGGTCTTCGTCGACGACATGGACTCCGAGGTCCAGAGCGGCGGTGACGATGACACCGTGCCGGGCTACCTGGCCGCGTTCGACCACCTGGTGCAGCAGACAATGCCCGCCGAGGACGGACTGTCCCTGATCGCCGACGAACTCCGTCGCCTGCGCCGCGCGTGAAGCAGAGCACGATGACCGGTTGTGGCCCGGGGCATGGGCTGCAGACACTGGGCTCACTACGGTGACGCGGTACGTACGGGTCGAGTGAGTGGGACGGTGAGGCGTGATCGAGTCGCTGCTGGTGGCGAACCGCGGGGAGATCGCCCGTCGGGTGCTGCGGACGGCGCGGGAGCTGGGCATCAGGACCATCGCGGTGCACTCCGAGGTGGATGCCGGGTTGCCGTTCGTGACCGAGGCCGACAAGGCGGTGCAGCTCGACGGGCCCGCGCAGGCCGTGTACCGGGACGCCGAGCAGATCCTGCGGGTGGCCAGGGACACCGGCGCGTCGGCGATCCACCCGGGCTACGGCTTCCTCAGCGAGAACGCCGGCTTCGCGGCGGCCGTGGTGGAGGCGGGGATCATCTGGGTCGGGCCGCCGCCCGCGGCGATCGAGGCGATGGGCGACAAGGTCGCGGCCCGCGCGCGGATGGCCGAGGCCGGCGTGCCGGTCGCCCCGGGCAGCCCGGACGCGGTGGCCGGGGTGGAGGCCTGCGCGGCCGAGGCGGAGCGCGTCGGCTACCCGGTGATGCTCAAGGCGTCCGCCGGTGGCGGCGGCATGGGCATGGTCGTGGTGAACGAGGCCGCGGGCCTGGCGGCGGAGTACGAGAAGGTCACCGCCTTCGCGGGGCGGCTGTTCGGCGACGAGCGGGTGTTCGTGGAGCGGTACTACCCGCGGGTGCGGCACGTCGAGGTGCAGGTGCTCGGCCTGGCCGACGGCCGGGTGGTGGCGCTGGGCGAGCGTGACTGCTCGGTGCAGCGCCGCAACCAGAAGGTCGTCGAGGAGAGCCCGTCGCCCGCGGTGGACGCCGGCCTGCGCGCGCGGATGTGCGCCGCCGCGGTCCGCGCCGCCGAGGCCGTGGGCTACCGCAACGCGGGCACCGTGGAGTTCCTGCTGGACCCGGCGAGCGGCGAGTTCTTCTTCCTGGAGATGAACACCCGCCTGCAGGTCGAGCACCCGGTCACCGAGGCCGTGTACGGGGTCGACCTGGTCGCCGAGCAGCTGCGGGTGGCCGCCGGGCAGGAGACCAGCCGCGACCTCACCGGCCTGGCGCCGTCCGGGCACGCCATCGAGGTCCGGGTGAACGCCGAGGACCCGAAGCGCTTCCTGCCCAAGCCGGGCGCCATCGAGCGCTGGACCGAGCCGACCGGCGACGGCGTGCGGGTGGACGCGGGGTACGCGGCGGGCACCACCGTCACGCCGAACTACGACTCGCTCATCGCCAAGCTCATCGTGCACGGCGCCGACCGGGACGAGGCGCTGGCCCGGGCCCGCGCGGCGGTGGCGGCCTTCGAGATCGCCGGCCCGGAGAAGGGCGGCGTGAAGACCAACCTGCCGTTCCTGGCCGAGGTGCTGGAGTCCGCCGAGTTCGTGTCCGGCGACTACGACACCGGCATCGTGGGACGCCTGCGCGGCTGACCCGCCGGCCCGGGTACGCACTAGAGTCGGTCGGTCACCGTCGAGCGAGAAGTCGAGGCAGTGCCGTGATCAGCCCGTGAGCACCGACCCAGCGTCGTACCCGGGTGGGCCGGAGCCGTCCGGGCAGCCCACGGGCGGGTCCGAGCCGTACCCGTACCCGGCGACCGACCCGTACTCCGGCCTGCCGTACCCGCCGTCCCCGGGCCCGGCCGCGCACCCGTACGCCCCGGATCCTCAGGCCGCGCACCCGTACGGGGCGGGCCAGGGTCCGTACGCCGCGCAGCCCTACCCGGCGTACCCGCCGTACGGCGTGCAGGACACCCCGCCGTACCACGGCTACCCATACCCGCCGCCGATGGCGTACGGCCCGCCGCCGCCGGACGGCACCACGCGCAGCCAGGCGGTGGGCGCGCTGGTGACCAACATCGTGCTGACGCTCTTCTGCTGCTCGCCGATCGCGGTGGCCGGCATCGTGGTGAGCGCCATGGCGATGGGCCGCGGGCCCGACCAGGAGGCCTCGGCGCGGCGGCTCGTCAGGTGGGGCTGGGGCCTGGCGATCGGCTCGGCGGTGGTCGGTGTGCTGCTGCTCGTGGGGCTCGTCGTGGTGTCCGCCCGCTCGGGCACCGACCTCAACTGACGAGCGGCCGCGCGGAGGCCGGGGTGGGGCGGCGCCCGTGGTGTGCCCGGACCGGGCGCGGGGGTGCTCAGCAGGGCGCGGGGGTGCCCTGGCCGGCGTGCGTGCTCAGGCCGGGCGTGGGCGGCGGCCGCGGACGACGAGCGCCGCCGCGGCGGCGAGCAGCGGGATGAACCAGACCGCGAGCGTCACGCCGCCGACCTCGGCGAGCGCGCCGATGAGCGGCGGGCCCACCAGGAAGCCCGTGTAGCCGCCGGTCGACACCGCGGCGATGGCCTCGGCCGGGCGCGGCGCGTTCGCCCCGGCCTCGGCGAGCAGCGCGGGGAAGGTGAGCGAGATGCCCGCGCCGAGCACCCCGAACCCGGCGACCGCCGCCGTCACCGCCACCACCCCGCCGGTCAGCTCGGCCACCAGCAGCCCGAGCCCCAGCCCGCCCGCGGCCAGCGTGGCGAACCAGCGGATCACCACCCGCCGCGGCCAGCGGCTCAGCACCCGGTCGCCCACCAGCCGCCCCACCGTCATGGTCGCGCTGAACGCGGCGAACGCCGCCCCAGCGGCCACCCCGGCGTCCAGCGTCTCGCCGAGGAACACCGCCGACCAGTCCGCCGTGGCGCCCTCGCACAGCAGCACCGCGAACGCCGCCGCGGCCAGCGCGAGCTGCGGCCCACGCGGCCGCACCAGCAGCGGCCCCGGCTCCTGCGCCTCGCCCGGCGGGTCCGCCAGCATGGCGCGCGAGGTCACCAGGACCACCGTGAGCAGCACCGCGCCGAGCACCGCCATCTGCACCGCGAGGTCCACCGAGCCCAGCGCGAACAGCACGCCCACGCCGGTGCCCAGCAGCGCGCCCAGGCTGAACGTGGCGTGGATGCCGGACATCAGCGACCGCCGGTAGGCGTGCTCCACCGTCACCGCCTGCGAGTTCATCGACACGTCCAGCGCGCCGATGCCGGCCCCCCACACGAGCAGCGCCACGAACAACGTCGCCGCGTCGAACGCCAGGCCGATCGGCGCCGCCAGCACGAAGAACCAGATGGCGGTGAGCCGGGTGGCGGTGGCGCTGCCGATCCGGCCGGCCCAGCCACCGGTGAACGGCATCACCAGCACGGCCCCGATCGCCGGGGCGAGCAGCACCAGCCCCAGCACGCCGGCGGACAGCCCGAGCTCCGTCTTCACCTCGGGGATGCGCGGCGTCCACGAGCCGAACACCATGCCGTTCGCGGCGAACACCAGGTGCACGGCGAAGCGGGCGCCCGTCGGGCGCTGGGTCACGTCGGTCACTCGGCTAGCGTGCCTGCCGTGACCGGCCAGGACCGCATCGACCCGTCCGCCGTGCTGTGCCTCGACGTCGGCTCGACCTGGACCAAGGCGGTGCTCGTGAGCGCCACCGGGGAGCTGCTCGGCACGTCCGCGCACGTCACCACGCCGCCCGAGGTGCTGGACGGCGTGGGCGCCGTGGTGGACCGGCTCGGCGCCGTGGGATTGGCCACGCTGGCCTGTTCCAGCGCCGGTGGCGGGCTGCGGCTGGCCGTGGTGGGGCAGGAGCCACTGGTGTCGGCCGAGGCCGGCCACCGGGTGGCGCTCTCCGCCGGGGCGCGCGTGGTGCACGTGCACGCCGGCCCGCTCGGCGGCGCCGACGTGCGCGCGCTGCGCGGGGCGCGGCCGGACGTGGT
>DASWTI010000564.1:0-3252 GCA_036402215.1 Pseudonocardiaceae bacterium
GGGCACGGCCGGCACGCCGGACCCGACGCCGCCGCCGACCGGCGACCCGACGCCGCCGCCCACGTCGTACCCCGGCAGCAGCGCCCCGCCGACGGGCACCACCGGCACCACGGTGCCGCCCACGGAGACCACCGTCCCGCCGACGGACACCACGGTTCCCCCGACGGAGACGACCGTCCCGCCGACCGGCACCACCGCGCCGCCGCCCACGTCCACCTGGCAGCCGCCCACCACGACGTGGCAGCCGCCACCGACGAGCACCACCCCACCGACCACCACCACGCCGCCGACGACCGGGCCGCCGCCACCACCGCCACCACCGCCGCACCCGCCGCTGCTGGTCGCGGTCGGCGACTCGGTGACCTCTGGCCATGAGGCGCAGGCGCCGCCCCCGCCGCCGTGGTGGAACCCGATCCCGCAGCCCTGGCGCACCGCGTGCGACAACGTGGGCACCGGGCCGGCCGACCCCGGGTCGAGCTGGGCGGGCGTGCTGCGCGGCATGGTCGCGGTGCCGTGGAACCGGTACTTCAACTACGCGCACAGCGGCTCCGGCACGGCCGACGTGCTCGGCACGATCAACTACCGCAACCCGTGCGGCGTGGTGTCGCAGCCGGTGCGGCCGCAGATCGGCGACGCCACCGCGGTGCTCGCCGCGAACCGCAGCGTGCCCGGCTGGGCCAACGTCGCGGTGGCGACCGTGGGCGTGAACAACACGAACTGGGTGGACATCGCCACGCAGCTGGTGGCACGCCGCAACATCGGCGCGGTGGGCGGCGCACTCGGCGTGGCCGCGCCGGGCTGGGCCATCGCCAACGCGGCCAACTGCGCCGACTGGGCGTTCGGCAACCCGCTGGGCAACCCGGCGGCCGGCCCGGGCGCGGTGCCGCCGGCCTGGGACGGCGTGGCGCGCTCCGGCGGCATCGCCGCGGGCGTCGCGCAGATCACGCTGAGCCTGATCGGCGCCGACCCGGGCGTGCAGGTCCGGCAGGCGCTCTACTACCAGTGGGGCGCCGGTGACCCGAACCTGCCCGCGGTGTGCCTGGCCGCGGCCGGCCGCGCGGTGAACAGCCTCAACGCCTGGATCTCGGTGGGCGTCCTGGTCACCCGCATCATGTGGGCGTTCATGGGTGGCAACCCGAACCGGGTGCAGGCGGTGTGCCCGCTCGTGTGGGCCAACGCCGCCAACATCCAGCACCGGCTGATCTCGTTCGGGCGCAACAACTGGCGGGTCGTGCCGGGCTACCCGCACCCGAACGCGGCGGGCAACGCCGGCATCGCGGGCTGTGTGAACGGCACGCTGCCGCGGGTCCCTGGCGCCGGCATCGGCTGACGCCACCCGGCGTCCGGCGGGCGGCCCCACCGGGTGTCCCGGCCTACGCTGACCGGCGTGGACGAGGCGACGGAGCGGGCACGGGTGGAGCGCAGCCCGAAGCGCGTGCGGGTGCTGCTCGCCGGGCGGCCGGTGGCGGACACGGCGGCGCCGGCGCTGGTCTGGGAGCGGCCGCCGCCGACGTACTACGTGCCGGTCGCGGACGTGCTGGCCGAGCTGGTGCCGACCGGCGAGGTGCGGCGGACACCCCTGGGCGCCGCGACCGTGTACGACGTGACGCTGGGCGGGCGGAGCGCGGCCGGGGCGGCGCTGCGGTACCTGGACTCCCCCGAGCTGGGCGACCTGGTGCGCCTGGAGTGGGACGCCATGGACGAGTGGCTCGAGGAGGACGAGCCGGTGTACGTGCACCCGCGCGACCCGTACTCGCGGGTGGACGTGCTGGCCAGCTCACGACACGTGGTGGTGAGCGTGGACGGCGTCACGCTGGCCGACTCGCGGCAGCCACGCATGCTGTTCGAGACCGGGCTGCCGCCGCGGCACTACCTGCCGATGGCCGACGTGCGGCTGGAGCTGCTGCGGCCGTCGCCGACGCGGACCGCCTGCCCGTACAAGGGAACCGCGAGCTACTGGACGGTGGACACCGGCGTCGCGGTGCACGAGGACCTGGCCTGGACGTACCGCGCGCCGCTGCCGGAGAGCCAGAAGATCGCCGGCCTGATCTGCTTCTACGACGAGAAGGTCGACGTCGTGGTGGACGGCGTCGCCCGGGAACGCCCGGTCAGCCCGTTCTCCTGACCGCGGCCCCGGTGCCGCCCGGTCGCCCCCGCCGGAGGCGGTCACCGAGAGCGATGAGCGCTTGACACCTCGCCGAACCGCGTCCTAGCGTCTGGGTAATCGATTTCCCACCGTCCGGTCGGCGAGGGGATGGGCATGGACGACGGCGACCGCCCGCTGGTCGAGCTGGCCGGCATCAGCAAGTCCTACGGCGGGGTGCGGGCGTGCCGGGAGATCGACCTGACGGTGCGGGCCGGCGAGGTGCACGCGCTGCTCGGCGAGAACGGCGCCGGCAAGTCGACGCTCATGCGGGTGCTGTCCGGCGACGTCACCGACCACGAGGGCGAGATCCGGCTGGCCGGGGAGCCGGTGCGCTTCGGCTCGCCGGTGGACGCGCAGCGCGCGGGCGTCGCGATGATCCACCAGGAACTGGACCTGGTGCCGGCCCTGTCGGTGGCCGAGAACATCTTCCTGGGCCGCGAGCCACGCACCTGGTACCGCGCGGTGGACCGGCGCGAGCTGCTGCGCCGGACCCGGGACCTGCTGGGGCGCACCGGGGTGCGGCTGGACCCGCGGCGGCCGGTCGGGGAGCTGCGCACCGGCGAGCAGCAGCTCGTGGCCATCGCCAAGGCGCTCTCGCTGGACGCCAGGGTGCTCATCATGGACGAGCCGACCTCGGCGCTGTCCGCGGCCGAGGTGGAGCAGCTCTTCGCCGTGGTGGACGAGCTGCGCCGGGCCGGCACCGGCATCGTCTACATCTCGCACCGCATGGAGGAGATCGGCCGGATCGCCGACCGGGCCACCGTGCTGCGCAACGGGGCGGTGGTCGCGGAGTTCGACGCGCGGCGGATGACCGCGCGGCAGGCGGCCACCGCGATGGTCGGCCGCTCGGTGCAGAACCTGTTCCGTACCAAGGAGTCCGAGCCCGGCGACGAGGTGCTGCGGGTGACCGGCCTGGCGGTCACGCCGCGGCGGCCGCGGCCGGGGCGGCGGGAACCGGCCGGCATCACGCTCACGGTGCGCGCCGGGGAGATCGTCGGCGTCGGCGGCCTGCTCGGCGCCGGGCGCACCGAGCTGCTGGAGACGTTGTACGGCGCCGGATCGCGCGGGCGGCGGCACGGCGAGGTGCGGCTCGGCGGCGAGCCGGT
>DASWTI010000565.1:0-5458 GCA_036402215.1 Pseudonocardiaceae bacterium
ACGTCCGACGGCCAGTGCACGCCGGTGTGCACCCGCGAGTAGGCCACGGTCGCCGCCAGCGGCGCCACCAGCGCCCCGGCCACCGGGCTCTCCATGGCCACCGCCGCCGTGAACGCCGCGGCCGACGCGGCGTGCCCGGAGGGGAACGAGGAACTCGTCGGCGGGTCCGGCAGCGCGCGCCACAGCGGCAGCGCGTCGGCCGCCGGGCGGCGGCGCGGCACCAGCGGCTTGGCCAGCGCGTTGGCCGCGAAGCTCGCCCCCGCGATGGCCGCCGCGCCACGGAACGCCGCCCGCCGCGTCACGCCCCGCCGGGTGGCCAGCAGCACGGCGATCAGCAGCCAGAGAAAGCTGTGGTCGGCCGCGCTGGTGAGCCGCTTCAGGCCGTCGTCGGCAGGGGTGCGGGGCAGCGCGCCGACCCGCCGGGTGAACGCGCGGTCCGTCTCGTCGACCCGGCGGATGACGTTCCTGAACCATGCGACCACGGCTGCGGACGCTACCGGTGGCCGGCCGGGACCGCAGGGCGCGAGCCGGCCGTCGCGGCCGGTGACGGGCCTGTGGCGCATTACCTTTCCGACACCTGTGGGATGGGTCAGCCGGACGGCCTGAATCCGGCCTAGGGTGGAGGGATGCAGCGGCGGATTTTCGGGATCGAGACCGAGTTCGGCGTCACGTGCACGTTCCACGGTCAGCGGCGCCTGTCCCCGGACGAGGTGGCCCGTTACCTGTTCCGTCGGGTCGTGTCCTGGGGCCGCTCGTCCAACGTGTTCCTGCGCAACGGGTCACGGCTGTACCTGGACGTCGGCTCGCATCCCGAGTACGCCACCGCCGAGTGCGACGACCTCGTGCAGCTCGTCACCCACGACAAGGCCGGCGAGCGCATCCTCGAGGACCTGCTGGTCGACGCCGAGCGACGGCTGGCCGACGAGGGCATCGGCGGGGACATCTTCCTGTTCAAGAACAACACCGACTCGGCCGGCAACTCCTACGGCTGCCACGAGAACTTCCTGGTCGGCCGGGCCGGCGAGTTCTCCCGGATCGCCGACGTGCTGCTGCCGTTCCTGGTGACCCGCCAGCTCATCTGCGGCGCCGGCAAGGTGCTGCAGACCCCGCGCGGCGCCGTGTACTGCCTGTCGCAGCGCGCCGAGCACATCTGGGAGGGCGTCTCCTCGGCGACCACCCGCTCGCGCCCCATCATCAACACCCGCGACGAGCCGCACGCCGACGCCGAGCGCTACCGCCGGCTGCACGTGATCGTCGGCGACTCCAACATGTCCGAGGTGTCCACGCTGCTCAAGGTCGGCACCGCCAACCTGGTGCTGGAGATGGTGGAGACCGGGGTGCACTTCCGGGACTTCACGCTGGACAACCCGATCCGTGCCATCCGGGAGATCAGCCACGACCTCACCGGCCGCCGCACGGTGCGGCTCGCCGGTGGCCGCGAGGCCTCGGCGCTGGACATCCAGCGCGAGTACCACGCGCGTGCCGTCGAGCACGTGGAGCGCCGCGGCTCGGACCCGGTCACCGACCGCGTCGTGGAGCTGTGGGGCCGCACCCTGGACGCCGTCGAGGCCGGCGACCTCGGCCGCATCGACCGCGAGATCGACTGGGCGATCAAGCTCAAGCTCATCGAGCGCTACCAGAGCAAGCACGACATGGAGCTGTCCAGCCCGCGTATCGCGCAGCTCGACCTCGCCTACCACGACATCCGTCGCGGCCGCGGCATCTTCGACCTGCTGCAGCGCAAGTCCCTGGTCGACCGGGTCACCGACGACGGCGAGATCGAGGCCGCCAAGGACACCCCGCCGCAGACCACCCGGGCCAAGCTGCGGGGCGACTTCATCGCCGCCGCGCAGGCCGCCGGCCGGGACTTCACCGTGGACTGGGTGCACCTCAAGCTGAACGACCAGGCGCAGCGCACCGTGCTCTGCAAGGACCCGTTCCGCGCCGTGGACGAGCGGGTCGAGCGCCTGATCGCCTCGCTGTAGCGCCGGGCCGGTCGGGCCGCGGACCGCCCCGGCCGCGGCGCCGCGCCCGGGCCACGGCGTGGTCCGGTTACGGCGCGGTCAGTACCAGCGGGCCGTCCTCGGTGACGGCGATGGTGTGCTCGGCGTGGGCCGCCCGGCTGCCGTCGGCGGTGCGCAGCGTCCAGCCGTCGTCGTCCAGGTGGTAGTCGTCGCGGCCGCCCGCGTGCAGCATCGGCTCGATGGCGAGTACCAGGCCGGGGCGCAGCCGCAGCCCGCGTCCGGCGCGGCCCTCGTTGGGCACCGACGGCGGCTCGTGCATGGCCCGCCCCACGCCGTGCCCGCCGTGGTCGGCGAGCAGCCCGTAGCCCTCGGCCCGGGCCACCGCGCCCACCGCGTGCGACACGTCGCCCAGCTTGGCGTCCGGCCGCGCCGCGGCGATGCCCGCCCGCAACGCCCGCTCGGTGGCGTCGATCAGGGCCAGGTCCGCCGGGCGGGCCGTGCCCACCACGAAGCTCACCGCCGAGTCGCCGCACCAGCCCTCCAGGTGGGCGCCGCAGTCGATGCTCACCAGGTCGCCGTCGCGCAGCCGGTAGCGGGTGGGGATGCCGTGCACCACGGCGTCGTTGACGCTCGCGCAGATCACCGCCGGGAACGGCGTCGGGGCGTGCCGCGGCCGGTAGTTCAGGAACGAGGGCACCGCCCCGGCATCGGCGATGACCGTGGCGGCCACCTCGTCCAGTTCCAGCAGCGACACCCCGATCGCTGCGTGCGCGCGGACCGCGGCGAGTGCCCTGGCCACCACCCGCCCGGCCTCGCGCAGCGCGTCCACCTCGGAGCGGGTCTTCAGCTCGATCATGCGGATAACAATACCGGTATTACTATTGGGTGTCATGGTGCGGGTGCCGTTGAGCCAGGCCGAGCGAGACCGGGGCGAGCAACTGGGCCGGCTGTTACGCCGAGCCCGGGGCGACCGCAGCCTCACCGAGGTCGCGGCATCGGCCGGCATCTCCGCCGAGACCCTGCGCAAGATCGAGACCGGCCGCATCCCCACCCCGGCCTTCTTCACCGTCGCGGCCCTGGCGCAGGCGCTGGACCTCTCCCTGGACACGCTGGTGCACACCGTCTCCGGCGTCGTCGCGCACCCGACCTGACCGTCGTCGCGCGGCGCCCGTCGCCCCGGCCGCCCGTCGCCCGGCCCACCTGACTCGTCGCGTATCCGCGGGCGGGCGTGGCAGCATCGGCGGGGTGCGCCTGGGCATCGTGGGAGTGGGCCGGATCGGGCGGATGCACGCGGCGCACGCCGTCGCCTGCGTGCGCGTGAGCCGGGTGACGCTGCTCGACACGGCGCCCCGGCGGGCCGCGGCGCTCGCGGCCGAGCTGGGGGTCGCCGTCGCGCCGGACCTGGACGCGCTGCTCGGCGAGGTGGACGCGCTGCTGGTGGCCACGCCCACGCCGGACCACGTGGCGACGGTACGGGCGGGGTTCGCCGCGGGGGTGCACGTGCTGTGCGAGAAGCCGCTCACGCCGGACCCGGCGCTGCTCACCGCGCTCGCCGCCGAGACCCCGCCCGGGCTGCACCTGGTGGTCGGCTTCCAGCGCCGCTTCGACCCGGCGTACACCGCGTTGCGGGCGGCGATCGCCGCCGGTGAGCTGGGCCGGGTGTACGTGCTGCGCGCCGCCGCGTTCGACCACGTGCCGCCGGACCCGGCGTACGTGGCCACGTCCGGCGGCATCTTCCTCGACCAGTTCGTGCACGACCTGGACGCGCTGCCCTGGCTGCTCGGTGAACGCGCCGAGTCGGTGCAGGCGACCGGTTCCGTGCTGGTCGACCCGGCGTTCGCCGCGGCCGCGACGTGGACACCGCGGTGGCCACGCTGCGCTTCCCGGGCGGCGCTCTCGGCGGGATCACCGGCGGGCGGCGGCACGGCGGCGGCTACGACAACCGCGTCGAGGTGGTCGGCGAGCGCGGCGCCCGCACCGCCGGCGTGGACGACCGCACGCCGCTCACCCCGGTCGAGGACGGCCGCGCCCCGCGCATCCCGTACGACGGGTTCACCGACCGCTGGGCGGTGGCCTACCGGCGGGAGCTCGACGTGTTCGCCGCCGTGGTGGCCGGCGAGGTGCCGAACCCGTGCCCCGCGCTCGCCGGGCTGCACGCCCTGGAGCTCGCCGCCGCCTGCGAACGCGCCCGCCGCAGCGGCGCCACCGAGCCCGTGCCGCCCGCCCCGTGACCGCGCGCCGTGCCGCCCCGCGCCATCCGCGTCGACCGTGACGCCCACGCCCCGTGGCGCCGCCCGATTCCGGCGGCGGCGCGATTTCCGTGGCGGATACGCCGTTTCGCCCAACGCGGGGCGGCGGCTTTCCGCGATCATGTGGTCACCGGAACCACACGCATTTCCCGTGAGGAGTCGATGATGACGCGTACACCGCGGTGGGCGGCCGTCCTGGCCGCCGGCGCGCTGCTGCTGGCCGCCGGGTGCAGTTCCCAGGGCGGCAAGGAGGCCGAGCAGGAGGGCTCCGGCGGCGCCACCGCCTCGTGCGACGACCCGGGCCTCACCGTCGCGGTGGTGAGCCACGGCAAGCAGGGCGACTCGTTCTGGGACGTGGTCAAGCGCGGGGCCGAGGACGCCGGCAAGCAGCTGTGCGTGAAGGTCACCTACCAGGGCAGCGGTGACCCCAACGAGCAGGCGCAGGCGATCGACAACGCCGTCGCGCAGCGCGTCGGCGGCCTCGTCGTCTCGATGGCGAACCCGGACGCCCTCAAGAGCTCCATCCAGAAGGCCGTCGCGGCCGGCGTCCCGGTGATCACCATCAACTCCGGCGGCGACCGTTCCGCCGAGTTCGGCGCGCTGACCCACGTCGGCCAGGCCGAACGCACCGCCGGTGAGGGCGCCGGGCAGCAGCTCGCCGAGGCCGGCGTGACGAACCTGGTGTGCGTCATCCACGAGGCGGGCAACGTGGGCCTGGAGGAGCGCTGCGCCGGCGCCGCCGCCACCCTCGGCGGCACCACGAAGAACCTGCAGGTCAACGTGTCCGACCTGAACGAGGCCACCACCACCATCCAGAGCGCGCTGCAGGCCGACCCCTCGATCAACGGCGTGCTGACCCTCAACGACGGCGTCGGCAAGTCCGCCGTGGCCGCCGTCAAGGGCGCCGGCAGCGCGGCCCAGGTCGCCACCTTCGACGTCAACGCCGACGTCATCAAGGCGGTCAAGGACGGCTCGGTGCTGTTCGCCGTCGACCAGCAGCCGTACACCCAGGGCTACCTGCCGGTGACCTTCCTCAAGCTGTACGCCGACAACGCCAACGTGATCGGCGGCGGCCGGCCCGTGCTCACCGGGCCGAGCTTCGTCACCAAGGACAACGCGGACGCCGTGGAGCAGTACGCGGCGCGCGGGACCCGGTGACCCGCCGGTGACCTCCGCGGCGGTGACGGGCGGCGGCCGGGTGGCGCGCAGCGCCCCGGTGCGCGCCCTGCTGGCCCGTCCCGAGCT
>DASWTI010000566.1:0-4571 GCA_036402215.1 Pseudonocardiaceae bacterium
CTTCCTGTTCGGCGAGGACGACGCGCTCATCCAGATCGACATGGGCGAGTTCCACGACCGGTACACGGCCTCGCGGCTCTTCGGTGCCCCTCCCGGGTACGTGGGCTACGAGGAGGGCGGCCAGCTCACCGAGAAGGTGCGCCGCAAGCCGTTCTCCGTGGTGCTGTTCGACGAGATCGAGAAGGCGCACGCCGAGGTCTACAACACGCTGCTCCAGGTGCTGGAGGACGGCCGCCTGACCGACGGCCAGGGCCGCACGGTGGACTTCAAGAACACCGTGATCATCTTCACCTCGAACCTCGGCACCCAGGACATCTCCAAGGCGGTGGGCATCGGCTTCACCGGCGGCCACGACACCGGCTCGAACTACGAGCGGATGAAGAACAAGGTCACCGACGAGCTGAAGCGCCACTTCCGGCCGGAGTTCCTGAACCGGATCGACGACATCATCGTCTTCCACCAGCTCACCCAGGACGAGATCATCACGATGGTCGACCTGATGATCGGCCGGGTCGAGGGCCAGCTCAAGAGCAAGGACATGGCCCTGGAGCTGACCGACCGGGCGAAGAAGCTGCTCGCCACGCGCGGTTTCGACCCGGTGCTCGGCGCCCGCCCGCTGCGGCGGACGATCCAGCGCGAGATCGAGGACCAGCTGTCCGAGAAGATCCTGTTCAGCGAGCTGCAGCCGGGTCAGATCGTGATCGTGGACGTCGAGGGCTGGGACGGCGAGGACGCCAGCCAGGACAAGGCGCACTTCGTCTTCCGCGGCGAGCCCAAGCCGGTCGCCATGCCGGACGGCGTGCAGGACGACGTGCCGGTGGACGCCGTGGCGGCGTCCGGCGAGTCCGAGTAAGCGGGAGTTGGCTGGTCGTACGGCGTTCGGGGCGCCCCCATCCGGTTCGTCCGGGTGGGGGCGCCCCGTCCGTCTCCTCCTGGACGTCGGCCTCTGGGCCGGGCTGCTCGGCCTGACCGCCGTCGTCGTGGTGCGGCTGCTCGGGCTCGACGAGCAGCGCCACACCGTGGCCGTGCTGGCCCTCACCCCGTACGCGCTGGGCGCGGCGCTGGTGGCCCTGCTGGGCACCCTGGTGCTGCGTCGCGCGTCCGCCGGGGTGGTCGCCGCCGTGCTGGTGGTGGTGCTCGGCAGCCTGGTGCTGCCCAGGGCGCTGCCGGACCCGCAGCCCGCGGCCGGCGGCCACCCACTCGTGGTGGCCAGCATCAACCTGCACTTCGGTGACGGCGCGGCGGCCGGCGGCGTGGTGGACCTGGTGCGCGAGCACCGGGTGGACGTGCTGAGCCTGCTGGAGCTCACCCCGGCCGCGGTGGCCGCGCTGGACGCCCAGGGGTTGCGCGAGCTGCTGCCGCACCGCGTGTACTACGTCGGGAACGCGGCGAGCGGCTCCGGTGCGGTGTCCCGGTACCCGCTCAGCCAGCGGGTGCTCATCCCCGGCACCGTGTTGCAGCAGCCGGCGGTGATGGTCACGATGCCCGACGACTCGCAGGTCGAGGTGCAACTCGTGCACCCCGTGCAGCCGCTCAGCCGCCGCGGCAACGCCACCTGGCAGCAGGAGCTGGCCGTGCTGCCGCCGCCCCGCGGCGACGGGACGCCGCGCCTGCTGGTGGGCGACTTCAACTCCACGCTCGACCACCCGCCGCTGCGACGGCTGCTCGACGCGGGCTACGTGGACGCCGCCGACCAGGCGGGCGAGGGCCTGCGCACCACGTGGCCGACCGACCGCGGGCTCTGGCCGCCGCAGGTCACCATCGACCACGTGCTCGCCGACCCGCGCTGCTCGGTGCGCTCCTTCGACGTGGTCCCGGTGCCCGGCAGCGACCACCGCGCGGTCGTCGCCGGGCTGGTGCTGCCCTGACCAGGCGCCTCGGCCGGGCGGGGCCGGGAAGCCGCCGCCCCCGCGTCAGAGCAGGGCGTCGACGGCCGTGAGGGCCTCGCGGGCGCCCAGCGGCAGGGAGACCCCGCGCCGGTGGCGCAGCTCGGGCTCCCGGGGGTTGATCCGCACCAGCGCGCCGGACGCGGCGCTCGCCAGCTCAGCCTGACGGCGCACCGTCGGGATGGCGTTGCCGGCGCCCAGCTCGATCACCACCAGCCGCCGCGCCCGCTGCTCGCGGCGCCACCGGGCGAGCGCGTCGAGCGTGCCCCCGCTGCGGTCCGGCACCCAGTCGGCGTCGCCGAACATGAGGATGTTCGGCCGGGCCGGCCCGCCGCAGTCCGGGCACTCCGGCAGCTCACCGGTGGCCCGCATGGTCGCGGGGTCCACGGCCACCGAGACGCCGTCGGCCGGCCAGGTCCGCGCGCCGCACGGCCGCAGGCACTGCAGGTGGTGGATCGAGCCGTGCACCTCGGCCACGGTCTCCTCGGCGAAGCCCGCGCGCTGGAACTGCCCGTCCACGTTGGACGTGAACACCATCGTGGGCAGCCGCCGCGCCCAGCGCCGCAGCACGGCGAAGCCCTCGTGCGGCACGGTTGCGCGGTAGAGCGCCAGCCGATGGCCGTAGAAGCCCCAGGCGAGCGCCGGGTCCCGCGCGAAGTGCACCGGGTCGGCCAGCTCCTCGAAGCGCAGCCCGAGCGCCCGGTACGGCGGGTAGGCGCGCCAGAAGCCCTCAGCGCCGCGGAAGTCCGGCAGCCCGGAGTCCACGCCCATCCCGGCGCCCGCGCACACCAGCAGCGCGTCGGCCCCGGCGACCAGCTCGGCCGCCGAGCGCAGCGCCTCGGCCACCCCGGGGTCACGCACCCGCTGCTCGGCCGGTGCGTTCACCCCGCGTCGGCGGCCGCGGCGCCGTCGGTGGTGCCGTCGGTGGTGCCGTCGGTGGTGGCCGCCGTCACCGGGCCGGCGGTCTGCACCACCTCGAACTCCAGCAGCGAGGAGCCGGTGGCCACCGGCCGGGCCCGCTCACCGGAGTGCGCCTCCATCGCCGGGCCGTCGCGCCACGCCTGGAAGGCCTCCTCGGACTCCCAGCGCGTGTAGACGAAGTAGCGGGTCTCGCCGGCCACCGGGCGCAGCAGCTCGAAGCCCAGGAACCCCGGCTGCCCGTCGATCGAGCCGTGCCGGTTGCCGAAGCGCCGCTCCAGCTCGGGGCCGGCGCCCTCGGGCACCTCGATCGCGTTGATCTTCACAACCGCCATGCCCCGAGCCTACGGCCGCGGGCCGCACGGCGGACCGCCGCGCTCGGAGGACGGGCGGGCGGCGGCTCGGACACCGGCGTTGCCGTGGCTCAGAGGCCGCCGGGGTGCAGGTACTCGTCGGCGGGGCGTTCGGTGCCGTGGAACCAGGCGTCGAAGAAGCCGCGCAGGTCCCGGCCGGCCACCTCGGTCACGAACGCCTCGAACTGCGGCCAGCTCGCGTTGCCGTCCCGGTGCCGCTCCGGCCACTCCCGCAGCACCCGGTCGAACGCCTCGTCGCCGATCGTGCGGCGCAGGGCGTGCAGGGCCAGCGGGCCCTTGCCGTAGACGCCGCGGAACTCGTTGCCGGCGCCCATGTCGTACAGCGGCACGGCGAGGTCCACCCGGCCCACCAGGTCCCGGTACCGCTCGTCCAGGTTCTCGCCCTCGTGCTCGTTCCAGAGCCACTGCGCGTAGCTCGCGAAGCACTCGTTGAGGCAGATGTCCGCCCAGCTCGACACCGTCACCGAGTTGCCGAACCACTGGTGGGCGTTCTCGTGCACGATGATCTCCACGCCCGGGTCCGGCGAGTACACCGGGCGGGTCTGCAGCTCCAGGGCGTACCCGATGCTGGCGCTCAGGAAGATGCCGCCCGCGGAGTCGAACGGGTACGGCCCGAACTTCTCCTCCAGGAACTCGATGATCTCCGGCAGCCGCTCCTGGTCCGCGCGGGCGTCCTCCGCCCCTGGCGCGTAGGCGTCGATCACCGGCGTGCCGTCGCGCAGCGTGGACCGCCGCACGGTGAAGCGGTCGATGGCCACCGTGGTCAGGTACGTCGCCACCGGCTCGTCCAGCCGCCAGCGGAACGTGCTGCGGCCGTCGCGCGTGCTCACCGGCTCGTCGGTGCCGTTGGAGATGACGGTCCAGCCCTCCGGCACGGTGGCCGTGAGCGCGAACGTGGCCTTGTCGCGCGGGGTGTCGTTGGCCGGGTACCAGGTCGTCGCCGAGTGCGGCTCTCCGGCGGCGACGGCGCCACCGGTCTCGTTGGCGTACCAGCCGCCGGCGCCGAGCCCGCTCTCCTCGAACAGCCCGGGCTGCCCGTCGTAGCGCACGCGCACCCGGAACGTGGCGCCCTCGGCGATCGGCGTGGCCGGCGTGATCACCAGTTCGTGCCGGCCCTCGCGCGCCACGCCGGCCGGGGCGTCGTCCACCCAGGCCTCGGCGGCGCGCAGCGCGAACAGGTCCAGGTTGAACCGCGACAACGACTGCGTGGCCCGCGCGGTGATCGTGGCGTCGCCGTCCAGCCGCTGCCGGTCCGGGTCGTAGTCGATGGTCACGTCGTAGTGCTGGACGTCGTAGCCGCCGTTGCCGTCGTCCGGGTAGTACGGGTCGCCCGCCCCGCCGGCGCCCGGCGCGGCCGGCCCGGCGTCGGCCGCCCCGTCACCGGCGGTGCCCG
>DASWTI010000567.1:0-50053 GCA_036402215.1 Pseudonocardiaceae bacterium
GGCGGTGACGAGCGCGCCGGCGGCGACCGCGCCGGCCAGGACGGACCGCCGGCTGGGGCCGGGGCGGAGGATCGGCTGGTCGTCTCGCACAACGGCTCCCTGGGTGACGTGGACGGCGCAGCGGAGAGCGTTCTCACCAGATCAGTCCAGTCGTTCGGAGAGCGCTCTCCAACCAACCAGGCCACGATTCTGCGGGGCTGATCGCGGTACCGTCAAGGCCGCTGCAGTCGGCGGCGCCGGGAGCGGCACTCGCGCTGTCAGGCCACTCCCATCGCATGGGCCGCCGCCAGCAGCTCCCGGATCTCGTCATCGGTGACCGGATCGTGGTGTGCCAGCGAGTTACGCACGGCGCACCCCGCGGTCAGCAGCCGCTTCTCCTGGGGATCGAGCCTCAACCCGAGGTCGCGGACGGCCTTGCGCATCTGGTTCAGCTCCAGCATCGGCAACCCGCCGGCTCCTGGTCGCTCCGGTCGCCCGGTCCTGCCGTCGGCTGCGATCAGCTCGATCACCCGCGTGGAGGACCGCCGGTGAACGATCTGCTCCAGGATCGACCGGTACATGTCGATCAGCGGGTTCAACGCCCGGTGCTGGCCGCGCCAGATCCGCCGAGAGAGCTCCTGCCGTCGGCAGTCTGCTGGAAATGCGGCCAGGGCCACCATGACCTGGCCGTCCCAGCGGTCCACCAGCCCCTGCGCCCAGCCGGTCCGCAGCTGCCCCGGCGGGGACGACCAATGCCGGCCGGGGCCGCCCCAGACGATCTCCGGAGCCGGTGGCCTGGCCTCCACATACCCGTCCACGAGGTCGGGCAGCGACGACACACGGCCGTCCCAGCCCGCCGCGAGGTGGCGGGCCAAGTCGAGGTCGGGCCCGGCCACCGAGGCCGCGACATCGACGGCGACCAGTTCCTGGACGGACCGCAGGTGCTCCGGTACGTCGGGGGAATGTTGCGCCGAGCGGGTCATCGCGACCACCACGGACGTGTCGGCGCTGGTCGTGCACCCCCACCACCAGTGCGCCGTACCACTCGTGGTGTCGATCCGGTCGGGCATTCCCTGCGGCACGTCCCGCAGCCGAGCCACCACCAGCGTCCTGGGACGATCGGCCGGCGGCAGGTCCCGGACCATGTCCGCCACAGCTGTGAAGTAGGCCGCCACGGCACTGGGATCGCGCTCCTCCCAGGCCGGGATCACCACCACGCGGCCAGCGAACTCCGGCGAGGAGCAGAGGCGGGTGGTCGCTCGTGCCCGGTCCCCGTTCTCGGCCTCCCCCACGCCGAGTTCGTCCAGCAGTCGCCGGGCGATGCTCGTGCGGACCGGCTCAGCATCCACTGGGCCCGGCGGCGACCCCCAGCTGACCAACGGCCGCTCGGCGTCGACCCAGGGTGGCCGCTCGTACGTCCGGGTGCCGCCGCTCCGGACCGGGGCGCCACCGCACAGGGGCATGAGCGGGCCGGCCACCACTCGGTCCGGGCTTCCCGCAGACGGCGCGGGACGCACGGCGTCGAGCCGCCCGGCGACGTGATCCACCAACTCGTCCGCCAGACCAGAATCCACGAACGTGTCCGGCACCATCCAGACGCAGTGTTTCCCCCGCACGAGATCCAGGAGCACATCGCCGATCCGTACCCGGCTTCCGGGCAACGACAGCAACACCAGCCCGGCCTTCAGCGCCCGAGCGTCGTCCGCAGACAGCGGTGCACGACCGTGTCGAGCACCAGCCCCATCATCAGGCGGTCGGGGGCCTGCTCCGCTTCCACGTGGTCCAGCAGGTCCAGCATGCCGAGCTCTGCCAGGCGGCGTTCCGCCGTCGCCGGGTCCGGACCGAGCAGCTCCACGGCGTCGGCCTGGGACACCCACTTGCCGACGTCGAAGTAGTCCAGCCAGGGAACCAGCGCGTCCCGCAGCTCGTCGCCCAGCCCGGCGTCGGTGAGCAGACGCTCGGCCTTCAGAGCGTCGTCGGCCACGCCGGAGACCGCCGCGAGCGCCGTCTCGCGGGTGGCGCCGCGCATCACGACACCCGCGATCGCCTCCTCGACCAACCTCGGCCAGCCACCGGTGACTGCGATCAGCCGGCGCCGGTCGTCCGGTACCGCGTACGGGCACTCTGGCCAGCTCCGCAGGCTGTTCGCCGTCCACCGCGTGAGACGTACCGGTTCCACGGCGGCTGCCAGCTCGGCCGTGGGGTCGGCGATCACGATCGCCGTGACCGGGTTCCGCGACTGCTCGAGCCGCTCGCGGGTGGCGAGCACCTCGACCACGGACCGGCCCCGCAGGTCGGCGAGGATCACGGTGCGGGAGCGTCCGGCGGCATGGCCGAGCGCGGTGAGGGCCTTGGACACCTCGGCCCCGGATCGCTCGTGCCGGTAGTCCAGCTGACGCGCGCCGCAGTACTCGCGCAATGCCGTCTGAACCCGATCCACCCCCAGCGCCTGGCTGCCGACCAGCACGGACACCGCGCGCTCCGCGGCCAGCATGGCCAGCTGTCCGTCCGTGAGCGGGCTCCGCCGTTCGCCTTGCTCGTCGTGGAAGAGGAGCGTGCGCGCGTCCCGCGGGTTGTACTCGTAGGGCAGGTCAAAGCCGGTCCTGTTCAGCTCGGCGACGACGTCGTCCTCGGACCCGAGCATGTTGACGACGTTCGGGCTGCGGACCGCGTAGCTCGTCGCGCCGGGCAGCCGGATCAGCAGGCCCAGCCCAACCATCTCGTCCAGGTAGATGCTGACGCCAGCGGCGGTGAGATCGGCGAAACCCGCTGACCAGCAGTCCAGCGCCAGGTCGAGGAGCTGGTGCGGCGTGTACGAGGACGAGAACCCGTCGGCGATGCTGTGCCAGGCGATGATCAGCATGAGGACGCGGTACCGGTCGTCGAGGTTGATGGTGATCCGCAGCCGCTCGGCGATCTTCTGCCGGACCGAGTCGTTCCCCACGACCGCAGCCACGTCCGCAGCCGTGACCGTCACCGGGTACGCCGTCGCCGGCCCCCGCTTCCGGTGCAGGACGCTGACGAGCTCGTTGCACAGGATCTGGATGAGGCTCGCCTGGTAGTTGCTGACGGACAGCAGATGCCACACGAGCTCCGGCCGTTCGAACCGATAGCCCAGCGCCGAGATCGGCCGGAGCACCAGCCGCCGGGCGTCGGCCGCGTCGAGCGGTCCGATCTCGATTTCCGGACCGCCGTGGACCAGCGGCACGTTCGACAGGTGGACGAAACGCTGCACCTGGTGGAGCCCGGCGAAGACCACCTTGAACCGGCGTTCGGTCGACTCCATGAGCTCCTTCAGGCGGAGCACATTGGGGAAGTGCGACACTCCGCCCGCGGTGTCCCTGGCCCGGGAGTCCGCAGTGAGGAAGGCGTCTGCCTCGTCGGCGAGCACCAGGATCCTGCGGGTGGGGTCGGCCCGCAGCCACTTGCGGACCTCGACGACCAGCACGTCGGCGCCGGCGCTCTCGGACACCTTGTGCAGCACGCCCCTGTCCTTGAGCTCGATCGCCAGCTCCCGCCAGATCCGGGCCGCCGGCTCCGCCTCACCGATCCCACGGCCCTTGAGGTCCAGGTAGACCGAGTAGCGCTGCTCCGGCGCTCCGTTGCTGAAGGTGGCGTCGACCCGCCTCAGGAGGGCGGACTTCCCGAGCTGGCGGCCACCGTAGACGAACAGCCCGCCCGACGGCCCGGCGACCTCGGCCAGTTCCCGGTCCCGGCCCACGAAGACCTCCGGCGGCACCAGCCCGGCCACGAACGGGGTGTAGGGATTGAACGCCGTCCAGGGCAGCGTGACACGCTGGGTGGCCCGCCAGAGGTTCGGTCCGGTGGCGGACAGCCAGCCCATGACCGCCGGGTCGATCACGATCGCGTTGACGTGGTTCTCCGCCGCGTCCGTGGCCAGCTGACGGCGGGCCGTCAGGTCGAGCGGCCGACGGCAGAGGATCACGTTGGCGCGCACCACCTCCGCAGACGGCAGCATGCCGAGCAGGTTGTTCTCCCGGTCGTCCACGACGACCGTCACGATGTACTCGTCGGCGGCGGAGCCGAGGCCGGCCACGTAGGACCCGTCGGCCGGTGCCGCCGTGACCGTGAGCTGGCGGTAGCCGCGGAGGAACCGCCGCTGCTCCTGGTCGTCGGTCACCTGGGTGGGGTTGAGGCCGAGCGACCGGAGGATCCGGCGGGTCAGCTCGCGCACCCGGTGGCCCCGGAGCCCGTCCCTGGTTTCCAGGAGCTCCTTCCAGGCCGTCAGACCGTTCTCCGCGCCGGCAGCCAGCCGGCGTCCTCTGGCCGCCCGTTCCGCCCATGCCCGGGCGGACATCCGGGCGTCTTCGTCCAGCTCGGCGAACCCGGCGTCGAGCAGCGCCAGGAAGGTGGGCAGTTCGTCGTCCACCGGCGCCTCGGGCGGCGGCAGCTCCTGCCCGGCGCGGACGAAGGACAGGAACTCGGAGGCCGTGATCACGTCGCCCCCGTCGAGGAGGTCGGTGATCACCGCCCGGGTGGAGTCCGGCAGTTCGATGGCAGCGAGGGTGGAACACAGCTCCGCGAGCCCGTCCTGCCGCGCGGTCTCCAAGTCCTCGGCCAGGGCCTCGAGTGCAGCGTGAGCTGCTCCGAGCCCAGTCACCGCGGACGGCCGCAACGCGTGCAACCGTCCGGCGAACAACGCCTGCTGACCGGTCGGGAGCAGGTTCTCGATACGGAGGCGGACGAACGTGTCGCTGACCGTCGCGTGGCGCCGCTCGAAGCGGTCGGTCCACTGCTTCGTCTCGCGGTCGAGAACGGCGAACAGATCCGTCGTGCTCGACGCGAACGGCCAGTAGCCGGCCTGCCGTAGCTGGGCGAGCCGACCCGCCCGCCCGAGATCCCCCCGGTCGCAGTAGGCCCTCATCGCCGCGTCGATGTCGAGCGGCCATCTCAGCCGGTCCAGGACGCCGGTCACCCGGCACCGGTCGACGTCGCCGTCGATGTGCGGAAGGTCGTGCAGCGGGAGGAGAACGTCCTCGGCGGGCGCGTCGGAGCCGCCCTGCCCGGCCAGGTACCCGACGACCCGGTCCGTCACCGTGCCGGGGTCCGTCATCCACCGGCGCAGGAGGCCGAGCGCGGCGCCCGTCATGTTGCCCGGAACCGGCTCGTCCGCCACATCCGCGAGGCGCTGCGCGAGCTGGCGGCCCGCCGCCTCGGCATCCGTCGGCTCGCACACCCGCTGCCGCCCGGCCACCGCTAGAGCCTCGTCGACCAGGCGCACCACGTCGTCGATCGCCCGGTTCAGCGCGCGGGACGCACCTGCCACGATCCGTTCACGGGCCTGGTGCGGCGAGCTGACGGCCGCGTCGGCCCGCGCGATCATCGCGTCAACGGCACCGTTGGCCAACGTGGCCGCCGCGCCTGCCAGGGCATCCCGGGCCGCGGTACCGCATGCCCACGCGCTGACCACCTCGAGCGCCGCGGCGAGGGGCTGGCCGGGTTCGCTCAGCCGTTGGAGCACGCGGGTGGCCCGTTGGTACTGGATCTTGCGCTGCGGCAGCTCCTTGAGCAGTCGCATCGCCCGCGCCCCGAGCTCGGCGCGCTCGTCGTCGAACCCGACCGCCGCAATCTCCTGGAGCATGCCGGCGGGTTCGATCCGGTACCCCTGCTGGACCGCCGCGATCGTCGCGTCGATGAACCGTTCCCACGGCCCGGCCAGGACGATGTGGTTCCGGAGTCGTGACGGCGGCGTGTGCCACCATCCGTTGGCCAGTCCGGCGCGCAGGGCCGCGGTCAGCACCACGGCGGTCGCCGAAGGGTCGTCGTGCAGCGCCAGCTCATCAACAGGGAACTTGATGTCCGGGATGCCGTCAAAGGCCGCCGCGGCGAACCGCAGCGCGTCGACCCGGTGCGCCGGGGCGGACGACAGCTTCGTCACCCAGTAGGCCTCACCGAGACGGCCCTGCCGCACCAGCTCGACAGCGAGCGGCGGATCCCCATCCTCCCAGTGGTCCGGCAGGTCCTCGGGCATCGGCTCAGGAGCGGCCTCGGCGTGCGTCCGATCCACCGGTGGGGCCGCCAACGGGCCGGACGACGGGGTGAGGGTCGGCACGGCCATCGCGGCGGCCACAGGAACCGTCTCGGGCTCGTCCGGCACGTCGCGACCTGCGGTGACGCCAACAGGGGCCGACGAGTCACCACCCGGGACGCCGGCCTCGACCTTGGGCGCGACACCCGTGCGGTCGGCACCCAGCTGCTGCGCCCCCGCTGGAGCACCGTCGGCCTCCCGGGCGGCCTCGGCATCGGGAGCTCCCGACCGCGGATCCGTGGAGGGCTCCTCCTCGCGCGGCTCGGAGCTGGTCGCCCCAGGCACGGGCGGCTCCGGCAACACCTCGTCAGCCTGTTCGGCGGCAGCACCGGCCGCCGGAACACCGGCTCCCTCCTCGGCCGTCGGCGACAGCCCGAGCGAGCCGTCCGTACCGTCCAGCCGGCCTTGAAGGTCGGTCAGGAGCGAGGCGTACATGGCGCGTGTGACGTCGTCGGTGGCCAGGTTCATGCCGCGTTCCGCGTGCTCGATCTGGACCCGGAGGGCGGCCCGCGACCGCTCGGCTGCCGCCCGCTCCTCGGCGCGCCGAGCTACGAGCCGGGCCCGCAGCTCGGCGACGGCAGCCGTGAACCGATCGAGACCGTCCGTCGGAAGCACGGTGACACCCTGTCCGGCCAGGCCGGCGACCACATCGCGCCGCATTCGGTCATGAACCTCGATACGAGCGATGAGTCCGGTAGTGTCCAGGCCGGCCCGGGCCGCGCCGGTAGCGTCCGCCAGCGCAATGGCCAACGACTCGCCGAACCGGGCGAGTGCCCCGAGTCGCTGCCGGAGTTCCTCCAACGACTCGTCGGCGTCGGCGTCGGAATCCGCGTTGGAGTCATCGACGGACGCCGTTGACATACCAGGACCTGCACTGAGCAGTGACAAACTCGGGTCCACCCATCGAACGAGTTCGTCGTGTCCCGTCGTCGCCACGGATATACCGGCGAGTTCCATGCAGAACAGAGCGAATCGGCCAGCCGGCCAGCCCAATCCGGCCAGCAGCTCGCCCAGCCGCTCGGGCTCGACATCCTCAACCCTCGCGGTCGCGCCGTCCTCGGCGAGAACGCGGTCGACCACATCCACCGCGTCGAGACCGAGAGACCTGAGCTCCGCCACGGAGGCTTCCGAGAGCCACTCGCGTACCACCTGTGGTGTTCCTCGGCGGCCATCGGCCCGAGAACGCAGTTCGTCACTGAAGCCGATCAGTGATGTCAGGTCAGCGTCATTCAGGTCCGTGATCCATCGGTGGAATCGCTGGACAGCGTCGGTCACACCTCGAATCGTTCCACCTGATCGCCTGCTCCCTTCAGGGGGGTGACTTCACTCAATAGTGTCGGAGACATTCACCCAGGTAGCCGCTTGCATTCACGCAATGTCCAGCCCATCAGAAGGCCGGCCAGGGGATCGCCGGGTAGTCCGTGCCCGGCGCGGGGAAGCGGCCCGCGTCGAGCAGCCGGTGTGCCCGGTCGGTGAGCGCGGCGCGCTCCTTGCGCGTGATGTGCGGCGCCAGCTCGTCGGCCAGGGTGCCGGTGCGCAGGGCGTCCAGCAGCCCTTCCACCGCCGCCACCACGTCGGCCGGCAGCGGCTCCCCCAGCCAGCCCCACAGCACGGTGCGCAGCTTGTCCTCGTGGTGCAGGCAGATCCCGTGGTCCACCCCGTACACCGCGCCGTCGGGGCCGAGGAGCACGTGCCCGCCCTTGCGGTCGGCGTTGTTCAGCACGACGTCGAGCGCGGCCATCCGCCGCAGCTCCGGGTGGTCGGCGTGCACCAGCAGCGCCGGGTCGCCGTAGCGGTCGCGGGCCCGCAGCACCCGCCGCCAGCCCTGCGGCACGTCCTCGGTGGCCACCACGTCCACCAGGTCGTGGTCCGGGGAGGTCTCCACCCAGAGCTGCACCATGCCCGGCCCGAACGGCCCGGCGCGCAGCACCGTGGGCGGCACGATCGACCAGCCGAGCGCGCGGCACACGAGGTAGCTCGCCACCTCACGGCCGGCCAGGGTGCCGTCCGGGAAGTCCCACAGCGGCCGCTCGCCGCGCACCGGTTTGTAGACGCACTCGGCCTCGACGCCGTTGTGGGTGATGGTGCAGTACAGGGTGGCGTTGGAGGCGTCGACCAGCCGTCCGGCGACGTCGATCCGGCCCTCGGTGAGCAGCTCGACGGCCGCCGGATCGGTGGGCAGCACGGCGGTCAGCTCGCGATGACCCGACGGTAGCCGTTCTGACGGGGGCAGATGTGCCCGTCGGCGTCCAGCGGCTCGGCGCACAGCGGGCAGGGCTGACGGCCCGCGGTGACCACGCGCTCGGCGCGGGTCGCGAAGGCGCGGGCCTGGACCGGGGTGAGGAACACGCGCACGGCGTCCGGGCCCTCGTCGGTGTCGTCGAGCACGACGGACTCGTCGATCTCCTCCTCGGTGACGGCGAGCAGCTCGACCACCACCGACCGGCTCTCGGAGTCCCAGCCGAGGCCCATGGTGCCGACCCGGAACTCCTCCTCGACGGGAACGCTGAGCGGCTCGGTGTCGACGTCGTCGCCGTCCGCGGCGGGCACGTCGGCGCCGAAGCGGCGGCGCACCTCGTCCAGCAGCGCGGCGAGCCGCTCGGCGAGGACCGCGACCTGCTGCTTCTCCAGCAGCACGCTCACCGTCCTGGCGTCCTCGACGGCCTGGAGGTAGAACGAGCGGTCGCCGGGCTCCCCGACGGTCCCGGCGATGAACCGGTCGGGTTGGCGGAAGACGTGAATCACTCGCGACATGGCACCTTCGACCCTAGGCCACGGGGGCGTGTCACGCACACGCCCGGGGTCACTCCCACCTGGTGCGGTGGGCGACCCAGGCCAGCGCGGCCGACGCCGCGGTCGCCTGGAAGGAGCGCAGGCCGTACGCGCCGGGCGGCGCGGGCTGCCGGCTCGACGCCGACCAGTAGCCGGCCACGGCCGCGGCGAACCCGGTGATCGCCCACGCGGGCACGCCGTCCATGGCGTCGCCGCGCAGCACCTCGTGCTCGGCCTCAGCCGGCGAGTGGCCGGCGACGATCAGGTGCGGCACCAGGTGCGCGAGCTCCAGCCAGCGCGCGCCGCGCACCGCCTGCGCCCAGTCCACGACCACGGCCCGGCCGTCGTCGTGGCGGCACAGCACGTTGTCCGGCCGCAGGTCCATGTGCAGCATGGTCTCGCCGGCCGACCAGGGGCGCCAGGCGCTCTCCATCGCCACGAGCTTGTCCAGGTTGCGCCGCGCCCAGAGGTCCAGGTCGTGCGGCGGGCGCCGCAGCAGGTGCGCCCAGCCGGAGAGCCGCTCGCCGTAGACGGCGTCGGCGGTGGGCAGGCCGGGCAGCGGGGAGGGCGTGAGGCGGGCGTGCAGCTCGGCCACGGTGTCCAGCACGGCGGGCACGTCGAGCGAGCCGGGCCGCAGGTCCGGCAGCCGGCCGTCGACGTCCTCGAACACGAGCAGGAACCACTCGTCGTCGATGGTGCCCAGCAGCAGCGGCGTGGGGGCGTGCTCCGGCATGGCGGCGGCCACCCGGGCCTCGGCGTGGTAGCTGCGGATCATGGGGTGGGTGGCCGGGACACCCTTGACGAACACCCGGCCGCCGTCGGCGAGTTCCAGGCGGGAGGCGAGGCCCGCCGCGTACCCGGTGGTCTGCGACTCCGAGCCGGCGACCTGGGTGCCGAGCCGTTGCTCGAGCACGATCTGCACGACGAAGGGCACCCCGCCCCAACCCGGCCTGACGCTGTACGCCACGTCCGACACCGCGGTCACTCCCGCACCCGCCCGGGACCGCTGACGAACAGGTGGGCCACGCCAATCCTCCCGACTGGGTTGGAAAACGTGCAAAGCGTTGCGGAGCTGTTGCGATCATCGCGGACCGCGACGCGCAGGACAGTGTATTGACCGGGCGCCTGCGGCGGGAGGAGGGTCAGCCGGTTTCCTGTGCCGCCGAACGGCGCAACTTGCGGCGCCGTTCGCAGTCATTCGGGGCGATGCGGTAACGGTCCGCCGAGGTCAGGGCCCCGGGGACCCGCCGACGACGGCGTCCGAGGCGGCCGGCATGACCCGCCGGCGACGGCGCCGGGCCGGCGCCAGGACGCTCAGGTCTCCCCCGGAGTCGTTGGTACGCCAGACGAACGGACGGGTCTCGGTGTACCGGACGACGCTCACCGAGCACGGGTCGGCCATCAGCCGCTGGAACTGGTCGAGGTGCATGCCGAGCGCGTCGGCCACCACGCCCTTGACCACGTCGCCGTGCGTGCAGGCGAGCCAGACGGCGTCCGGGCCGTGCTCGGCGGCGACCCGGGCGTCCCAGTCCCGGACGGCGGCGACGGTGCGCGCCTGCACGGCGGCCAGGCCCTCGCCGTCCGGGAACACCGCGGCCGAGGGGTGCTGCTGCACGACCTTCCAGAGCGGCCGCTTGTAGAGGGTGCGCAGCGGCTCGTTGGTCCAGCTCCCGTAGTCGACCTCGGCGAGCCGCTCGTCGGGCACCGGCGTGATGCCGCGGGCGGTGACCAGCGGGGTGATCGTCTCGACGCAGCGTTGCAGCGGCGAGGTCACGACGAGCGCCAGCGGCACTGCGGCCAGCCGCTCCACCAGGCCGGCCGCCTGGGCCACGCCGTGCTCGTCCAGGCCGATGCCCGGGGTGCGCCCGGCCAGGACCCCGGAGGCGTTCGCGGTGGAGCGCGCGTGCCGCAGCAGGACGACGGTCGGCATGGCGCCCAGCCTACGGTCGCGTCACGTCGCGCTGATCACGCCCGTTCCGAGCAGCCCGAACAGCAGCCCGCCCAGCAGGATGCGGTAGCCGACGAACACGTAGACGCTGTGGTGCGCCACCCAGCGCAGCAGCCAGGCGATGGCCGCGTAGCCGACGGCGAAGGCGACCAGCGTGGCCACCACCATCTGCGCCACGCTCGGCTGCAGGCCGGCGCCGCCGCGGGCGAACACGTCGGGGATGCTGAACAGGCCGGAGGCCACCACGGCGGGGATGGCGAGCAGGAACGAGTACCGGGTGGCCGCCTCGCGGGTGAGGCCGATGAACATGCCGGCGGAGAGCGTGGCACCGGAGCGGGAGACGCCCGGCACCAGCGCGCACGCCTGCGCCAGGCCCATGATCACGCCGTCGCGGACCGTCAGCTGGTCGACCTGGCGGCGCTTCGGGCCCCAGCGCTCGGCGGCGGCGAGCACCAGGCCGAACACCACGAGGGTGGTGGCGATGAGCCACAGGTTGCGCGCCGACTCCCGGATCTGGTCCTTGAACACGTAGCCCAGGATCATGATCGGGATCGAGCCGATGATCACCAGCCACGCGATGCGGTAGTCGGCGGTGCGGCGGGTCCCGGCGTCGGTGAAGCCGCGGAACCAGGTGACCACGAGGCGCCAGATGTCCTTGGCGAAGTAGATGAGCACGGCCGCCTCGGTGCCGAGCTGGGTGACCGCGGTGAACGAGGCGCCCGCGTCGTCGCCGAAGAACAGCTCGGACACGATCCGCAGGTGGCCGGAGGAGGAGATCGGGAGGAACTCGGTGAGGCCCTGGACCAGGCCGAGGACGAGCGCCTGCAGCCAGGTCACGCGCCCACCCCCGCGAGGTCGAGCGCGTCGGCGCAGGCGCGCAGGGTGGCCACGCCGTCGGTCGGGCCGGTGGGGCTCAGCGCCAGGCTCAGCGTGGTGACGCCGGCGTCGGCGAACGCGCGCATCCGGTCGGCGACGCGCTCCACCGGGCCGAGCAGCGCCGTGGCGTCCAGGAACTCCAGGGGCAGCGCGGCCTGCGCGCCGGCGTGGTCCCGGGCCAGGTAGCGATCCTGCACCTCGGCGGCCTCGGCGGCGAAGCCCATGCCGGCGGCCAGGGAGTTGTAGAAGTTCCGCTCCCGGCTGCCCATGCCGCCGACGTAGAGCGCGGAGTAGGCCCGCACGTGGTCGGCGCACGCCCGCCAGTCGTCGCCGATCACCACCGGCGTGGTGGTGGCCACGTCGAAGCCGGCGAGGTCGCGGCCGGCGGCGGCGCGGCCCGCGGCCACGGCGGCGAGCTGGTCTGCGGAGTGCTCGGGCGAGAAGAACAGGGCGAGCCAGCCGTCGGCGATCTCGCCGGCCAGGCGCAGGTTCCGCGGGCCGACCGCGGCCAGGTAGAGCGGGAGGTGCTCGCGCACCGGGTGCACGGTGAGCGTGAGCGCCTTGCCGGGGCCGTCCGGCAGCGGCAGCGTGTAGTGCTCGCCCTCGTAGCGCAGCCGCTCCCGGCGCAGCGCGGCGCGCACGATGTCGACGTACTCGCGGGTCCGGGCCAGCGGCGCGTCGAAGCGCACCCCGTGCCAGCCCTCGGAGACCTGCGGCCCGGACACCCCGAGGCCCATCCGGAAACGACCGCCGGACAACGTGTCCAGGGTCGCCGCGGTCATCGCCGCCATGGCCGGCGTGCGGGCCGGGATCTGCATGATCGCCGCGCCCACGTCGATCCGCTCGGTCTGCGCGGCCACCCAGGCCAGCACCGTCGGCGCGTCCGAGCCGTAGGCCTCGGCGGCCCACACCACCGAGTAGCCGAGGCGGTCGGCCTCCCGGGCCAGGCCCAGGTTCGACGCGTCGTTCCCGGCTCCCCAGTAGCCGAGGTTCAGCCCCAATCTCATGGCGCGGAACGCTATCGGCCGCCGATCACCCGGCCGTGATCACCCCGGGCGGGGACGTAGGGTGCCCCCGTGGAACAGCGACACCTGGGGCGCAGTGGACTGCGGGTGTCCCGGCTCGCGCTGGGCACGCTGACGTGGGGGCAGGACACCGACGTCACCGAGGCCGCCGCGCAGCTCGGCGCGTTCGTGGACGCGGGCGGCACGCTGGTCGACACGGCCGACGTGTACTCCGGCGGGGAGGCCGAGCGGATCCTCGGCTCGCTGCTGCGGAGTTCCGTGTCGCGGGAGGACGTGGTGCTCGCCACGAAGGCGGTGGCCCGCCGCGACGACGGTCCGTTCGGCGGCGGCGCCTCGCGGGGGGCGCTGCTGTCCGCCCTCGACGGGTCGCTGCGGCGGCTGGGCGTCGAGCACGTGGACCTGTGGCAGCTGCACGCCTGGGACGCCGCCGTGCCGCTGGAGGAGACGCTGGGCGCGCTGGACGCCGCCGTGGCGAGCGGCAAGGTGCGCTACGTCGGGGTCTCGAACTACCGGGGGTGGCAGCTCGGCGCGGCCGGTTCCTGGCAGCGCGCGGTGCCCGGCCGGGTGCCGCTGGTGTCGCTGCAGTCGGAGTACTCGCTGCTGGAGCGCGGCGTGGAGGGCGAGCTGCTGGACGCGGCGGCGCACCACGGCGTGGGGCTGCTGCCGTGGGCGCCGCTCGGCCGCGGCGTGCTCACCGGCAAGTACCGGCACAGCACGCCGTCCGACTCGCGCGCGGCCAACCCGATGTACGCGAGCTACGTGGAGCACCACCGGACGGAGCGGGCCGCGCGGGTGGTGCAGGCCGTGGCCACCGCGGCGGACGGGCTGGGGACCTCGCCGCTCGCGGTGGCGCTGGCCTGGGTGCGGGACCGCCCCGGGGTGGTGGCGCCCGTGGTGGGCGCGCGCGACACCGGGCAGCTCGCCGGGTCGCTCGCCGCGGAGGACCTGGTGCTGCCACCCGCCATCCGCGCCGCCCTGGACGACGTCAGCGCCCCGGACTGACCACGGCCCGCGCCGGTCCACCGGCCCGCCGGCCCGCCGTCAGGCGGCGTTGCGGCGCAGGTAGCGGAGCAGGCCGCGGCGCGGCGCGGACCGCTGGTCGTCCGGCACGGGCTCCTCGTCGAGCGGCGTGGACCAGCCGTCGACGATGGTCTCCAGGCGGCCGAAGTACGTGCGCAGGGTGCGCTCGCACGGCTCGGCGCCGGGCTCCGCGACATCGCTCAGGGTCCGGATGAGCGCGGTGATACTTCGGGTGCTGTCGAGGTTCATCGAGCCGGTCGATCGCTCGGCCACGAGCTCGACGTCCTCCGGGGCCGGCCGCTCGGGGTCGGCGTCGGCGCGGTACAGCTCCAGGCGTGCCTTGGTGTTGCGGACCCGGAAGGCGAACCGGCGGTCGTCCGCCAGCCGGCCGTAGCCGTGCGCGTTCGGCCCGGTGGTGACGAGCTCGAGGTCGAGCGCGCCATCGGGACGGGTGCTGGGCATTCGGTGTCTCCTTCGTCCTGTGCGTCGAGTGACCGCCGCCTGCCGCCGGGAGGGTGAACAGGCCGCGACCCAACCGGTCTACGGTAACTGGCTGTGGCGGTAGGAGACGGTGTAGTCGCTCACAGTGCGCGGTGTGACGGTCAGGTCACGGAACAGACCGCGTTGACCCGTGACCTGGAGGCCGGATTGAGGAATGCTGGAAGGTCTCCGGTGCGGTCCGCGGCGACGCCGCCGCCGGTCGCGCGGAGGTCGGGAGGAGTGTTGGCGGGTCGGCGGCGACGGACCGTCGTGATCGCGGTCGCCACGGTGGCGGGTCTCGCCACGGGCGGCTGTGCGGCGGGTGCCCGTGACCCGCTCCAGGTGGCGGACACGCTGGCCGCCGCGGTGCCGGCGACCTCACCCCCGGCCGCCGGACCCGACGGGCGGGTGCTCCCCCTGCCGGCCGCCGTGACCGGTGCCGCGGCGACCGCGGCCGTGGTCGAGCCGGACAGCGGCACGCTCGCGGTGGCCGTGACCCTCGGCGACCAGGGACGGCTGCTGTTGTACCGGCTGGGCGACCTCGACGGTGAGCCCCGGGTGGTGGAGCTACCCGGTCCCGTCGGCGAGCTGGCCATCGGTGAGCCCGGCGAGCTGCTGGCCCCGGTGCCCGCCACCGGCACGGTGCTGCGCCTGGACGCCGCCACCGGCTCGGTCCGCCGGGCGGTGACCGTGCCCCCCGGCGGCGCCGCGATGGCCGCGGTCCAGGAACGCGACACCATGACCGCCGCCGTGGCCGGCTCCCGGCTGGTGGTCTCCCTCGGCACCCGGGTCTCGGTGTTCGACGGCGGGGACGCCGTGTCCCGCGCCGTCGACGGCTTCGCCGGTCCGCCGGAGCTGGTGACCGTCGGGTCGCGGGTGGCCGTGCTGGACCGGCCGCGGACCGCGCTGGCCACCATCGACCCCGGCACCGGCGAGCGCGGCCCCGCGCTCCGGGCCGGGGACGGGGCGGCGCACGCCGTGGCCGACCGGTACGGGCGCGTGCTGGTGACCGACACCCGCGGCGGCGAGCTGCTCGCCTTCACCGCGGAACCCATGATCATGCGGCAGCGCTACCCGGTACCGGGCGCGCCGTACGCCATCGCCTACGACCCCGCCCGTGACCTGGCGTGGGTGACGCTCACCGAGCGCAACGAGGTGGTGGGCTTCGACGTGGCCGGCGGTGAGCCCGTCGAACGGTACCGATTCGCGACCGTACGCCAGCCCGACGCCGTCGCCGTGGACAGCGACGGCGGAGTGGTCCTCGTGGCGTCCGGTACCGGAGAAGGGATACAGGTGGTGCGACCATGAGCGATGGGTCGGTGGCCGACGACAACTGGGAGTACCAGGGGCTGCGGCTCCCCCGGCAGGTGTCCCGCCGCAACGCGGCGACGGTGCTGTCCCTGCAGGCGGAGTTCGGCGGCTGGGAGCTCTCCACGGTCCAGATGTACTCGGACGGCACCAGGAAGGTGATGTTGCGCCGCCGGCGCTCGACACGACAGCTCCCGGGGCTGTCGGTCTAGACCCCTCCGTACCCGCCGGCTCCCGGCGGCGGCCCTCCCACACCCTCGCCGGTGCCCGTCGTGACCGGCCGTTGTTCCCCCCGCCGGCTGATCGCCGTGCCCACACCGCGGGCCGTGCCCGCCGAAAGCCTCCGTGGTGCGCCCTCGCCCCCTGACCGCGGCCACGCCGCGCGGCACCGCCCTGGGCCGTCCTCAGCCAACCGCCTCCTCGCCACGGTGCCGTCCGCCCGCTCGCCGGGTCCGCCGCGTGGGAGGGTGTTGCGGTGCTGGCCGCCGCGCCGCGCGCCGGGGACCGGCTGGTCACGCCGCTCACGTCGGCCCGATCGTCGGCGGGGCGGGCCGACCGGCGCACCGCGACGAGAGGACGACGAGATGAGCAGCAAGGCCGGTCCGCTGGACCTCACCTTCACCGCCACCCTCGGGCGGGCCCGCGAGGGCGACACCTGGATCTGCGTCCTGCTCCCCGATTCGGCGACGATCTTCGGCACTCGGGGCCTCGTCAAGGTCGCCGGCACGGTGGACGGCGAGGCGTTCCGCGGCGCCTTCATGGCACTGGGCGACGGCACGCACAAGCTGCCGGTGAACGCCGCGGTGCGCAAGGCCATCGGCAAGGGCGAGGGCGACGAGGTGACGGTGCACCTCACGCGACGCCTGAGCTGACGACCGGGCCCCTCACCCGGCGAACCCGAACGGCCCGCCAGCAACCCGCACGCCATCGACGACGTCGTGGGCGGCGTCGTGGGCGGTTCCCCTGCGTGGCGTGGCCGGGGCGGACCCCCGCTCAGGCGACGGGGAGGTCCGGGGGCAGGCCGGCGCCGGCAGGGGCGGGAACGCCGCGGAAGCGGTACGGCTCGGCGGGACGGCCGGGCTGCAGGAACCACGCCTGCCCGCCCTCGCCATCCGCCAGCACCAGCTCGAAGGCGTCCGCCACGTCGTCCGCCGTCAGCAGCGGGAAGTCACCGAAGGACGAGCGGACCGAGGCGATCAGCGGGGTGTCCGCGAAGCCGGGGCACAGCGCGCACAGCCGGATGCCCTCCCCGGCGAGCGCGGCACCGGCCGACCGCACGTACCCGATCACCGCGTGCTTCGTCATGGTGTACACGGGGTCGGAGGGCAGCGGCACCAGCCCGGCCAGCGAGGACGTCGCCACGATGGTCCCGCCGCCGGCGCGGCGCAGCGCGGGCACCGCCGCGCACGTCCCGTACACCACCTGGTCCATGTTGACGCCGACGACGCGGCGGTAGCGCTCGGCGTCGAGCGAGTCGACGGCGGGCTGGCCGCCGACGGTCCCCGCGTTGAGGTGCACGATGTCGAGGCGCCCGTACTGGCGCTCCACCTCGGCGACCACCACCCCGAACACCTCGGCGTCGGTCACGTCCACGGCCATGGCCTGGCCGGACACCGAGTCGGCGACGGCCAGGGCGCCGTCCTCGTCGATGTCCACCACGACCAGGGTGGCGCCGCGCGCGGCCAGCCGCCGCGTCACCGCCGCCCCGATGCCGGACGCGCCGCCGGTGACGACGGCCACCCGGCCGGTGAGGTCCTCGGACACGCTCGATCCCTCCGTCGACACGATCGGGCCGCGAGCCGGCCCGGGCAGGACCCGGCCGTCAGAGCAGGTCCGGCTGCTGCCACTTCTCGCCGAGCACGTGCTGGTCCAGCCAGGCGAACACGGTCTCGTACCAGACCACGACGTTGTTCGGCTTCAGGATCCAGTGGTTCTCGTCGGGGAAGTACAGGAACTTCGACTCGACGCCGTGCCGCCGCAGGTCGGTCCAGAGGCGCAGCGCCTCCGCGATCGGCACCCGGTGGTCGAGCTCACCGTGGATCACCAGCATCGGCGTGGTGATGGAGCCGACGAACCGGTTCGGCGAGTGCTCGGCGTACCGCGTGGAGTCCGGCGAGTACACGTCGCCGAACTCGCGCTCCCACCAGACGCCCAGGTCGGTGCCGCCGTGGAACTGGTCGAGCGCCCACAGGCTGGCGTGCGTGACGATGCAGCGGAATCGGTCGGTGTGCCCGGCGACCCAGTTGGACATGTAGCCGCCGAACGAGCCGCCCATCGCGGCGGTGCGGGTCTCGTCGATGTCCGGGCGGGCCACCGCGGCGTCCGTGGCGGCCATGATGTCCGTGTACGGCCGGCCGCCCCAGTCGCCGCGGCCGCGGCGGATGAAGTCCTGACCGAAGCCGGTGGACAGCGCCGGGTTGGGCAGCAGCACGGCGTACCCGCGGGCGGCCATGAGCTGCGGGTTCCAGCGCCACTTCCAGCCGGCCCACGAGGCGAGCGGGCCGCCGTGGATGAACACCACGAGCGGCGCGGGGTTCTCCGCGGACGCGCCCTCGGGGAGCACCAGCCAGGACTGCACCGGGACGCCGTCGTCGGCGGTGGCGACCACGGACTCCACGCGGCCCGGCGAGGGCACCCGCAGCGGCACGCCGGGGCTGGGCAGCCGCTCCCCGGACTGGCCGGTGGCACGCGCATCCAGGCGGCGGGCGTGCGGCGGCTCGGCGAAGTCGTCGTACAGCGCGTACACGCTGCCGCCGTCCGGCGACGGGCACGGGCTGGACCAGCAGCCGGTGCCGGTGAGGCGGGTGAGCGCCCCGGGGCTGCCGTCCGCGGCGATCTCCAGGCGGAACAGTGGCGCCTCGCCGTTCTCGTCGGCCAGGAAGAACAGCGCGTCGCCGGCGGCGGACCAGACCGGGTCGTGCGGCCACAGGTCGAGGTCCGCGGTCAGCTCCCGGCGGCTGCCGTCGGTGAGGTCGACCAGCCAGAGCGAGGGGAACGGCGGCTCGGTGAGGTCGCCGCTCGTGGTGCGCACGCAGGCCACGAACCGGCCGGCCGGCGAGCAGGCCACGTCGCCGTACTGCACGTCCGGCTCGTCGGCGAGCACGGTGCGGTCGCCGGTGGCGGTGTCCAGCGCGACCAGCACGGCGCGCAGCTCGCGCGGGTCGTCCACGAAGTCGCGCCACGTGGTGACCACCGTGCGGCCGTCCGGCGTCACGTCGAAGGAGGCGTTCTCCAGGGCCCAGCCGGGCGCCGGCGTGAGGTCGGTGGCGTCGGCGACGCGGTCCTCGCCGCCGGGCACGGTGCCGGCGTACAGGTGCGGCTGGCGCGGGCCGAGGTAGTGGTCCCAGTAGCGGATCGGGTACTGCTCGAAGAGCTGCGCGCCGACGCCCTTGTCCTTGCGCTCCTTGGTGAGCGCGCGGTCGGTCTCGAGGTCGTCCACGCCGGGCAGCACGTTCACGGTGTGCACGACGGTGCCGGCGTCGCGGGCCACGGCGACCTGGCCGACGCCGCCGGGCGGCTCGGTGAGCAGCCGCGCCTCGCCACCGCCCGCGGGCAGCAACCAGAGCGCGGCGGAGCGCTCCTCCTCGCCGTCCTTCGGCTTGGCGGCGTCCGGGTCGGGGCGGCGCGAGGTGAACAGCAGCGAGCCGTCGGGCAGGAAGCCGCCGTGGCTCTCCCCCGGCGCCGAGCGGGTGAGCCGCCGCGGCGCGCGCTCGCCGGCCGGGTCCAGCTCCCACAGCGCGGTGACGAACTTCTTGCCGTCCGGCCCGACGACGGACACCGGCGCCACCAGGCGGGTGCCGTCGGGCGAGAGGGCCAGCCCGCCGACGCGCGGGATCGCCAGGTACCGCTCCAGGTCGAACTCGGTCATCGGTCAGCAGCTCCTGAGGAAGCGGTCCAGCACGCGCGTGCCGAAGGTGAGGGCGTCGACCGGGACCCGCTCGTCGACGCCGTGGAACAGCGCAGCGAAGTCGAGGTCCGCGGGCAGTTTGAGCGGGGCGAAGCCGAAGCAGCGGATGCCGAGGCGGGCGAACGCCTTGGCGTCGGTGCCGCCGGAGAGCATGTACGGGATGGTGGTGGAACCGGGGTCCTCGGCGAGGATGGCGGCGGACATGGCGTCCACCAGGGCACCGTCGAACGTGGTTTCCACCGCGGGCAGGTTGACCACCCACTCGCGCTCGATGTCCGGGCCGATGATCTCGTCGACCTCGCGCTCGAACGCGGCCTGCCGGCCGGGCAGCACGCGGCAGTCGACCACGGCCTCGGCGGTGGACGGGATGACGTTGGCCTTGTAGCCGGCGTTGAGCATCGTGGGGTTCGCGGTGTCGCGCAGCGTGGCGCCGACGACGCGGGCCAGACCACCGAGCTTGGCCACCGAGCCGTCCAGGTCGTCCTCGTCGAACTCCAGCCCGGTGAGCTCGGTGATCGCCGCGAGGAACTCGCGCACCGAGTCGGTGAGCACCAGCGGGAAGCGGTGCCGGCCGAGCCGGGCGACCGCGTCGGCGAGCATGGTGACCGCGTTGTCGTCGTGCAGCATCGACCCGTGGCCGGCCCGCGCCCTGGCCCGCAGCCGCATCCAGGCGATGCCTTTCTCCGCGGTCTCCACCAGGTAGGCGCGCACGCCGTCGCCGACGGTCACCGAGAAGCCGCCGACCTCGCCGATCGCCTCGGTGCAGCCGTCGAACAGCTCGGGGCGGTGGTCCACCAGCCACTGTCCGCCGTACAGGCCGCCGGCCTCCTCGTCGGCCAGGAATGCGAACACGATGTCCCGCGGCGGCACCACGCCGTCGCGCTTGAGGCGGCGGGCGGTGGCCAGCGTCATGGCCACCATGTCCTTCATGTCGACGGCGCCGCGGCCCCAGACATAGCCGTCCTGCACCGCGCCGGAGAGTGGGTGCACCGACCACTCCCCCGGGTCGGCGGGCACCACGTCGAGGTGGCCGTGCACGAGCAACGCGCCGCGGCCGGGGTCGGCGCCCTCCAGCCGGGCGATGACGTTGCCCCGGCCGGGGGCGCCGGACTCGACGTACGTGGTCTCGTACCCGACCTCGGCGAGCTTCTCCGCCACGTACTCGGCGGCCTGCCGCTCCCCGACGACGGTGCTGGCCTCACCGGTGTTCGTGGTGTCGATCCGGATCAGCTCACTGGCCAGCCCGACGACCTCGTCCTCAGCAGTGGTCACCGCGCCTTCCTACCACCAGTGGGGCGCCCGGGGTCACCTGCTGACGGCCTTCTTGTAGCGGTCCACCGCGAGCGGAACGAAGACCAGCAGCATGACCACGCTCCAGCCGAGGCTGGCCAGCACCGGGTTCTGCAGCGGCCAGGCGTCGGGCGCCGGGATGTTCGGGTTGGTGTTGCCGAACAGCTCGCGCGCGGCCTGGGTGATGGCGGACACCGGGTTCCACTCGGCGATCACCTTGAGCACCGCCGGCATGTTGTCGGTCGGCACGAAGGTGTTGGCGATGAAGGTGAGCGGGAAGATCACCATGAAGCTCGCCTGGTTGAAGATCTCCGGGCTGCGAATGGCCAGCCCGATGATCGCCATGCCCCAGGAGAGGGCGTAGGCGAAGAGCAGCAGGAGCAGGAACGCCGCGATCGCCTCCAGGATCGAGGAGTGGATGCGCCAGCCGACCAGCAGGCCGGTGAGGGACATGACGACGACCACCAGGACGTTGTTCACCAGGTCGCTCGTGGTGCGGCCGATGAGCACGGCCGAGCGGGACATCGGCAGCGAGCGGAACCGGTCGATCACGCCCTTCTGCATGTCCTCGGCGAGGCCGGAGCCGGTGAGCGTCGAGCCGAAGATGACCGTCTGGGCGAAGATGCCGGCCATCAGGAAGTCCTTGTAGGACACCCCCGGCACGTTGATGCCCGAGCCGAACACGTAGGCGAAGAGCAGCACGAACATGATCGGCGAGAGGGTGGAGAAGACGAGCAGGTCCGGGACCCGCTTGATCTTGATGATGTTGCGCTTGGCGACGACCGCGCCGTCCCCCAGCGCCTCCATGACGGCGTTCACGCCCGTGCCTTCCTGGTGTCGTCCTGGGTGGTGCCGGTGGTGGTCGCGGCGGCCGAGCCGTTGCCGTTGCCGTTCTCGGGCTCCTGGTGCTCGGCGCCGTGCCCGGTGAGCGTGAGGAACACGTCGTCCAGCGTCGGCCGCCGCAGGCCGACGTCGAGCACCTGCACGGACTCCGCGTCGAGCAGCCGCAGGCCCTCCACCAGGACCTTCGAGCCGCCGCTGACGGGCACCGTGACCCGCCGCGAGTGCCGGTCCACGCGGACGTCGCCGCTCGCCAGCGGCGCCAGCACCGACCGCGCCGTGTCGAGGTGCGCCGCGTTCTCCACCACCAGCTCCAGGCGTTCGCCGCCCACCTGTGCCTTCAGCTCGTCGGCCGTGCCCAGGGCGATGACGCGGCCCTGGTCGATGACCGCGATGCGATCGGCGAGCCGGTCGGCCTCCTCGAGGTACTGGGTGGTGAGCAGCAGCGTGCTGCCGCCGGCCACGAGTTCCTCGATGACCTCCCACAGCCCCAGCCGCGACCGCGGGTCAAGCCCCGTCGTGGGCTCGTCCAGGAACAGCACGCCCGGCTCGGCCACCAGCGCCCCCGCCAGGTCGAGCCGCCGCCGCATGCCCCCCGAGTAGGTCTTCACCGGCCGGTCGGCCGCGTGCGTCAGCTCGAAGCGTTCCAGCAGCTCCCGCGCCCGCTCCCGGCTACGGCGGCGGCCGAGGTGGTACAGCCGGCCGACCATGTCGAGGTTCTCGAACCCCGTCAGGTGTTCGTCCACCGCCGCGTACTGCCCGGAGAGCCCGATGGTCCGGCGCAGTTCCTTGGCCTGCCGTACCACGTCCAGGCCCGCCACCGAGGCCCGCCCCGCGTCCGGGTCCAGCAGGGTCGTGAAGATCCGCACCGCGGTCGTCTTGCCCGCCCCGTTGGGCCCCAGCAACCCCATCACGGTGCCCTCCGGCACCACCAACTCGAACCCGTCGAGCGCCACGACCGGGCCGTAGCGCTTGACCAGTCCTTCGGCGACTATTGCGTTCACCAGGGCATCATGACGCGCACCCCCGACAGAACCGCGACCGGTTTACCGGCGAGGAGGCCCGCGACGCCGCCACCGCTCCCCGCTCCGCCGGTGTCGTCGCGCCGTACGGCGACCCCGAGCTCGGTGCACCGGCCGGCCGGTGCCACCCCCGGTTGGATCACCCCAGGGCATCCGCTAACCTTGTCGGCACAGCGGCCCCCAGGGGCCGCGTCACCTGTCCGGGTGGCGGAATGGCAGACGCGCTAGCTTGAGGTGCTAGTGCCCGTAAAGGGCGTGGGGGTTCAAGTCCCCCCTCGGACACACTCGCTAGCCACACGCAGAGACAGTGTGGCTACACCCCCTTCGTCCGCAGTAGGTAGCGGACAGCAAGGTCAAGTTCCTGGTACAGCCGCGCGAGCCGCTCAGGCTGCGCGCGTTCGATCACCGAGCCGACGTCGCCAAGCGCGTCGATCATCGCGTAGACCTCGGCCGCGTCGAGGACCGGCGGCCGGTCCGGCGACTGCACCAGGTGCGCACGCGCCGCGTCCCGCTCGGCGCGAGCCTGGTTGATCGCATCGACCACTGCGGACGGCTCGACACCTGCGGCGATGGCCGCCTGGTAGCGCTTCAACGCGGTCTCGGCGTCCGCCAGCCGCTTGTTCGCGGCTCGGTCGGCGGCGAGTTCGGCCGGGTCGCTCTGAGACGCGAGCAGCGCGTGCACGGTTGCGTCGCGATTCTCCGGCGCGAACAACTCGCCGACCCAGCCGTTGATCGCGCCGGTGATGATGTCCTCGCGCAGGTTGACCGTGGTCGGGTGATCCGCTGCTCGACGTCGAGAGGGCTGCCGTCCGGCCCGGTCGTCATGTCGCAGTAGGTCAGAGCTGAATGAGCCGTCCGGGGCGCGTCCTCAATCGGGAACTCGGCCGCGAGCTCGCCGCCGAGGCCGCGTTCTTCGGCCTCGATGACCGCGCAGGTGTGATACGCGACGAGTGTCCAGAGGGGACGGCTCCATCGACGCCGAGGTCTACTCCACCTACACCCACCGAAGCTCAGTCCCCCGCCAGGTCTGGCGCCACCTGTTCGAGACCGCCGACCGCGAGATCGGCATCCTCGTCTACAGCGGACTCTTCATCGCCGAAGACGCCGAACTCCTCCGCCTACTCGCTAACAAGGCCCGCTCCGGCACCACGGTCCGCATCGTCATCGGCGAACCCGACAGCCCGCACGTCAACCAGCGCGGCCAGGATGAGGGCATCAACGGCGCGATGGCCGCCAAGATCCACAACGCCATCCTGCTCTACCGCCCGCTACTCGCGGCCGGAGCGTCGATCCGCCTGCACTCCACCGTGCTTTACAACTCGCTCTACTTCGGCGACGACGAGATGCTGATCAACCAGCACATCCACGACATCGCTGCTGCCTACGCCCCCGTGCTGCACCTGCGCCGCCGTCGAGGACGGCATCTTCTCGACCTACGTCGACAGCTTCGAACGCGTCTGGGATCCGGCCACGCCCGTAACTCCGTAGCCGACGCCGGGACGCCACTGGGACACCTACGGCACCCGGCGTACATCCTCCAACGTCTCGATCAGGCGGTTCATACGTCCCGGCAGTCGGACGAATCTTCCGCCCTGTGAGCGGAGCGAAGCGCGACCCCATCGCCGCCCTGGCGGTCTTCCTGACCGGCCAGCCGACCGCGGTCGCCCGCCTGCTCGCCGACCACGTCGACGACGGCCGCGGGTACTGCCGGGTCTGCAGTGTCGGAGCCCAGCGCGGCAACCACACGTGGCCATGCTCGCTCCACGCCGCCGCCACCGCGGCCACCCACCGTCGGCGGTCGCAGTGATCGGACTGGCTGGGACCCCGCTCAGCTACCTCGCGTTCGTCGTGTGCGCCGGAAAGCCCTAATCAACCCAGCGATTTAGATAGACCCGCGATAGCGGCACGCAGCAGTGATGCTGATCCACTTCCGTCAGCCTCGACCACGACAGCCTGCGCGTTAGCGTTCGTGCGGATACATCCAGTCGCAGCGTGAGTGGCGCAGCGGGTCGCGAGGACGATGACATCGGCGCCGCGGGACTGCTGGCGCATCCGCGGGCTGCCGTCGGTCTCCGAGTTAGCCACAACACGAACCCGGGGAGCCTGCGTGGCTAGGGCCGTGCGGGTCCGATCGATAGCGCCCTCGTCCAGCGAATACAGCATAAGGGTGCCCGTTGCCGTAAGAAGGGGCTGCTCGGCATCGGTCTCGTCAACGGTCTGAGGCCAGTCGACTGGCGCGTTCAGCTCGGTTGACAACGTCACTGCGAAGGCGAGTTGATCGGCATCCAGCAGACCGGCGTGTCGGCGTAGTGGCTCGAGCAGCACGGTAACGAGACGAAGCCGCGCATCGGCATCCGGGCAAGCGTGCCGGGCAAGTAACTCAACGAGGTCAAGCAGGACAGTGACCCGGTTCGGCGCCACCCATCGCGCTGCATCTGCAGCCAGGTCGTCCAACAGATCGACGTAATCGGGCTGTGCTGGAGATCCGCGCAGCACAATGTCGGTGAGCGCGACCACTGCGGCCAGATCGCCTGGGGTGTACCGGCCATAGGTGATCGCGTTAGTGACGAACTCCCTGGCAGAGACCGAGGCCGGCTTGCGGTACCCGTCGGCGTCGATGAAGGCGCCGACGGCTCGCCAGGCGCGCTGGGCACCCGTGTCATCAAGCGCGGCGAGTACGGCTGCCATCTCGTTGTCCTGATCGGCGGGTGAGGGCCAGTCGCGCCAACCCTGCTCGACGAGTACGGCTCGGGCTTCTGCGTTGTCGGCGGCCAGGCCGTCGACCAACTCACCCCAACCAGCCAGTGACGGCGAGGGCTCAACCGCAACCTCGGGGGGCTCGGCGGCCAGAGCGTCCTCGCTGTCAACCGCGGTCCTCTCGAGGTCGGCGACGATCGCCGGGGCGACTTCACCGATCGCCGCGATGACTTCCTCGTCGCCCAGGAACCTACGCAGAACCGGTTGGTCCTCGCGGATTTCCGCGGCCAGGGCCAGGACGGCGACAGCCTGCGGGCTGAGCCGAGAGGTGTCGCTGTCCATCAGCATCGGGACGACGGCACCATGCTCGGTGAGGGATTCACGAGCGGCGGGCAGGTCGCCGACTGAGAGCGGATCGGCCAGCACCACGGAGAACATCGCCGTCAGCACAGCGTCTATGACTGGCAGCGGCGGACCAGTGAGAACGGTGTCAGCGAGACCGGGCAACCGCAACAACTCCGCGTCACGACCGAGTTGAGCTAGGCGCTTGATCCGCAGGTGGGCGAGGTTGGTTCCGGACAGCCCACTGCTGATGGCCAACTGCTCCAACAGTTCCGCGGACGCCGAACTCTCACCTGCCGCCAACGCCGCGTCGAACTCGCCGAGCAGGCGCCCGACCGGCTTCAGCACGGTGGTCAGGCGGGCCGGACGGGCTGCGACGGCGCGCTGCATGTCCGCAAGCACGTTCCACATCCGTCGATCCCTGGCCGGTCCGGGAGCCGACAGTCGGAACGCGAGCCCTTCGTCTCCCACGAGTTGGCGCACCGCCTGCTCAACGGAGTCGTTCGGGTCGAGGTCGGCTGGTCGGCCGTTGAACGAGGAATAGCTGGGCCCGACGAATGCGGTCAGCAACTCTGCGACTTCGGTAGCGTGGCGGCGACTTCTAGCCAGCACGTAGGCGGTGCGCCGCCCGTCGTCCTCGGGACGTTTGCGAGGCAGCACCACCGGCACGTCCGATGGGTTACGCAAAGCCTGGAGCGACGGTGCCAGCCATGTGCCGATTGCGCTGCCCGGGTCCGGGTCGAAGTCGACGTCGTTGCCCGCCCCAAAGAAAGCCTGCAAGAAGGTGTCCACGGCCTCGGGCGAGTACCGGTCGGAAGCAGCGGTCACGACTTCCCCCAGCGCCGAGTGAAATCGAGACGCGCCTGCGCTGCGGCGGTGGGGTCGAGCCGGTAGGACATCGCTTCGTCGTTGACCTGCATACCGCGCAACGTGAAGTTCATGGATCCGCTCAACAGCCAGTTCTCCCCGCACAGCGTCTTCTCGTGCACGTCCACATCCTCGACCACACGGACTTGGTCGGCGACCCGACGTCGAAGCGTTTCTCGGAAACGTTCGTTGTGCCCGTCTGGGCGGATCACCACAGTGACCAAGGACCCCGACTCCGCCAACGCTGCCAGCACGCCGGATAACCGGTATGTGCGAGCCAGGGCTTCCGAGACCAGGTTGTCGTAATCACCGCGGCTGTTGTCCAGCACTACGACGTCACTGATCCACGGCGACACCAGCCACAACTCCTGCCCCGGTGACAGCAGTTCGGCCAGCAATGCCGTACTCAGTACCGGCTCGATCCGAACACCCGTGGCGCGGCCGGTTCGCACGGTTCGCTCCGGGGGGATCACTGGAGGACCTCCCGAATCTCGATCCGGACCCGCAGCAGGGCGCCGTCCTGTACCACGCGGCGCGCCTCGCCGTACACGCGTAGCACATCGCGGTCCACCGCGAGCAGGGGCACCGATCGGACGGCGGCAGCAAGTTCCGCGCGCTGTTCAGCGGGCGCGACGAGATCGACGGTGCCGTTGCGCACCATTTCCGCGCGAAACCGCTCGGTCCAGTCAGCCGCCGTGACATCGATCTCGGCCACGTGCAGGTCATGAGCCGCTTCGACCAGCCGCCGGTCCAGGAGCGGCGGGCGGCCGTACGGCTGGTAGTGCTGCAGGTGCCGGACCTCGGCACCCAAGCCACGCGGCCAGAGCAGACTGAACACCTGGTCCGTCGAGAGTGCGACGCCGGGCACCGTCAACCGCCCGGAACCGACGAGGTATGCGATGACCTGGGCGTCGAGTTCGACGCCGAGTTGGTTTTCGGTCTGATCCCACGCCTGCACGATCTCCAGCGCCGCACGGTCGGTGCCGGCGTTGCTACCGGGGCGAAGCATTCTGGTCGCGAGCGCTGCCACAACCGCGTGCGGCGGGTTGCCGTCCAGCGCCGCCCACGCCGCACGCAGGTCGTCCAGCGCGGCGATGGCCACCTCGTTGGTCCCGGCGGTCCGCAGCGCGTCCATCGCCGCGGCGACGGCTCCCACTGGTTCTGCGGCGACGTGTTCCAGCAGTCGCCGCAGCCGGATGTCGACGTACTCGTACGTCCCAGGCTGCAGGGCGCTGTCCACAAGGCCCCAGTAGCGGCGTGGGTCGGCGGCGTAGAAGCGCACCAACTGCTCGACGACACCGGTCCCGCCGATGGCAGTCTCGCCCAGCCATACCAGTGTCGGCTGGTCCGGTCCACGTCGCGGTACGACGTCGATCAGCAGGTCGTGGTCGCGGGCGTCGGGGCAGGCACGCAATGCTGCGACCCGGATCGCGGCCGCGAGCGTCTCGTCATAGACCCTCTGCGCCAGGCCTGCAGTCCGCGCTGCTACATCTGTTGCCCACAGCAGGGTGGCGTGTTCGTCCAGGCGCGCGGTGACGTCGTGGTTGTCACTCAACGCGGTCAGTCCGGTGACCAACCGGTCCTGATTGGCCGCCGGCCCGTCGCCGCTGTCGCGGTAGAGCGCGCGGAGGACGTCGCCAAGATGGCTGCGCCAGGCTCCGCCGGCTAGAGCGTCCTGAGTTTGCTGCCCAGACCGGCCGTCGAGCCCGGACAACGCGAAGGAGGTGAGGTAGACCTGGGCGAGCCAGCCACGCTGGAACGTCGTAGCTACCTCTGCGAGCGCTGGGTCCTCAGCGACGGCGGTACGGAAGGCAAGAGATCGCCAAGCGGGCGACGTCAGGTGCGCGGTGACAGCGGCGGCGGTGGCGTCAAGGCGGTTCACGTCAAACCGCACCGCGTCCGCGCTGAGTTCGAAACCCATGGCCGCCGGCTGACCGTCGAATTGGTAGGACACGGAACGACGCTCGCGTTTGCCGCCGCGGCGCACGGTCTCGCAGTCCGCCCCCACGGTCATTCTGCGGATGGTCGCCGGGTTGCCGCCGGCGTGGGTGGCGAAACCGGCCGAGCGGATTCGGCCATACCACGGAGACGGGTTGGGTACATCGGCGGCGGCCAGCCCAGCTGCCGGATTCACCAATGCGGACATCCAGGTCGGGATGCCCTGCGACTGCGTCTCGATCTCCGGTTCCGGTTGCTGCAGGCCCAGTCGAAGCGGGCGCAGGACCTCGACCTCGGTCCCGTCATCGGTGTGCCAGCGGCCCTGCCGGCTGAAGTCCGCGTCCAGCGTCGTCAACTCCAGAGCCAGCCCGTTGGTGGGCGGCTCGGCCAGCCATGTTCGGTGCTCGCTGTGCCGGTAGCCGAAGCGCATGCTGACCCGCCCGGGAACGGCCTCCCGCAGAGCGCGCTCGATCGGCATGCCCTCGGTGCGGTCCGGATCGAAGGGCATCGCCAGAGTGACCTCGGGCAGGTTGAGCGGCTCGAACATCGAGCGGGTGAGGAACTCGGGTAGCAGCGCTCCGGCCCCGGGATCGGCCACCGCGGGCCCGCGCAGGTCGCTGCCCCGGACCCGGAGCCTGCGCAGCGCCGTCGGCACGACCGCCAGCAGCAGCGAACGGGGTTGCTCCCAGAGCAGCGCGGTGGCTTCATCGGTGCTGATCTGCAACGCCCTGCGCAGGTGCCGGTGCAGGCTGTCCTGCAGGTCGGAACGGCCCAGTAAAGCCTCCAGCAGCCCGATGAGCGCATTCTCATCGGGCTCTGACCTTTTCCGCGGCGGCGCCAGCACCTCCCGCGGGTCGATCGATCGGCCGCGGTCACCCAACATGGCACCCATCCAGTCCAGCAACGCTTGGGTGCCCTGGATGCGCAGGACATTGCGGTTCCCGATGGGCAGGCTGCGGGGCACCAGTTCGGGGGAGAACAGTTGGTCGTAGGCCTGGTAGGTCAATCGGTCGCGGCCGTAGTCGGAGAGTGCTACGACGGTCCACGGCCGGGTGCCCCGTTGCCGCCCGGCTCGACCCCGACGCTGCAGGAACCCGCCGCTGTCGTAGGGCGCCTTGTGCTGGAGCACCAACCCGACGCGCGGGTCGTCGAAGCCGACCTCGAGCGACGCCGTGGCCACGATGAGGTCCGCTTCCAGGTCGACCCCGGCGTCCTGGGAGGTGGTCCGCCCGATCCGCAGTTCCCCGGCGTCGGCCTGCGGTGGAAGCGTCCGCCCGATGCGTTGCACCACGTCCCAGGACTGTCCGTCCAGGTAGCGCTCGGACGTGTGGTCGGCATCCGGGGAGCGCAGGGCCGCCAGCACTCGGCCCGGCTTGCCGGAACTGCGCCCGCGCCTGTCCTGCTGACCCTCGGCGTCACGCAGGTCGTCGTAGAACCGGTTGGTGACGTCGAGGTCGTCGGTGAACAGGAATCCGGTCGAGCCGTGCAGGTACTCGTGCTGCGGAGGGTCGAGGATACGGCCGAACAGCATCGCGGTCTGGATCGAGGTGGAGAGCAGGCTGGCCCCGGAGACCGGATCGCCGCGCAGGGCGAGCGCATACTCACGACCTTCGGCCTGCATGTCCGACCGTACCGGGGTCACGTGGTCGACCGCCGCTACGTCCAAGCCGGTCAACTGGGCGAAGAACGTGTCGGCCGATCGCAGCGTCGCGCTGAGCCCCACGAAGGTGACGGGCACACGTACCGCGTCCCGCCAGCGCCGCAGCAGCAGCGCCACCTGCGCGCCGTGCATCTCGGAGTAGGTGTGCACCTCATCGAGCAGCACCAGGTCCGGTGCTCGGCCACCACCCCAGCCCATGATCTGGCCCAGCGGCGCCGTCGCGTTGCGGTTGAGCATCTCCGTCGTGGTGAAGAGCAGGTCGGGCGGCTGCTCGATCAGCGATGACCGGGTGAGCGCGAGGTCGTCGAGCACAAGGCCGCAGGATCGGCAGCGCAGCCGCTCGCCGCGCTCCGCGGCCCGCCACATCAACTCCCCCTGGCAGCCCTTCTCGTCGGCTCCCGGACAGGGCAGGTAGGGGCAGACCAGGTCGTTACCGTGGCGCTGCCAACCGCCCTTGTCCACCGACCGCCCGGCTTTCGCGCGGCTGTCGGGGGTAGCACCATACAACACGCCGATTCGCACCGGCCGCCGCTTGGCGGCCCGTAGCACAGGGGCGAGCGTGCGCGCTACCGATACCGCCTCGCGCAACTGGTCACGCAGCAGTTCCTTGCGGGGGTAGATCGCCATCGTGTGCACCCGAGTCGACCGAGCGGATCGCAGGTTCTCCGCCATGGCCGAGAACGCCGGCAGGTAGAACGACAGGGTCTTCCCGGTCCCGGTACCAGCGCCGACGATCACGCCCCGCCCCAGGCGATCGGTCACCGAGGTCAGTACCGCGCGGGCCGCCTCGATTTGGAACCGGGCGAGTTCGCGTTCGCCGATGTAGGCCTCGGCGAGCTCGGACTGCAGTGGTCCCCATCCCGGCACGTCCGCGAGCGCCGTGCGAATGGCGGCCAACGGCTGGTCGCGACGCGGGTACCAGCGGGGAGCGACGTGCATCCGGTAGTCGGCCACGAGCCGGCGGCCCTGCTCCCACCACGACGGAGGCGCTGGGGAGTCCATCCGCCCGCGCTGCCACCAGAACAGTTGCCGCAGCCGCGCGGCCAACCGCAGCGCCTCGGCCATCCGGGTCCGGAACCGCGGTGGCGAGGAGGCCGGCTCGCGCAGGAGCAGGGCGTGCTCCAGCAGGTGCCGCTGGGCTTCAGCCGGAGTCACCCCAGGAGCATCGGTGCGCTGGGCGAGCGCCGCGGTGAGGGTCGCCCGCACCTCGTCCTCGGTGAGCGCGCCGCCGGTCACCCCCCACGACAGCAGCGGCAGTTCGCGGTCCTCCAGCGCGGTGAGCAGCGCCGAAGCCACGTCGGGGGAAAGCGTCACGAGCGTCGTCTCCGCACGTCGATTTGGTCACCGACCTGGCGCAACAGCGCGATCTTCCGATCGTCGAGGCCGTCGAGCCGGATCGGCTCCTCCTCCAACCGCTGCAGCAGGATGCGTAATTCGATGGGCGGCTCCGGTACGGAGTCCAGCCTGCTGGCCAGCGCTGTACACGCCTCGCCAAAACTCTGCATCTGGGCGACCGTGACCGAACTGCGGTTGGCCAGGCCGCGGAGGATGCGCTCCTGCCCGCTCAACTGGTCGCGGTCCTCGACACGCAGCATTGCGAGTCGATGCAAAGGCAACGCACGCAGCGCTTGACTGGCCCAGTTCGCCCAACCGTCGGCGACCGACTTCTGGATTATCGCCGTGGACGCGGCAACAGTCGTCTTGGCGCGGTTGAAGACCGTGTCCGACGGCCGGCCGGTGGCGTGTTCAGCGAACGCCGACAGCCCACGGGTGGCCGCGGAGGTGTCGATCGGAGTTGCCGACAGTGCTGCCAGCGCTTCGGCCAGGAGCACCACGGCGGACAAGTCCTCGAGCGCCCGCTCCATCTCGCCGATGCGTTTGCGCACCCGTTCGGCCTCGGTGCGTTCGCGCTCGCCAGCCACCAGTCGGTTCGCTGCCGCGGTGAGCGCCAGTGCGCGGTCCACCAGCGACGGGGCACGAGGTTCTGATTCTTCCGCACCGGCCGTCACGGGGTCTGCGACCCGATTCGCCTCCGCGGTCATCGGGTCATTCCGATCTGCTGCCAGCGGTCGACGATTGCGGCCAGCGCATGGTCGATGTCATCGGCCGTGCGGGTGCTCAGTCCCGCGCGATCGATGGCGTTGGCCAACCAGGTGTCGGCGTCGGCCAGCAAGCGGGTGATCCGCGGGAGGTCGGCCCCCCGGTCGCGGACCGCGGCTCGGACAACGGCGCGGTCAACGGTCCGGCCGACCGCTGCGCTCTGGGCGTCGGCGACGTCGTCATGCAGCACCCGTAGTACGTCCCATCCCCATTCGGCTGCGGAGTCGAGCGTGTCCTGGATCGTGCGGAGTTCGCCGGACAGCAAGCCAGCCGCGACGCCGGCGTCGAATGCCTCCCGCAACCGGGGCAGCAGCGTGGTGTAGGCCGTTCCGGCCGGCATAGCCAGGCGGATGCTGGACGCGGTCGATTCGACCTGGCGGAACTGTTCGTCGACCAACGTGTCCCAAGCCGTGACAGTTGCCGCCGCTAGCCGCGCCCAGTCGGGGACGCCAGCGGTCGGGGCTTTCCAGGGTTCGGCGGCTGCACTACGCAGCAGTCGGGTTGCTCGCACGGCGTCGATCATGCGGACACTGCCGCGGCCACGGGCGATACCGAACGCCTGTCGGAGTTGGTCGACCAACTGGGGTCGCTGGGACTGGTGCCGTGCCCACGCCTCGCGCCAGGCCGGGGTACGCAACTCGGCGTCGCGGCACACCCACGCCGCGCCGTCGTCCAGGGCCGCGGCGAGCAGCGTCGCCTCGTCGGCGCCGGGCCAAACGCGCCCAGCCAGCGCTGCGCCGAGCAACGCGACCCTCAGCGCGGAGATCAACTCGGCGTCAGTGGTCCCCGTCTCCTCCTGGACGCGATGAATGAGAGCCGGTCGGTGCCGATCGGCGAGATTGGCCAATCGGTGAAGCGCGGCGGGGTTGCTGCGCGTGTCACCCTTCGCGAGCGCCAGCAATGCCTGAAGAAATTCCGCGTTCGCTGCATTCTGGCTGAACTTGATGGGGGCATGCTCGGTGCGAGGATCGTTCTCCGACTCCGCTCCCTTGATAGAGACGACGCTCGACTTGTTCGGCCAAACCCTCTTGATGACGGCACTCTGTGGCTCAACCATCAGCGGATCGAGCCACAGAGTGCGCTGGACTACTGCGTCACGGACGATGGTCCGCAGATTTCGGGCGACGTTCATCGGCAGTTGCCGCTGCCGTGTGCTGCCCCAGTCCTCGATTTCGGAGGTCCGAACGGCGGTCGACGTTGGCCGGGCCAGGCGGCTCGACGTGGCGCTGGTCGGGGAAGTCTTCCTGTTGGGGGGCGGCTCGGGTAGATCGTCTAGGCGCAGCGGCCGTATGCCGAACGCGTCATGGACGGTCGGGTCGAGGTTGGTCACCTGGTTAGGTGCGTCGCCCCAGAACTCAAGCAGCGCGGCGCGCCGTGGTGCGTCTGTCGGCGAGAGGCGCTCTAGTTCGGCCCGGACCGCGACGGGCAGCACCGGCAACTCAAGATCCTGCGTCGGGAACCGCTCGACGAAGGCCTCGTCGGGGAACACTCCTCCGGTGATCGCCGACGCGTGGTCCAGCAGCACATTCCGGATCACCTGGCCGATCACCGCGCGGGGGTTGAACGCGGCGGGGTGGTTCTCCGGTGCCCTGGCCAGGATTGCGCGATGCAGGGCGGGGCGGTTGAACGGATAGAGGCCGTGCTCACCGTGCTCCGGAGTCGAGGCACCGAAAGCCGCGTGGCACGGTTCCCGCAGCGGGCAGTGGTCGCAGGCGTTCGGCACGACGGCGTCCGGGGCGTCGCCGACGGCATCGAGCACGGTCCGTCCGAGCCGGGCGGCGTTGAGGTAGCGCCCGACGAACCCCTCGACCTCGTCGAGCCCCGCTGGGGAGCCGTCGAACTGGACGTCCAGGTCGTAGACGTAGGGGGTGGCGGCCTGCGCCCTGGTGAGCGCGGTATCGACCAGGTTGCGGTAGTAGCCGGTGGTGACCGCGAGCAGGGTGCGGATCGGGGCGAGTTCGGTGCGCCCGTCGCGGACACCGACCTCGATGAGGGCCTCGAGCAGTTCCCGCTGCACGCCCTGGATCAGCGCGAAGTCCTCGATCAGCAGCACGATCTCCCGGCCTTCGCTGGCCAGTTGGCGTCGGACCTGCAGCAAGGCTTCGCTGAGCCGGCCGGACCCGAGATTGGCCGCGTTCGCCACAGCGCTGCCTAGCGCCTGGTTGAGCAACGCGACCGCCATCTGTTGGGGCCCGTCACCGGTGCGCAGGTAGCCCAGCATCTTCTGGGTCACCAGCGCCGCCTGGCGGACGTCAGCGAGGTCCAGAGGGAGGTCGTCGACGGAGAACTCGAGCGGCCGGTCGTGCGCCTCCGCGGATTGGTCACTGAGCTGGCTGGCGGCCATCTGCGCGATAAGGCGACCGGGTTTGAGCAGGTACTCCCGCACGTACGGGTCGAGCAGCAGGGTCTCGAGCCGGCCGGGACCGACGAGACGGCGCATCTCCGGCGACGTGGGCTCCGCGCCGACCAGAGCTTCCTGGAGCCCGTTGAGCAACCGCTGCTTGAGCGCGTCCTCGTCCATGCCGGAGGTCGTCGCGGCGACCTCATCCCGCAACCTGGCCAGTGGCCCGTCGGTGCGTTCGGCGAGAAGGTTGGTGAGCAGGCTCTTCAGGCTGGTGCCGGACTTCGGCAGGTAGATCACGTGGCGCCGGTCGTTGGTCGCGGGTATCCGCTCCTTTACCCAGCGGACCAGGTGCGACTTGCCGGTGCCCGACTGACCGATCACCGGCATCAGCAATGTGCCGTTCACCGGGTCGCGGGTCAGGAAGTCCCTGGCCACCTCCGCCTCGTCGACGGTGGGGCCGGGGGTGTCCGACCGCACGCCGTCTTTGCCCGTCCGTTGAATGCGCAGTGGGGTGTGGGTGGCGAAGAAGACCGCCTTGGACGGGCTGACCGCTTCGGTGTTGATCGTCGCGGTCACCTGCTGGCGTTCCCAGCAGGTGACCCGGTGGAGTTCGCGGGCGTTCCCGACGGGCGAACGGACGAGGGCGGGCGGCGCTTCAGTCATCGTGGGGGCCCCAGACGGTGATCCCGGAGAACCGCCGGACACCATCGGCACGACTCGGGTCGGTCAGCAGGACGGTGCGCGGGGCGTCCGCGGGATCCTCCAGCCGCCACCAGGCAGCTTCGACCCCGCGGAGCAACGCGAAGGAGAGGCTCGGCGCCAGCACGTCGGCGACCGGGAGCCCCAACTCGCGACTGTAGCGCCCACCGGGGAGTACTGGCAGGTCCGCCCAGATCGCTTCGAGTACGTCACCGAGGTCGCGGGTCTGTCGATCGGCGAACCGGGACAGCAGGCACCGGCGTACCGCCTCGGTGCAGTCCGGGACCAGCTTCGTCCGCGTGCTGGGGATCAGATTGTCGGCCGCGAACCCGAGCGCCGGTGCCCAGTAGGTGAATCGGTTCCATCGGACGTCGTTGACCAGCGCCCGGCCGACGTCGTCAGCGAAGGCGTCGCGCTGGCGCTGGGCGATCTCGTCCATGCCCATCGGCGGGTCGAGGGGGTCCTGGGCGAGGAACCACGCCAGCGCCCGCACCAGGTCACGCGGGCCGACCTGGGAGTCGGAAGTGCCCAGGCCGGAGTTGCGGTCGGGGTCGAGCACGGCCCGGCGCAACTGGTCGAGGAAGCCGTCGAGATCGTCCGGATCGGCCTGGGCCAGGGACGGGCCCAGGATCAATTGGCCGTCGGCGGCCTGCACCAGACCGAGTTCGGTCAACGACCTGACAGCGTTGTCGAACGTGGGATCGGGTCTGCCCGCCTCCGGGCTCCGTAGCGGCGGCGGGCAGAGCAGTGCGCGCGCCGTCTCCTGTGGGACAGGTCGTCTCGCATCGGCGAGGTAGCGCACGACGGCCCACATGTTGGCCGGGAACGACGCCGGCTCGTTGATCAGCACCATCAGAGCATCTCCAGGGCGGTCGCCACCGGGAGGACGGCGGAGCGGACCTCGATCATGGCGACTCCGGGCCGGTCGGGATCGCCGAGGGTAGCGGGGTGCACCAGGTAGGTGACGTCCGGGGAGCAGAGGCGTTGCTCGACAGCGCGGTCGGGTGCGTCTTCGTTGAGCAGCCAGGCGATCGGTCCGCGGTAGTCGTCGACGAGGTCGTGGTCGCGGTCGATGATGATCGGCGCGGGTCGCGCCGACGACTGCAGGGCGGCTGCGGCTGCGTCGTCCAGTCCGGGGCCGCCGAACACGGCGATCCCCCGCCGCGCCAGCCGTTCCAGGAGGTCGGGGACCAGGTCGGCGCGCTCCCGCCCGCTCCGCCAGTACAGGCTCAGCCACGCTGACCCACCGCGCGAGTCCGCGAGCGGATCGGGAGTTCCGGCTATGGCGGGAAGCGGCGGGGCGGGAGCGGGGGCGACGCGGTAGAGCGGGAGCAGGCCCGGCCCCCCGTGGGGGCTGCGGGTGGCCCGGCAGCGGGGGCAGCCGCGGCAGGTGGTTCCGGTGCGCAACCGTTCGCCCGCCCATTCGGTGGAGTAGTAGCCGGCTAAGATGTCACCGATGCAGTAGCGCCCGTCGAGTACATCGATCATCTCGACGATGGCGGCGTCCTGGTCGTCGCGCTTCGCGGCTCGCCGGACCCCCATCGCGGCGGCCCACGCCTGCTCGTCGTGGGCCTCACCTTTGAGGACCTCGACGACGACCGTGTCCCGGTCCGGCGGGCCGGCACCAGCGCCCCCAGCTCGACCGGTCGGGCTCACCCGGTCGGCAGAGCGCAGTTCGATGAGCCCGGCCTGGGCCATCAGGTGCAGGGTCCGGCGGTTCCAGGCCCGGCCGTGCGCGGTGTCGAGTGAGTACTCCGGCGGCGTCGCGGTCAGCGGCAGGGTGCCGATCCGCCCCGTCCAGGAGCCGGCGTGGACCATGCCGCGCCAGCGGTTCCAACCGCGACCATCGCCGATGAGGGTCTGCTGGTTGAGGCGATAGGCGACGTCCCGGTCGCCTGGTCCCTCGGCGAGGTAGGCCAGGCTGGGCCGGCCGTCTCGTCCGCCCCGGCCCACCTCCTGGTAGTACCGGTCGATGGTTTCCGGTACGCAGGCGTGCAGGACCGTGCGCACATCTGGGACGTCCAGCCCGAGACCGAACGCCGACGTCGCCACGATCACGTCGTACCGGGTGGCACCCGCGGCCGCCGGATCGCCCCGCCAGCCATCGAGGACCTCGGCGCGGCGTTCTAGGCCATCGTCCCCGGTGATCTCCGCGACCCGTCGAAATCCTCGTCGGCGCAACCGCTCGGCCCACGTCGCAACGGCTGCCTTGGTGGAGGCGTAGACCACCATCGGCCGGGGCAGCAACTCCACCGCAGCGAGCACGGAGTCGATGCGATCGTGTTCCTCGGGGAAGGAGGCCACGTAGTAGCTGATCTCACCACGCAGGGCGGATGCCCAGACCAACTCGGTCGGTTCACCGGGGAACATCGCAGCCAGCGTGTGCACCTGGTGGCCGGTCAGCGTGGCGCTCATCGCCACCGTGACCACCCGTTGCCGCGTCGGTGCCAACTCCAGCCACGTGCGCCGGTGCCCGGCGAGGTCCTGGTAGTGCGGGCGGAAGATGCCCCATTGCTCGACCAGATGGGCCTCGTCGATGATCAGATGACTCAGTCGGCCGGCACGAGCGGCCTGTTGAAGGGCACTGTCCAGGCCAGTCGTGATCGCCTCGGGCGAGGTAACGAGAATTCGCTGGCGGCCCTCGGCGACCGCCCGTCGGATGACGTCCTTGTCGGGGTCGTCCATCCCGCCGATGTAGGCCAGCCGAGGGGTGGTGACGCGGAGTCCGCGCCCCGCCAGCAACTCACCAACGCGGCGCTCCACGTCCAGCGCCAACGCCACGGTCGGCACGACGATGACCGCAACCGCTCTACGGGACCAGTCCAGCAAGGTGGGGGCGAGGGCGACCCAGGTCTTGCCTTGGCCAGTCGGCAGGCTGACGATCACGGTGCTACCCGCGGGGGCGGTGACGACCGTGCGGGCCGCCTGGCGCTGGCCCGTCGACCGGTAGCCCGGCAGTCCCGACGCGGCGCTCCAGAAGGGGTCCGCTGCAATCGCAGGGGCCTCGGACGGGCCGAGCCGAGCGTCGAAGACCTGCCGCAGGTCGTCAGCGGCCGCCCCCTTCCGAGCAGCAGGCGACGGGGGGTGCCACGGCCGCGCCGCGACCGAGAACCCGCTGACCGTCGAGATCACCTCGCACCGGGCGTCGTCCCAGTCCCGGCGTCCGGGCATACCGATGCCCCCGGGCACGACGAGGCGCTCGGTCCGCCCGCTCATGGCTTGGGCCTGCAGGAGCACCTGCCGGACGAGAGCCGCGACATCGGCACGTCCCGTCCCGTCCGCGGGCAGGCAGGCGAGGGCATCGCGTAAGCGGCGGACAGTGGGGTCGTGCGGGGACGTCGCCGGCACGTCGGGCCACTCGGCGAGCAGGAGTTGCGCCTCCTCGCTAGCTCTCGACATGCAGCACCACGCCTCTCCCGCCGCGCACGACGCACGTCGCGCCGACCGGCCGCACGGTCGGCGTCCCAAGGTCGACGAGGAACGCCTCGGCAATCGTGACGTCCATCGTGTAAGCGTCGGCGTCGCCGACCAAGTCCCCGGCGGCCCGTCGGGCCAGCGCCTGCGCCCGCAGCACCTCGATCTGCCCGCGCCCCCGCTCCACAGCGGCGGCACTGCGGTCGGTCAGGTCCGTGACCCGGGCCAGATCGCGTCGAGCGACGGTCTCGGCGTGGTGGGCGGCTTGCGCGAAGCGCTCACGGGTCCCGAAGAGTTCGATCAGAGCGGAGATGCGGGTCGAATTGAGGTTCAGGTCGCCCCGGACCCTGCCGAAGGGTTGGTCCAGCCAGGCGATCGCCCGGTGAGCCGTCACCGCGACCTCGGCACCCGCGCGCACCCAGGCGCGACCGACGAACGGCGCGAAGAGCCGGTCGGCCTGCCGACGCAGGGCCTTCCGCGCATCGGGGTGGGTCTGCTCGACCAACTCAGCCGCGGTCTGGAGGGAAGCCTCCACCAGGAAGTCGATGCCGAAGAAGACCTCCGGGTCCCCGGTGTACGACTGATCGGTCCGCCAGAACGCCGCCGCCTGCCCCCGGTCGTCGACGTCCATGACGGTCGCGAGCAGATCGATGAACGGGTGGCCGATGCGGAACACCCGAGTTCCGGGGCGGCGGAGCACGACGCTGCGGTTGAACGCGCCCTCGCGGAGCACGTCGGCGGCGACCGTGCCGCCCCGGGCCAGCAGCCTGGGCGGCATCAACGGTTCGTTCGCGTCCAGGTGGAAGCGGACCACACGGTCAGCGTCGACGTTCCTGCGGGCCAGGCGCAGCCCGTCGACGGCGTAAGCGTCCACGGTGGAGCGAGCGGTACGCCAGTCGGCTTCGAGGTCGTCCAGCGCGGCGGTCGTGGCGTCGGCCTCGGTTGTCGTCCCGAACACCGACTCGATCAGGTCGGCCGCCTCCACCCGACGCCGCTCCTCGTCCAACCGCGCGGCTACGGCCGATGCGTGGTCGACGAGCCCCGACGGTCCGCGTTCCAACCCGGCGGCCCACACCTCGTCGAGCCCTACTTCTATGGCGTCCTGCAATGACGACAACGAGTTGTCGAAGATCCGGTAGCCGTCGCGCAGCAGCGCGGTCCACGCACCGGAGATGCTCGCCAGCCCATCGACCTGGGCGAGCAGGAGTTGTCCAGCGGGCCCGGTCGGAGCGCCCGGCTGCGGAGAGACATAGCGGTCCACCCGCCCCAGTCGCTGCTCGAGGCTGTTCGGCGAACTCGGCAACCGGCAGTGCACGACGAGGTCGGCGATCTGTAGGTTCAAGCCGTCCTCCCCCGTGTCGTCCACCACCAGCACGCCGTGGCCGGTCGACCAATCCTGGACGGCCTGCTCAGCGGCCTGGCCGCCGACCGCTGTGGTGTGCTCGTGGACCCGCGGGCCCCCGGGGAGAAGACGCGCCAACGCTCGAGCCAGCACACCGGCGAGGCGGCCCGGCCCGCAGAAGACGATTGCGTGCTGTGCCCGGCGCAGTGCCGCGGCCATGGACGCGGCCAGATCAGCCGCCCCGCCGGTCCGGACCTCCTCGAGCGCGGCGAGGACCCGGTGTTCAGCGGGGGCGATGGCCGGTGCCCGCAGGTGCGCCCGTTCGGTGGGCGTCAGCGCGGCGCGGTCGGCGGCGTCCGCATCGCCTCGCACCCGCCAGCACAGCGCGTCCACGAGATCGTCGACGGGCCCACCCGCGCGCGTGGCCAGGGCTGCCAACACCTTCCCGTAGGCGGCCCGATCGGTTGGGCGGTCCTCGTCCAGCAGGTGGTCGGCGACGCCGCCCTGCCAGTCGATCAACGCCTCCTGTGCCGCCTCGTGCTCGTCTCCGCGGACCCGGATCTCCGTCGGTCGGCGGCGACCGCGTATCTCGTAGGGGCTTGCCTCGTCGGTGTCGATCAGCGCGGCCGAGCGGCGATGGCGGATCATTCGGCGGTGCAGCCGGTAGGTCTCACCGACGTGGGCGCGTAGTGCGGCGATGGCGTCGCTCAAGGCGCCGTGGTTGTCGGCATCGGCGAGTTCACCGTCCGGGCCGAGCAGGCTCAGGACGTCTGCGCTGCGGGCCTTGAGCAGCGCGTCGTCGGGGACGATGTCGGCGATCTGCTGCAGGGTGGGTTCCAGCAGGAAGGCGAAGTCCGCGTCCAGCGCGAAGAGAGCGTCGGCCAGTTGCTGGCGGGTCTCGAGGCGCTGGGCGAAGGCTGCGCGGTCGCCCCAGCGGTAGATGCTGGGTGCGAGGAGGTGCAGCAGGCCCAGTTGCGTGTCAGGGTCTCCGGTTGCTGGGGTTGCTGAGAGCAGCAGGAGCCGCGGGACGGAGTGCGCCAGTTCGGCCAACTCCTGGTAGGGCGACGAGCCGGGCCGTCCGCCGCGCACGAGTTGGTGCGCTTCGTCGACCACGACCAGGTCGAAGCCGTGGTAGTCCGACCACCGGCGGGGTGTCTCGTGAGCTCCGATCCGCAGATCTGTGCGGGAGAAGTCGTCGACGAAGAACTTGTCCCGGAGTTCGCGCTGCCACTGCCGGCGCAACATGTCCGGCGCGATCACCGCGACGCGGGCATCGGGCCGGTCCAGCATCGTCTGGCGGATGACGAGTCCGGCCTCGATCGTCTTGCCGAGGCCGACCTCGTCGGCGAGCAGGTAGCGCTGGACGGGGTCCTGGAGGACCTTCATGACAGCGTCGACCTGGTGCGGGTAGATCTCGACAGCTGCTGACAGCACCGCCGTCATCCCGGCGCAGGCCGCGCGCTGCCGGACCAGGTTGCGTAGCAGGGGAATGCGGCTGTCATGCAGGACCGGGCTTTCGTTGGCATTTGACGCGAGGACGTCCACCGGGTTGCGGATGGGCCGGTCCCACCGGACCCGCAGGTCGGCCTCCTCGATCGGGAAGTCCACCTCGGTGTTCGGGAACCGCACGTAGTAGCGCGGTGGCCTGCCGCCGACGATCCGGCCGGGGACCCACTCGCCGGTCCGCTTGTTCAAGCAGAAGACGCGGGTCTGGCGCTCCAGGAGCGCGGGGCGGCACTCGGCAAGTGGTTTCCACACGGCCTGGGCCACCGGCTCGGCGACCGACTCGAAGTACTCCACCCGGACCCGATCACGCTCGAGTCCGGCGATGCGCCCGATTCCCGGGGAGTGGAGGTACTCGACGAGGGACCCCAATCGGAGCGTCATCCGGATGGCTCCAGCGGTGGCCTGCGGCCCGTCGCCGCGCGCATCGCGTGGTTCTCCGGTCCGAGCCAGCCGCACCATAACGGATCGCCAGCGCAAAGCAGCCCATGAGGGCGTCGGACCGTCGTCACCCACGCACCGTAGCGCGGGTTACCGACAACCCGGACCTACCCACCCGACTGCACTCGGCAGCCGTCACGACTCACAGCTGTGAGGGCGTCCTGTCACTCGTTCGTTTGCCCGAGCGGCGACCGCGCACCTGGGCCGCGATAGACACATCCCGAAGTGCACGTCTCGCGGACCTCCACCGCGCTGAGACCCGGCAGCATCGTGACGAGCCGCGACCAGATCCACTCGGCGAGTCGCTCGCTCGTGGGATTCTCGAGGCCGGCCACCTCGTTGAGGTAGTAGTGATCGAGTTCGGCTTCTACCGGCTTCCAGGCGGCCTTCAGGTCGCCGAAGTCTCGGACCCAGCCGAGCGCGGCGTCCAACTCGCCTTCAACGCGAACGACGACGCGGTAGGAGTGACCGTGGAGGCGGGCGCACTTGTGGCCGGGGGGCACGTTGGGCAGGCGGTGGGCAGCTTCGAAGGTGAACTCACGGAAGATCTCGTGCCGGCCAGTCACGCGATACCCAAGTACTTGTGGGTCTGCAGACTCAGCATCCAGCGCGGGTTCTTCATGCAGTACTCAACCGTCGCGGCGGTGTGCGCTGCAACGTCCGGGCCGTCCATCGGCTGCAGGCGTCGGAAAGAGAAGTCGAGGTTCTCGAACTGGCTCGGCTCGCCACCGGCTTGGGGGTAGACGAGTTTCAGCTCGTCGCCCGCGGTCAGCGCGAGGGGTGCGCCGATCTTGGGGCTGACGCAAAGCCAGTCGATTCCGGGCGGGGGGACGCGGGTGCCGTTCGTCTCAACCGCGATGTAGAAGCCTTGCGCGTGCAGTTCGTCGACCAGTGCCTTGTCGACCTGCAGCAGTGGTTCGCCGCCGGTGAGGACAACCATCCGACGCTCGTGCCCGGTGTCCGGCCACTTCGCGGCGATCGCCTCGGTCAGTGCGGCAGCGTCGGTGAAGCGGCCGCCGCCTGGGCCGTCGGTGCCGACGAAGTTGGTGTCGCAGAAGGTGCAGATCGCTCGGGCCCTGTCCTCCTCGCGTCCAGTCCAGAGGTTGCACAGGCTGAAGCGGCAGAACACAGCCGGGCGCCCGGCGTGGGTGCCTTCACCCTGGAGCGTGTAGAAGATTTCTTTCACCCGGTACATGGGACTGAACTCCCCTGGTAGGGCACGGGGTCCTCGGCGCCGGCCTCCGAGAAGCCCTTGAGTCGCAGCAGACAGGAGTCACACCTCCCGCAGGCGACGGTCACTTGCCCGCATGCGGTCGATTCGGCGGCCGGGTCGTAGCACGACCAGGTGATGGAGTAGTCCACGCCGAGGTCGAGGCCGGTTCGGATGATCTCGGCCTTGCTCATGCTGATGAGCGGGGTCTGGATGATGGTGCGGGCTCCCTCGACGCCGGCGCGGGTGGCGAGGTTGGCCATGTTCTCGTAGGCCGCGATGTACTCGGGCCGACAGTCGGGGTAGCCGGAGTAGTCGAGCGCATTGACGCCGATGAAGATGTCGGAGGCGTCGACGGTCTCGGCGTACGCGAGCGCGAAGGACAGGAAGATCGTGTTGCGAGCGGGCACGTAGGTGACCGGGACGCCGTCGTCGGCGAGGTCGGTGGCCAAGTCGTGCTTCGGGACCTCGATGTCGCTGGTGAGCGCGGAGCCGCCGAAGGCGCGTAGATCGATGTCGGCGATCACGTGGCGCTTCACGTTGTGGGCGGCGGCGACCCGTCGTGCGGCGTCGAGTTCGATGCTGTGCCGCTGGCCGTAGCGAAACGACAGGGCATAGGGCTGGTAGCCCGTGGACGCCGCGATGGCGAGCACGGTGGTGGAGTCTAGCCCTCCGGACAGCAGTACGATCGCTGGCTTCGACATGCAGATCTCCTCCGGCGTGATGCTGAGCTAGGCTCACCCTAGCCTGAAACTACGTCAGGCCTGCGGCAGGGCACGCCTGCAGTTTTAGGCCAGGCAGGAGGAGTGCGGTGATGAAACTGTCTGTGGTCGTCGTCTGCTCCGACCGGAAGTCGGAGCCACCCGCGCCTGGGCTCAGAGTTCGTGACCTGCCTGCCGAGCGGCTCGCCGAGCGGTCTGCTGAGTGGTGCTCGCGGCTCCGCGGCACACCTGGGACGCGGAGGTTGAGCGACCTGTACCGAGGCGAAGGGTGGTTCGTCGTCCGGGAGGTGCTAGACGCTGCACGGCGCGCCCAGTTCGACCCCGAACTCCTGGTCGCCTCTGCCGGGCTGGGTCTGCGCAGCGCCTCATCAATGGCACCCGGGTACGCGGCGACGTTCGCAGCTGGTCAGGCCGACACGGTGAGCGACACCAGTGCAGATGCCCGAGGCTGGTGGCATAGCCTGCGGGCGGCGCCCGGCGCTCTCCAGCCATCCGCTGCGCTGCGGGGACGAGTGTTGCTGGTGTTGTCGAACGCCTACGCGGCGGCGATGCACTGCGACCTGGTAGCGCTCGGCCACCGGGGAGACGACGTCCTGATGATCGGCGGGGCCGTCAACGTCCAGGGGATCACACGTCTGGCCGCCGACCGAGGTCTGCGGACCGCGTTGGGCGGCACCATGACAGGACTAACCATGCGTATGGCGCAGAGCTGGCTGGAGGGCCTGGACGGAACGACGTTGGCGAGTCCGGCTCGACTGCAGCGTTGGCGCACCTGGACCGAGGGTGTCCGCCAGGACGAGACATGGGAGCGACAGCGGTTAACCGACGACCAGCTCCTGCAGTTCATCCGGGAAGCCCGGTCAGCCGACCCGAGTTTGTCGAGGACCAAGGCGCTCCGGACGCTGCGCGACAGCGGACGAGCCTGTGAGCAGAGCAGGTTCGCACAGCTCTACCGGACGGCGGTCGCCGAGCGATGATGAGCAAACCCCGACGGGCGAAGCCTGGTGAAGTTCTGGAGTGCCGCGCACTTCGGATCCTGCAGAATAAGACGATTCCGCTCTACCTCTTCACTCTTTCGGCCGGCGAGATCGAGATGGTGGCCGATGTGGCCCGGATCTCGCGTGACGAAGCCGGGAAGCTCATCGGCTACCAGCGCCCGGAGAAGAAGCAGCACGTACGCCAGATTCAGAGCTACCTCGACTCCGGCGACGTGCTGTTCCCGAACGGTCTGATCATGGCCCTGCCCGACGAGGTGAGGTTCAAGTCCAGTCGCGGCCCGAGCACCTCCGACGGGTTGGCTACCGCGGGCACCCTCGAGATCCCGATTCCGGCAGACCCGACCGCGCCGAGACCGGGGTGGATCGTCGACGGCCAGCAGCGCAGCCTCGCCCTCGCCCGCATCGCGAACCAGGACTTTCCCGTACCCATTTCGGCGTTCGCCGCGTCGAGCCTGGAGATGCAACGCGATCAGTTCTTGCGGGTCAACAACGTTCACCCATTGCCAGCAAACCTGGTCACTGAACTGCTCCCAGAAGTCTTCACGGCGCCGTCACCCCGCCTTTCCGCCCGTCGTCTCCCGTCGGCGCTGGTCGACATGCTCAACCAGGATCCTAAGTCGCCGTTCCACAACCTCGTCAAGCGAGCATCCACCGATGTGGAAGAGACTCGACAGCGGGTCGTCACGGACAACAGCCTCGTGGAGGCCCTGCGCGAGTCGTTGGACTCCCCGTCGGGAGCACTCTATCCGTACCGCAACATTGCTGCCGGCACCACTGATACCGAAGGCATCCGCCACCTCTTGACCACGTACTGGACAGCCGTCCGCAACACCTTTCCCGACGCGTGGGGTCGCCCCCCGAACGAGTCACGACTGATGCACGGTGCTGGTATCCGGGCCATGTCGCGGCTTCTGGAACGGGTGACGGTGCACGTTGATCTCCGCGGCAAGGATCCAATCTCGGCGGCCGAACGAGAACTCGCGCGCATTGCACCGCTCTGCCGGTGGACGAGCGGCACCTGGGACGATCTGGGGCTCCCCTGGAACGAGTTGCAGAACGTGTCTCGACACATCAATGCGTTATCGAATTACCTAGTGAGGGCGTACATGGAGGCCCAGGGGCCGCCCCGATGAGGTTCTATTTCCCAGACAGCCAGGACCTGGTTTCCCCGACCTACGACTTCGTCCACGACGAATACAGTCCACTGCGGGTGCGGCAACGCGACGACCTCTACGCCCACGAGGTGCTGACCCAGGCGCCCTACGACGGCGTCCTGGTCTCCAAGGCTATCGTCGACGGATCCGTTAACGGGGCCGGAAAGTACTCGGAATCGCAGCGGCAACGCATCTACCGGCTCGGCGTCCGCCGCTTCTTCCGCCTCCCGGATGACATGGCCACCATCGGCGACTGCGGGGCGTTCAACTACGTCGGAGAGTACGAGCCCCCCTACACCGTCGACGAGGTCATTGACTTCTACGACGGCTGCGGTTTCGACGCCGGGGTCAGCGTTGACCACGTGATCCTCGGATACGATCGCAATGCCGACGTCAACGAGACGGTCGACCCCGCTTGGCAGGCTCGGCAGGACATCACGCTACGTATGGCCGCGGAGTTCATCGCGGCCATCGACCGACGCGGAAGTCAGGTCGAACCAGTGGCATCGGCGCAGGGATGGTCGCCGGCGAGCTACGCGCACTCGGTCGAAGTGCTGCAAGACTTGGGCTTCCAGCGGATCGGCCTCGGCGGCATGGTACCGCTGCGGACACCGGATATCCTCTCCTGCCTGGAGGCAATCGAGGAGATCCGCTCCCCCGAGGTCGAACTGCACCTGCTCGGCATCAGCCGTATCGACTCGATGGAGAAGTTCGCCGCCTACGGAGTCACCAGCTTCGACAGCACCAGCCCCTTCAAACAGGCGTTCATGGACGACCGGGACAACTTCCACACCGCGACCGAGACGTACGTAGCCATCCGCGTGCCCCAGGTCGACGGCAACGTCATGCTCAAGCGCGCAATCCTCGCCGGTCACGTCTCCCAGCGGGACGCGATCCGGACCGAGCGTGAGTGCCTCCGCCGCCTGCGCCGGTTCGACGGAGGCGAGGTCGATGTCGACGACGTCATGGCAGTACTCGCCGAGTACGAGGCGATCATCAATGTGAAGAAGTCTCGGCTAGCCGACTACCGACGCACGCTCGAGGCAGCGCCGTGGCAGCGCTGCTCATGTGGGCTGTGTGATCAGCACGGCGTCGAGATGATCATCTTCCGTGGGACGGAACGGAACAAGCGCCGGGGCTTTCACAACCTGTCGGTGCTGGCCGCGAAGATGCATGCGATCACTGCCCTCGGCGAGCGCCGGGCGGCTGCCCCCGAGAACGTCGCACACCAGAGGAGCGTCTGTGGCTGACCGGTACCAGTTGCGCCTGCCGGCCCTCCGCCTCACGCAGGGCCAGCACCACATCTACGTTTTCGGTGTCGACGGCAAGCGGCTCGACGACTTCACGACCGTGTCTCGGGCTCGACGCGACGACGACGGACTGCAGGGCTACCAACGACCAGAGGTCGTGGCTCACATCAGGGCGATCCGTCGCTACCTCGAGTCCGATGGGGCAATGCTGCCCAACGCGATCGTCCTCGCCTTCACTGACCAGGTCACGTTCGAGGCCTCGAAGGGCGGCGACGCAGACGAGGCGGTCACCTACTCACACCCGGGCGTGCTCGTCATTCCGGTCGACGAGTCGTGCGCGGACGCAGACAAGCCGGCGTGGCTGGTCGACGGCCAACAACGGACTGCCGCCATCCGCGACGCCGACCTTGCCGAGTTCCCCGTCGCAGCGGTGGGTTTCATCGCCACCGGCGAGGACGAGCAGCGCTCGCAGTTCATCCTGGTGAACAGTACGAAGCCCCTACCGAAGGGCCTGATCCACGAACTCCTCCCGGAGACCGCCGGTGAACTCCCCGCGCAGTACGCGCGACGGCGCCTTCCGGCCTCTCTGATGACCAAGCTCAACACCGCCACTGGCAGCCCGTTCCACGGCGCGATTTCTACACCGACCACGCCGGGCGGTTACATCAAGGACAACAGCGTCCTGAAGATGATCGAAAACAGCCTGTACGACGGCGCCCTGTACCAGTACCGGGACTCTCGGACCGGTGAGGGCGACGAGGACTTGATGGTGCGCCATCTCATCACATTCTGGTCGCGAGTCCAGAAGAGGTGGCCCGCTGCATGGGACCTTCCGCCGTGCAAGTCTCGATTGACCCATGGCGTCGGGATCCAGTCCCTCGGCTATATCATGGACCTGCTGACCGCCGATATTGACACATCTGACCCGTCTTTGGTCAACCTTATCGACGACAGCCTGCAATTGCTCGCTCCATCGGTTGCCTGGACCGACGGGTTCTGGCAACTAACCTCCGGCGACGAGCGACGATGGAACGGCCTCCAAAACACCCCAAACGATGTCCGGAAGCTGACCAATCTGTTCGTCCAGATCATCCGCCATCAGGAGGGCACGGGCCAACTCGCCATCGACGTCAAGTCCGAGCAGCCGAACGACACAGCAGCCGTCGAACCTGCCTGAGCATCGTGGTCGCTGTACGCCCGGGAGTACCGGGCCGCGACTCCGGCCGATGACCCTTACGACGCCTCAGCCAAGTGCGAGGCGTGTGGTTAGTGCGCAAGTCCCCCCTCGGACACTTTGCTTCCTCTGGTCAGAGCTACAGGGACCCAGCTCCGCCCGCCGTGCGGCCATTGTGAAGCCAGCTACGGCCGCGCTGAACGCGGCCGTAGCTTTCTTCCTGGTGGCTGGGCAGGGCGTACGCGTAGACGTCGCTGGTGATCGAGGTCCTGGCGTGACCGAGCCGCTGGCTCACGACGTGCACCGGGAACCCAGCTCGAAGCAAGATAGTTGCGTGGGTGTGTCGGAGCCCGTGAAAGGTGATCCGAAACGGCCACAGTCTCACGGACCAACGCGGCCACGGCCGCGTCGAAGCGGCGGCTGAACCGGGTCGTCGTGCCAGGGCCGGCCGTTCGGGTCCGAGAAGATCAGCGCGTCCCGCTTGACCAGCCCGAAGGAGATCGAGGCCCGATCACCGCGCCAGGCCCGTAAGGCCGCCACGGTCTCGGGATCGAGGTTGACCGTCCGGTCCGACCGCTTGGCTTGCCCTTCTCGCGGACGAATGCCAGTGTGCGGCCCACCTTCACCCGACTCGCGTCCAGGTCGACATCCGACCAGCGCAGGGCCAGCAGTTCCCCGCGCCGCATCCCGGTGAACGCGCCCAGCCGCCAGGCCATGATGTGATCACGAGCGGCTGCTCCGGGGCCACGGCGACGTGAGCGGACCAGCCGCAGGCCACGGGGCGGGGCCGTCCGCCGTACCTGTCTGCCTCGACCCCGAATTACGCGCTGCACTGGCCCAACGCGCCGAAGCGGCAACCCCACCACCAGCGATGTCGTCCGCCAGGTCCTCCGCGCCTGACTCCACATGGCACGGCGTACGCGGTCGGCGCGGCCGGGCCCGAGGGTCAGGTGAGGGCGGCGAGTGAGGTCGTCCAGATGCCGCGGCCGTAGGTTGCCGCGTGGAGCGTCCGGCTGCCGGCCGGCAGGTCGAGGTCGGTGATCGGCACCAGCGGCAGGTTGCTTCCGACCTTGGTCCAGGTGGTTCCCAGGTCGGTGGTGCTGAAGACCCCGACATCGGTGGCGATGTAGAGCCAGGTCCGGTTCGCCGGGTGCCGGATGACATCGTTGACCGGGGCCTGGGGCACCCGGTCGCCCACGATGTCGGCCCAGGTCCGGCCGCCGTCGCTGGTCATGACCAGGTGCGCGTGCGGCTGGCCGGAGCGCCAGCCGGAGAAGCTGGCCCACGCCACCCTCGCGTCCTGCGGGTCGACGGTGATGCGGGTGACCCAGCGGCCGGGGAAGGCCGGGCTGCTCAGCCGCTCCCAGGTGACCTGGCTGGCCGAGGCCGTTGCGTTGCGGCTGACCCACACGAGACCGCTGTCGGTGCCGGCGTAGACCAGGTTCGGGTCGGCCGGGGTGGTGCCGATCGCGGTGATCGTGCCGAAGCCGGGGGCCCGGGGCTCGGTGCCCTCGGTGAGGTCCGGGCTGATCCGCTGCCAGACCCGCTGGCCGGCGGTCACGTTGATGCGGTTGACGAACTCGCTGCCACCGAACAGGGTGCTCGGGTCGGCGGCGAACTCCAGCGGGGCCACCCAGTTCTTGCGCGCGCCGGGGATCGTCATGGAGAAGCTCACCCCGTCG
>DASWTI010000568.1:0-1718 GCA_036402215.1 Pseudonocardiaceae bacterium
CCGGGGCGGGCGGCGGGCAGGGCGCGGCCGCCTCGTCGTCGCCGGTCGCGGGCTCCGGCACCGGCCGGGGCGGCGCGGGCTTCGCGGGCGCCCCGATGATGCCCATGATGGGCGCGGGCGCCGGCCAGGGCGGCGACGAGGAGCGGCGCTCCAAGTCCAACCTGAGCGTGGACCCCAGCGAGATCTTCGGCGCGCCGAGCAAGACCGCGCCCCCGGTCATCGGCGAGGAGTGACCCACCCGGTCATCCGCGCTCGTCGCTGGGCGGTGAGTGGCCCCCCGGTCACCCGCGTTCGTCGCTCACCGGCAGGGAACCGGCCGCCCGGCCCCCACGGAGCGCGTCAGGTCGCGCGCGCGGTGGCGCGGCGCCCGCGGGCCCGCTGCACGGTGTAGACGACGAAGCCGGTGATCGCGAGCGCCACCAGCCCGCTGCCGGCGCCGATCAGCGCCACCTTTGTGGGGAACGGGTCCTTCACCGGCTGCGGCGTGAGCGTGCCGAGGTCCGACGGGCCGCGCGGCACGGGCTGCACGCCGCTCTCCTCGGGCAGCACGTCGGTGAGCGCCGCCACCGGGTCGATCATGCCGTGGCCCAGCGCGGCCGAGTGCCCGTCGAGACCGGCGGACTGCACGGCGGTGCGCTCGATGCGCTCCATCACCTGGCGCGCGGTGAGCCTCGGGAAGCGCTCCCGGATGAGCGCGGCCAGGCCGGCGACGTACGGGGTGGCGAAGCTCGTGCCCTGGATCGGCCCCTGCTGTCCCTGCGCGCTGACCGTGAAGTTGGTCAGCCGGGGCGAGCCGGGCACCGGGTCCAGCGAGGTGATCTCCGTGCCCGGCGCTGCCACGTCCACCCATGGCCCGGCCAGCGTGAACCCCGCCGGCTCGCCGTCCTCGCCGATCGCGCCGACGGTCAGCACGTCGTCGTCGAACCAGGCCGGTGAGGCCACCGTGACCACGCCGTTGGACGGGTTGGCCGGGTTGCAGCGGCTCTGCTCGTCGGCGTTGCCGGCCGCGGCCACCACCACGACGTTCCGCTCGACGGCCCAGTGCACGGCGGCCTGCAGGTCGGTGCCGTTGACCTGGTCGGGCTGCGCCGCGAAGCACGCCGCCTCGGAGATGTTGATGACCGTGGCGCCCTGCTCCACGGCGTGCACGACGGCGTACGCGAGGCTCGTGGTGTTGCCGGCGCCGGCCTGCTCGATCTCCCGGGCCTGCCGCTCGTCGAAGTAGCGCACCTCCAGGACGGCGGTGCTCTGCCGGATGGACAGGATGGTCGAGTCCGGCGCGATGCCCTGGAACGCGGTGTCGCCGCTGGTGTCCCGCGCCGCCGCGATGATGCCGGCCACCACGGTGCCGTGGCCGTCGCAGTCGTCCAGCCCGGTGCCGCCCTGCACGTAGTCGCCGCCGCCGATCAGCCGGCCGGCCAGTCGCGGGTGCGCGGTGACGCCGGTGTCGATCACCGCCACCACCTGGTTCCTGCCGGTGGCGAAGCGGTGCAGGTCGCGCAGCCGCAGCCGGGTCTGGCCCCACGGCTGGTTCTCCACGTCGTCCACCGCGTCCGGCAGCGTGCCGGGGGCCACGCAGCCGCGGTCGCCGACCTCGGGGCCGCGCACCTGGCGCAGCCCGGGCACCGAGTTGTCGAACGGGGTCACGGCCGCCGTGGCCGGGCTCGGCACCCGGCTCGGGTCCACCGGCGGCGGCACCCCCGGCGGCCGGGGCTCCT
>DASWTI010000569.1:0-14122 GCA_036402215.1 Pseudonocardiaceae bacterium
GGGCACGGCCGGGGCGGCGGCCACCGGTCCGGTCTCGGGGCCGGCCAGCACCGGCGGCACACCGCCCGCTCCCTCGTCGGCCGGGCCCTGCAGCGCCGCCGTCGTCACCACCGCGAGCAGCACGGTGCCGGCGGACGCCGAGGCGGCGACCATCGGCCACCGGTCACGACGTCCTGGCATTCCCGCATCGGAACAGCACCGTGCGCGCCCGGTCAACGCCGGGCCGATAACAGGGCGGCGAACGTTCGGCCGGTGTTCATCTGACGGGCGCCCGGGTGTCGCGCCGCGCGATCTAGCGTCGGGCCGTTTCCCGAGCTGGACCACCACGTGGAGGGCCCGTGTCCGACCGCACGCTGCTGCCGCTGACCGCCAATCATCCGCTCGGACGGCAGGCCGTGACCTGTACGTACCGCTGCGGCAACGCCTGCGCGCACGACGCGCCGAACACCTCGGCCAACGAGTACTTCGGCGACGTGGTGGCGTCCGTGCTGTCCCGGCGCGGCGTGCTGCGGGCCGGCGCGGTGGTGGGCCTCGCCGGGTTCGCCGCCGGCACCCTGGGCACCGGCGCCGCGGCCGCCACCCCCGACGGCCACGGCCGTCCGCATCCGGCGCCCGAGCCGCCGGGCACCCGGTTCACCCCGGTGGCGCCGAACCTCCGCGACGAGGTCACGGTGCCGCCCGGCTACCGCCAGGACATCCTCATCCGCTGGGGCGACCCGGTGCTGCCCGGCGCCCCGGAGTTCGACTTCGCCGCGCAGAACGCGGAGCGCCAGTCGGGGCAGTTCGGCTTCAACAACGACTTCTGCGGGCTGGTGCCGCTGGACCGCGACCGCTGGCTGATGGTGAGCAACCACGAGTACACGACCGAGCCGTTCATGTGGCGCGGCTACGACCCGGCGAACCCCACCGAGCGCCAGGTGCGCACCGCGTGGGCCGCGCACGGCATGTCCGTGGTGGTCGTGGAGCGCACCGGGCGCGGGCTGCGCACCGTGCTGCACCCGCGCTACAACCGGCGGATCACCGCCACCACCGAGTTCGCCGTGCGCGGGCCGGCCGCCGGCTCGGCGTTCCTGCGCACCACCGCCGACCCGTCCGGGACGCGGGTGCTCGGCACCCTCAACAACTGCGCGGGCGGCGTCACGCCGTGGGGCACGGTGCTCTCCGGCGAGGAGAACTTCAACCAGTACTTCGGCAACGGCGGCGCCGTGACCGACCCGGTGACGCGCGCCCGGCTGGCCCGCTACGGCGTGACCGGCGGCGCCTCGCAGCGGCTGTGGGAGCGGTTCGACCAGCGCTTCGACGTGCTCGCCGAGCCGAACGAGGTCAACCGCTTCGGCTGGATCGTCGAGGTGGACCCGCTGGCCCCGGACGAGCCGCCGGTCAAGCACACCGCGCTCGGCCGCTTCAAGCACGAGGGCGCGAACATCCACGTGGCCCGCGACGGCCGCGTGGTGGCCTACCTGGGCGACGACGAGCGCTTCGACTACCTCTACAAGTTCGTGTCCGACGAGCGGATGCGGCCGGGTTCCTCGCGCGCGGCCCGCGAGCACAACAAGCGGCTGCTCGACGCCGGCACGCTGTACGTCGCGCGGCTCACCGGCGACAGCCCGCCCGCCGAGATCGACGGCTCCGGGCGGCTGCCCGCCGACGGTGAGTTCGACGGCACCGGCGAGTGGATCCCGCTGGCGCACGACACCACCTCGTTCGTGCCCGGCATGACGGCCGAGGAGGTGTACGTGTTCACCCGGCTCGCCGGGGACGCCGTCGGCGCCACCAAGATGGACCGCCCGGAGGACGTGGAACCCAACCCGCACAACGGCCGGATCTACGCCGCGCTCACCAACAACACCAACCGTGGCGCCGGCACCAACCCGCGGCCGGACGAGGCCAACCCGCGGTCGGTGAACCGGCACGGGCACGTGCTGGAGCTGGAGGAGCGGCGCGGTGACCACACCGGGCGGGCGTTCTCCTGGCGGCTGCTGCTGGTGTGCGGCGACCCGGCCGCGCCGGACACCTACTTCGCCGGGTTCGACAAGTCGCAGGTCAGCCCGATCTCCTGCCCGGACAACGTGGCGTTCGACCGCCACGGCAACCTGTGGATCTCCACCGACGGCAACGCGCTCGGCTCCAACGACGGCCTGTTCGCGGTGCCGCTCTCCGGGCCGCACCGCGGCCACGTCAAGCAGTTCCTCACGGTGCCGCGCGGCGCCGAGACGTGCGGCCCGGTGATCGAGGACGATTTCGTGCTGGTCTCGGTCCAGCACCCCGGGGAGCTCGACGGCGCCTCGGCCGACAACCCTCTCTCCCGGTGGCCGGACGGCCCCGGCAGCCAGCCGCGCCCGTCCGTGGTGGCCGTGCTGCCGGCCTGACCGCCACCCGCGACGGCGGCCGGGTCCCGACGCAGGGCGGGACCCGGCCGCCGGTGATCGCCGGGAGCCGGGCACGCCCTACGTCAGCAGGGTTCTCCCACGCCGCGGACGGCGTTGGTGGTGATCGACTGCGTGCCGTAGGTGGCGGTCAGCCGGTGCCAGCCGTTGCACAGGTCGCCCTCGAACACCCAGTTCGAGGCGTAGTTGTCGTTGTAGTACAGGTCGTAGGAGGGCTGGGTGGTCCACGGCCCGGTGGACGTCGGGCCGATCTGCCAGGTGTTGGTGACGTACCCGGCGCAGTCCTCCAGTCCCTGCGCCCAGCCGTAGTTCATCGCGCTGTAGTTGAGCGGTGTCTGGATGAACCGGCACGCCTGTGTGTCGGCCGCCGTCGCGGTGCCGGCGGTCAGCGCGCCGGTGACCAGTGCCAGGGCGGCCGCCGTTCCCATGAGCCTGCGCATCGTCGAGTCCTCCCCAGGTGTCGAACGAGTGGGCTTCGTCTCAGTGCTCATGACGTTACCCAAGGTGGCCATCGCTCGTTGGCACCACGGATCGCTCACCGCGGTCCGAGCAACCAGGTCCGAGCCACTAACCTGCCGCGGTGAGCGATCGACCCAACGTCCTGGTCACCGGCGCGTCGCGGGGCATCGGCGCCGCCGTGGCCGCCGCGCTGGCCACCACCCACGACGTACTGCTGGGCGGCCGCGACGCCGACGCCCTGGAGCGGCTCGCCGCCGGGCTGCCGGGCGCGCGGCCCTGGCCCGTGGAGCTGACCGACGGCGCGGCGCTCGCCGAGGCCTGCCGCGGCATCGACCGGCTCGACGCCCTGGTGCACTCCGCGGGGATCGTGGACCTGGGCACCCTCGCCGAGCTGACCGCGGACACCTGGCGCCGCACGTACGAGATCAACGTGGTCGCGGTGGCCGAGCTGACCCGGCTGCTGCTGCCCGCCCTGCGCGCCACCGGCGGCCACGTCGTGCTGATCAACTCCGGCGCGGGCCTCAACGCGCACCCGAACTGGGGCGCGTACGCCGCCAGCAAGTTCGCCCTGCGGGCGTACGCCGATGTGCTCCGCTCCGAGGAACAGGCCCTGCGCGTGACGTCGATCTACCCCGGTCGCACCGACACCGACATGCAGCGCGGGGTGCGCTCCCAGGAGGGCGGCGCCTACGAGCCCGAGCAGTACCTGGCCCCGGCGACGGTGGCCGCCGCCGTCCGCACCGCCCTCACCACCCCGGCAGACGGTCACCTGACCGACCTCACCCTCCGCCCCATGCGCCGCTAGGCCGTGCTCACGGCCCGGACGCACGGGGCGGCGGGTGGTGCCCGCCGTCAGACGACGACGTTGACCAGGCGGCCGGGTACCACCACGACCTTGCGCGGGGTGCGGTCGCCGACCACGGCGCTGACCCGCTCGTCGGCCAGCACCACGGCCCGCACGTCCTCCGGGTCGGTGAGCGAGGCCGGCACCACCACGCGGGCCCGCACCTTGCCGTTGACCTGCACCGGGTACTCGACGGTCTCGTCGGTCAGGTAGGCCTCGTCGGCGACCGGGAACGGGCCGTGCGCCAGCGAGCGGTCGTGGCCCAGCCGCGACCACAGCTCCTCCGCCAGGTGCGGGCACAGCGGCGCCAGCATCAGCGCCAGCGGCTCCACCACGGCGCGCGGCGCGCCCGCCGGGTACTCCTTGGTCAGGTGGTTGGTCAGCTCGATCAGCTTCGCCGCCGCCGTGTTGTGCCGCAGGCCGGAGAAGTCCTCGCGCACCCCGTCCACCGTGCGGTGCAGCAGCTTCAGCGTCTCCTCCGACGGGGCCGCGTCGGACACCCGCAGGTCGCCGCTCACCTCGTCCACCGCCAGCCGCCACACGCGCTGCAGGAACCGGTACGGGCCCACCACGTCCCGCGTGGTCCACGGCCGCGAGGTGTCCAGCGGGCCGGTCGACATCACGTACAGCCGGAACGTGTCCGCGCCGTAGCGGTCGCACATCTCGTCGGGCGTCACCGAGTTCTTCAGCGACTTGCCCATCTTCCCGTACTCGCGGAACACCTCGGTGTCGCCGTGGAAGTACCGGCCGTCGCGCTCCTGCACCTCGTCGGCCGGCACGTACGAGCCGCGCGCGTCGGCGTAGGCGTAGGCCTCGATGTACCCCTGGTTGAACAGCCGGCGGAACGGCTCGTCGGCGGACACCTCGCCCAGGTCGAACAGCACCTTCTGCCAGAACCGCGCGTACAGCAGGTGCAGCACGGCGTGCTCGACGCCGCCGACGTACAGGTCCACGCCGCCCGGGTCGTCAGCCCCGTGCCGCTCCGGCCGCGGGCCCATCCAGTAGCGCTCGACCTCGGGGTCGGCCATCGCCTCGTGGTTGGCCGGGTCGGTGTAGCGGATCTCGTACCAGCAGGAGCCGGCCCACTGCGGCATCGTGTTGGTCTCGCGCCGGTACACCCGCGGGCCGTCGCCCAGGTCCAGCTCGACGTGGACCCAGTCGGTGGCGCGGCCCAGCGGCGGCTCCGGCGAGCTGGCCGCGTCGTCCGGGTCGAACTGCGTGGGCGCGTAGTCGGCCAGCTCGGGCAGCTCCACCGGCAGCATGTGCTCGGGCAGCGCGACGGGCAGCCCGTCGGTGTCGTAGACGATCGGGAACGGCTCGCCCCAGTAGCGCTGCCGGCTGAACAGCCAGTCCCGCAGCTTGTACTGGACGACGGCCTCGCCGTGCCCGCGGGCCACCAGCCAGTCCACGATCGCCGCCTTGGCCTCGGCGATGCCCAGGCCGTTCAGGCTGATCGTGTCGTTGGCGCTGTTGATCGCCGGGCCCTCGCCGGTGTAGGCGTCGCCCTCGAAGGAATCCGGCGGCTCGACGGTGCGGATGATCGGCAGGCCGAACGCGGTGGCGAACTCCCAGTCGCGCTCGTCCTGGCCGGGCACGGCCATGATCGCGCCGGTGCCGTAGCCCATCAGCACGTAGTCGGCGACGAACACCGGGATGGCCTCGCCGGTCGTCGGGTTCGTCGCGTAGGCGCCGGTGAAGACGCCGGTCTTGACCTTGTTCTCCTGCCGGTCCAGCTCGGACTTCTGCGCGGCGGCGCGGCGGTAGGCGGCCACCGCGTCACCCGGGGTGGCGGCGCCGCCGGTCCAGCGCTCGTCCACGTAACCGGGCCAGGCCTCGGCGATGATCGCGTCGACCAGCGGGTGCTCCGGCGCCAGCACCATGTACGTGGCGCCGAACAGCGTGTCCGGCCGGGTGGTGAACACCTCGATGGCGGCCTCGTGGCCGACCACCGGGAAGCGCACCCGCGCGCCGTGCGAGCGGCCGATCCAGTTGCGCTGCATGGTCTTGATCGAGTCCGGCCACTCCAGCCGGTCCAGGTCGTCGATCAGCCGGTCGGCGTACGCGGTGATCCGCATCTTCCACTGGCTCAGGTTGCGGCGGAACACCGGGAAGTTGCCGCGGTCGCTGCGGCCGTCGGCGGTGACCTCCTCGTTGGCCAGCACGGTGCCCAGGCCGGGGCACCAGTTGACCGGGGCCTCGTCCAGGTAGGCCAGGCGGTGGTCGTTGATGACGGCGCGCCGCTCACTGACGCTCAGCTCGGCCCACGGCCGGCCGTCCGGCGTGGGCCGGCTGCCGTCCTCGTACCGGGCCTCCAGCTCGGCGATCGGCCGGGCACGGCCGGCCTCCGGGTCGAACCAGGAGTTGAAGATCCTCAGGAAGATCCACTGTGTCCAGCGGTAGAACTCCAGGTCCGTGGTGGCCACCCGGCGGCGCTCGTCGTGGCCCAGGCCCAGCCGGCGGATCTGGCCCAGGTAGCGCTCGATGTTGTTCTCGGTGGTCCTGCGCGGATGCTGCCCGGTCTGCACGGCGTACTGCTCGGCCGGCAGCCCGAAGGCGTCGAAGCCCATGGTGTGCAGCACGTTGGCCCCGCACATGCGCTGGTAGCGCGCGTACACGTCGGTCCCGATGAAGCCCAGCGGGTGCCCGACGTGCAGCCCCTCGCCGGAGGGGTAGGGGAACATGTCCAGCACGTACAGCTTGTCCCGCGGCACCTCGGGCTGCGCCCACGGCCCGGCCGGGTTGGGTGCGTGGAAGGTGCCGTTCTCCGTCCAGTGCCGCTGCCAGCGGCTCTCGATGGCCCCCGCCAGCACGGCGCTGTAGCGATGCGCGGGGGTGTCCTCGGCCGTCGTGGTCGTCGGCGTGGTGGTCGGCGCCGCTTCGGTCGTCATGGATCCTCCAGTGGGTTCCTGCCCCGGAAAACACGAAACCCCCCAGGCCCGTCGGGGGCATGGAGGGTTGCCGCGCTGAGAGCCTCGACGGTGGCTCAGCGCGGCCCGGTAAGGAGCAGGCGGCACGTGCTCATGTGACGAAGTGTATCGCGGCAGGCCAAGGCCATTGGTCGCGGCCCGGCGGCTAGCATCGCCGTTCGTGCAGATCCTGGTGGCTGGACTCCTGGTCGTGACCGGCGCGGCGCTCGGCGTGGCGGCGGTCGGCGGGCTGCTCGGCAGGCTGCCGCGCAACCGGTTCGTGGGGGTCCGGACGCCGGCCACGCTGGCCAGCGACGAGGCCTTCCGGGTGGGCAACCGGGTGGCCGGGGCGCCGCTGCTGGCCGCCGCCGGAGTGGCCGTGCTGGGCGGCCTGGTGGCGCCGGCCGCGCCCTCGCTCGTGGTGTTCCTGGTGATCGTCGGGGTGTGCGTGGCCGGGGTGGTGGGCCTGATGGTGGCCGGTGGGGTGCTCGGGACCAGGGCCGCCGAGTCGGTGCGCCCGGTCCCCGCGCGCTCGCCGTGCGCCGGCTGCGCGTGCGGCGGACCGGGCAGCAGCGCCTGCGTCCGATAGTTGACAGCTGCACCTTGTCACTCTTTTGACCCAGTTTTCCCCCTTTCTTCTCACGCTGAGTAAGGACACACTGGTCTACTGCCGGTCCGGGGCGGGCCGTGGACGTAGGAGTGGGTCACGGTGCGTGGTCGCGTGACGGGCGGGGACACCGTCTGATGACACTGTCGGAGCTTGTCAACCGGGTGATCGCCGCGCTGGTGCTCGCGGCCCTCACCGGGATCGCCGCCGCCGTGCTGATGTCGCAGGCACGGCTCATGGAGGACGCCTCCATCGACCACCTGACCGAGGGCCCGGACCCGGGGAGCCTGATCACCGGCGGCACCGTCGACCCCGAGGGCCGGCAGCGGCCCGGGTTCGTGGTCACCGAGCTGCCCGACCGGTCCGACGGCGCGTTGCGCTGGGTCCGGATCGACAACCCGAACTCGGTGCCGATCACCGTCACTCGCCTGGCCGTGGTGGTGGGCACGCCGCCCGCGGGCACCGGCTGCTTGGCCGGCGACCTGCGGGTGGACTCGCTGCCCCTGCCGGTCGTCGTACCGGCGCGCGCCTGGCTGGACATCGCGCTCGGCACCCGGCTCACCGAGTCCGCGCCCGCCGCCTGCGGCTCCGTGCGCTTCCCGATGACCTACGCCGGGCTGGCCAGCACCCGCTGAGCGTCAGTTGCGCTCGACGTCCACCGGGTGGGTGGCGAGCAGCGCGAGCGGCATCCCCTGGCGGCGCAGCACCCGGCCCCACAGGTCCACCCCGGGCGGCGTCACCACGTCGTCCGGGAGGGCGCCCAGCACCATCCAGTCGCCGCGTCCGATCTCGCTCGCGAGCTGGCCGGAGTCCCAGCCCGAGTAGCCGGCGAACACCCGCAGCCCGCGCAGCCGCGGCGCCAGGTCGTCCGGGTCGGTGTCCAGGTCCACCAGGGCCACCGGCCCGCTCACCCCGACCACCCCGTCGATGCCCTCCGGCCGCAGGCCGGGACGCAGCGCCGCCAGGCACAGCGCGGTCTTCTGCTCCACCGGCCCGCCGACGAACACCGCCTGCGGCCGCGACGTGTGCCGGCCCCAGCTCGGCAGCACGTCCACCACCGCCACCTCGCTCGGCCGGTTGAGCACCACGCCCAGGGTGCCGGACTCGCGGTGGTCGATCACGTAGACCACGGTGCGCCGGAAGTTCGGGTCCAGCAGGCTCGGCGCCGCGACCAGCAACGCTCCCGGCTCCACCCCTGCGTCCGCCGAGTCCGGCCCTGCCCCTGGTTGCACCCCGCGATGATCCCACCTCGGCCGTCCCGCGACGGAGCGCCTCCGGCCGGACACCCGGGTCCCACCCGCCCGGCGGCTCCCCGCCGGCGTGCCGGCGATCCGGTTCCGCGCCGGGCCAGGCGCGGCATCACCCCTGCTCGATCGCTACGTGGGCGAGTACCGCGACCACTAGGGTCGTCGCGTGGCCGTGCTCACCCCCACCGACGAGCGGCTGGGCGTACGCCGGCTGCTGGCCATCGGCGGCTACCGGCGGCTGCTCGGCGCCCGCTTCGCCGCCCAGTGGGGCGACGGCGTGTTCTCCGCGGGGCTCGGCACGGCGGTGCTGTTCAACCCGGAGCGCGAGGGTGACCCGGTGGCGGTGGCGCTCGGGCTCACCGTGCTGGTGCTGCCGTACTCGCTGCTCGGCCCGTTCGCGGGGGCGCTGCTCGACCGCTGGGACCGTCGTCAGGTGCTGGTGTTCGCCAACCTGCTGCGCGGCCTGTTCGTGGTGTCCACCGCGGTGCTGGTGGCCACCGGCGCGCCCAACCTCTACCTGTACCTCGGCGCGCTGCTCGTCACCGGGGTGAGCCGGTTCGTCAACGCCGGGCTGTCCGCCGCGCTGCCGCACGTGGTGCCCGAGGAGAACCTGGTCGAGGCCAACTCGCTGGCCACCACGATCGGCGCCGGCGTCGCCGCGTTCGGCAGCGGTTGCGCCATCGGCCTGCGGCTGCTGTTCGGCGACGACAACCTGGGCTCCGGCTGGACCACCGCGGTGGCCGTGCTCGGCTCGCTGGTGGCCGCCGCCGTGGCGCTCGGCTTCGCCCGCGGCCGGCTCGGCCCGGACGAGGTGGACGAGCCGGCGCAGCCGATGACAGCGGTGGCCCGCGGCCTGGTGGACGGCGCGCGGTTCGCCTGGCGCGCGCCCACGGTGGCCGCCGGCTTCGCCGCCCTCACCGCGCACCGCGTGGCGTTCGCCATCTCCATGCTCGTCGGCATCCTGCTGTACCGCGGCGCGTTCACCGACCAGGGGCCGTTCCGGGCCGGGGTGGCCGGACTCGGCCAGGCGCTCGCGGCCGGCGCGGTCGGCGTGCTGCTCGCCGCCGTGGTCACGCCCCGGCTGGTGGTGCGGTTCGGCCGCGCGGCGACGGTGCGCCTGGCGCTGGTGTTCGCCGCGGCCGGACAGCTCGCGCTCGGCGTGCCCATGCTCATCTGGACGGTGCTCGCCGCGGCGTTCGCGCTCTCGCTGGGCGGCCAGGTGGTGAAGCTCTGCCTGGACGCCGAGGTGCAGACCTCGATCGGCGACGAGGCGCGCGGGCGGGTGTTCGCCCTCTACGACACGATCTTCAACCTGAGCTACGTGGTGGCCACCGTCGCCGCGGCGACCATCGTGCCGGCGGACGGCCGCTCGGTGGCGCTCATGGTGGTGGCCGCCGCGGCCTACCTGGTGGGCCTGGCCGCGTTCCACGCGCTGCGCCGCCGTCCGGGCGCAGCGGCAACAGCGGCAGCGCCCGCGGCGGCGGTTCCGGCGTCGGCCGTCAACGACGACCCGGCCGCCCGCCCGGACCTCACGGGTCGATGAAACCCGGCTCGCCCTCGCGGTGGGTGGCGTCCACGGAGCCGTCGCCGTCGACGTCCATCAGCATGGTGTCCAGCGTGCCGTCGCCGTCGGTGTCCAGGTAGGCCGTCTCCATCCGGCCGTCGCCGTCGGCGTCCAGCACGAGCTGGTCGAGCGCGCCGTCGTGGTCCAGGTCCGCGGCGATCTCACCGGCGTCCCCGTCGCCGTCGAAGTCCACCCAGGCGGAGTCGTCGCGGCCGTCGCGGTCCAGGTCCTCGGTGACCTCGGCGGTGTGGGTCATGCCGTCGCGGCCGGTCCAGGTCACGCGGTCGATGGTGCCGCCGGCGCCGGTCGGCGAGGGGTCCACCGGCCCCGGGCGGGTCATCGGCGGCGCCATGGCCTCGCCGGGCAGCGGGGCGCCGCGCTCGTTCCAGGTGCCGAGGCCCGTCGGGTCGCGGTAGCCGTGATCCACCAGCCCGTCGTCGTCCAGGTCCAGCAGCGCGGTGTCGGCCACGCCGTCGCCGTCGGAGTCCCACATGGCGTCGTCCACCCGGCCGTCGCCGTCGAAGTCCAGCGCCACCGAGTCGGCCATGCCGTCGCCGTCCACGTCGCGGTCGGCCACGCCGGCCCAGGTGGTCGGCGCGCCCTCACCGGTGCCGAAGGAGTACGAGACAACGGCCGGCGACGGGGCGGACGCGCCCGAGCCCACGGGGTCGCGGTGGCCGACGGTGCCCTCCACGGGTGGTCCGCCGGCCGCGCGGCTGGTCTCGTCCGGACGCACAGCTGCCCCTCTCCACGGTCCGCGGTCCGCGGTCCGACGTGCTCCCGCCGGTCACCGTTCCAGACGACGGGCGACCGCGCAGCCCCCGGCCTCGGGCGGGTGGATCAGAGGCCCTGCTCACGCGCCCAGGCGCGCAGCTCCTCCTCGGCCTCGGCGCGGCTGAGCGGACCCCGGTCCAGGCGCAGCTCCTTGAGATACCGCCAGGCCTCGCCGACCTTCGGGCCGGGCTCCAGGCCGAGCAGCTCCATGATCGCGTTGCCGTCCAGGTCCGGCCGCACCCGCGCCAGGTCCTCCTCGGCGCGCAGCCGCTCGATGCGCTCCTCCAGCGAGGAGTACGTGCGCTGCAGCGCCTCGGCCTTGCGGCGGTTGCGCGTGGTGCAGTCGGCGCGCACCAGCTTGTGCAGCCGCTCCAGCAGCGGCCCGCCGTCGGTGACGTAGCGGCGCACCGCGGAGTCCGTCCACTCGCCGCGGCCGTACCCGTGGAAGCGCAGGTGCAGGTACACCAGCCGCGACACGTCTTCGATGACGTCCTTCGAGTAGCGCAGCTCGCGCAGCCGGCGGCGGGCCATCTTGGCTCCGACCACCTCGTGGTGGTGGAAGCTCACGCCGCCGCCTTGCTCGAAGCGCCGCGTGGCCGGCTTGCCGATGTCATGCAGCAGCGCGGCCAGCCGCAGCACCAGGTCCGGGCCCCCGGTCTCCAGGCCGATCGCCTGGTCGAGGACCACGAGTGAGTGGTGGTAGACGTCCTTGTGCTGGTGGTGCTCGTCGATCTCCAGCCGCATGGCCGGCACCTCGGGCAGCACGTGGTCGGCCAGCCCGGTGTCCACCAGCAGCTCGATGCCACGCCGTGGGTACGTGCCGAGCAGCAGCTTGGAGAGCTCCGCCTGCACCCGCTCGGCGGTGATCCGGCCGATCTCGGCGGCCATCTCGGTCATCGCCGTGACCACCCGCGGCGCCGGGGTGAAGCCGAGCTGGGAGACGAACCGCGCCGCGCGCAACATCCGCAGCGGGTCGTCGGCGAACGACTCCTGCGGCGTGGCCGGGGTGTCCAGCTCGCCACGGGCCACCGCGGCGAGGCCGCCGTGCGGGTCCACGAACTCGCGGGACGGCAGCGCCACCGCCATGGCGTTCGCGGTGAAGTCGCGGCGCACCAGGTCACCCTCGATGGTGTCGCCGAAGCTCACCTCGGGGTTGCGGCCCACGCGGTCGTAGGCGTCGGCGCGGAACGTGGTGATCTCCACCGTGGTGTCCCGGCGCCGGGCACCGACCGTGCCGAACGCGATGCCGGTGTCCCAGGTCGCGTCCGCCCACCCGTCGAGCACCCGCAGGATGTCCCGCGGCCGCGCGTCGGTCGTGAAGTCGAGGTCGGTGAGCGGCCGGGCCAGCAGGGCGTCCCGCACCGGGCCGCCGACCAGGTAGAGCCGGAATCCGGCGTCGGCGAAGCGTTCGGCCAGCTCGTCGGCCGCCCGGGGGATCGGGATGAGGTCCACGACAGCATTGTCATGGTGGGCTCGGGTGGACACGACGCGCGAGGATAGTCAGGTGGGCGGCCTCGACGACTACCGGCGCAAACGCGATCCGGCGCGCACGCCGGAGCCGGTGCCCGAGGCCGCGCCCGAGCGGCCGTCCGGGGACACCGGCCGCGGCGACGCGTTCGTCATCCAGGAGCACCACGCGCGGCGGCTGCACTGGGACGTCCGGCTGGAACGCGACGGCGTGCTGGTGTCCTGGGCGGTGCCGAAGGGCCTGCCGGCCGAACCCGGGCAGATCCGGCTCGCCGTGCACACCGAGGACCACCCGATGGAGTACGCCACGTTCGAGGGCACCATCCCGGCCGGGGAGTACGGCGGCGGCCGGATGACCATCTGGGACAGCGGCACGTACGAGACCGAGAAGTGGACGGACCACGAGGTGGCCGTGGTCCTGCACGGCGGGCGGGTCGACGGCCGGTACGTGTTCTTCCGCGGCCCCCACGGGGAACCCGGCCGGGAGCGGGACTGGATGGTGCGCCGCAGCGATCCCCCGCCGCCCGGCTGGACGCCGCTGCCGGACGTGCCGGCGCCGATGCTGGCCAGCCCCGGCACGCTGCCCGCCGACGACGAGGCCTGGGCGTTCGAGTTCAAGTGGGACGGCGTACGCGCGCTGGCCCGCGTGGAAGGCGGCCGGGTGCAGCTCGTGGCCCGCAGCGGGCACGACATCACCGCCAGCTACCCGGAGCTGCGCCCGCTCGGCAACCAGCTCGGCAGCACCCAGGTGATCCTGGACGGCGAGATCGTGGCGATGCGCGACGGCCGCCCCTCGTTCGCCGCGCTGCAGCACCGGATGCACGTGGCGAACGCCGCGCAGGCCCGGCGGATGGCCGAGCAGCAGCCGGTGACGTACCTGATCTTCGACCTGCTGCACCTGGACGGGACGTCGTGCCTGTCGCTGCCGTACGAGCAGCGGCGCGCGCTGCTGGAGGAGCTGGCGCTCGACGGGCCGCGGTGGCAGACCGCGCCGAGCTTCAGCGGCGACGGCGAGGTCATCCTCGTCGCGGCCCGCGAGCAGCGGCTGGAGGGCGTCGTCGCCAAGCGGCTGAGCTCCCGCTACCACCCGGGACGGCGGAGCCCGGAGTGGGTGAAGGTCACCACGGACCGCACCATGGAGGTGGTGATCGGCGGCTGGCGGCCCGGCAACGGCAAGCGCGAGGGCGTGATCGGCTCGCTGCTCGTGGGCCTGCCGGCCGAGGGCGGGCTGCGCTACGTCGGCCAGGTGGGCACCGGCTTCACCGACCCCGTGCTGCGGCTGATCACCGACCGGCTGACCGCGATCGAGCGGCCGGCCTCGCCGTTCGTCACCGAGGTGCCCGCGGACCGCGCGAAGGGCGCCCACTGGGTGGAGCCCTCGCTCGTCGGCGAGGTGCTGTTCCGGGAGTGGACGCCGGACGGCCGGATGCGGCTGCCAGTGTGGCGCGGCCTGCGCCCGGACCGCACGCCGGACTCGATCAGCGCGTTCGGTGACGACATGACGTTCTGACCCCCCGGCGGCGACCCTTCGTGACCGCGCGGTGGCGCGGGCGGCCGAGGGCGCCGGCGGCTCGCCACTACCATCGCGGACATGTCCTCGCCGTCCGGTCAGACCGGCAGTTCGCAGCCGGCACGACGCCGACGGCGCCGCCGGTCCTCGCGCGGGAACGCCGTGGCCGGCGGCGATCCGGCCACTTCCGGCACCCCCTCGGCGTCCACCGGCCCCACCCCGCCGGCCACCTCCGGCAACGGCGCCGGGAGCGCGGCCGGCGTCCCGGCCACCAGAGGCCCCGGAGCCGGTCACGGCGCCCCTGTCACGGCACGCCCGGCCAACGGCGGCGACGGCCACGGCACGACGAACGGTGCC
>DASWTI010000570.1:0-12775 GCA_036402215.1 Pseudonocardiaceae bacterium
CCCTCCGGGTCGGCGGCGTGCAGCGCGGTGACGGCGCCGGCCGTGCCCAGCACGGACGCCGGCGGCTCGACGGTGAACGCGCCGTCCGGCCGTTGCCGCCGGAAGAACTCCTCGGCGGCGGCCTCGATGGCGCCGGTCACCCGGGGTGCGAGCACAGCGGACACGACGGGTCCTCTCAGTCGGGAGCGACGGTGCCGGGGTCGGGGGTGACGGCACCCGAGGGGGCGACGCCGAACTCGTGGGCGGCGCGCATCCGCGACTGGGTCCACCAGGTCACGGCCAGCGCGGGCAGCAGCAGCGTCACCGCGACCGCCCCGCCGAGCCCGGCCGCGATCACCGCGCAGGCCAGGCCGAGGCGCTCGATCACCAGCAGCTCGTGGGCGCGCAGCGCCGCCCGGGCAGGCAGCGCCTCGTGGGTGAGCGGCGGGTGCAGGGCCGCCGCGCCGAGCACCACGGCGGGCAGCAGCACGAGCAGGAACGCCAGGTCCGGCCCGGGGAACAGAGCGCCGCCGAGCAGCGCCGCCGCCACCGCCACGCCGTAGCAGCCCGCCGCCACCAGCGCGGCCCGCCGCGGCCCGTGGGTCACCGGCACCGTGCGGTACCCGCCGTCGCGGTCGCCCGCCACGTCGCGCAGCGTGCCGACCAGGTTGGACGCCGTGTCGTGCGCCCAGAACGCCACCAGGAACGCCCCCAGCGCCGCCACCGGCACCGGCCCGCCGGCCACCGCCGCGCCGTACCCCAGCACCAGCGCGCCGAGCGCCCCGCGGGCCAGGTTCCCCGCGATGCCGCGCGCCTTGAACCAGCGGGCGTAGCCGACGATGCCGGCCACCGCGCCGGCCGCGACCAGCGTGGTGGCCGGCCCACCGGCGACCGCGGCCACCGTCACCGCCGCCAGGCAGGCCAGCCCGCAGGCCAGCGCGGTCGCCGCCGGCAGCGCCCCGGACGGGATCGGCCGCTGCGGCTTGCTCAGCGCGTCCAGCTCCCGGTCGTACCAGTCGCCCAGGTAGTGCCCGCCGATCCAGCCGGCCGTCGGCACCGCCCAGGCCAGCAGCAGCGCGCCGCCCCGGCCACCGGCCAGCCCGGCGCCGGCCAGGCCGACCAGGCCGACGTACCAGAGCGTGTACGGCCGCCAGGTGCGGACGTGCGCGCCGAGCCGGGTCACCACCGCCTGCCCACGGTCCAGCCGGCCAGCGCCGCCAGGGTGTCCGCCGCGGCCGAGGGCTCCAGCGGCGTCAGCCGTCCCCGGGCCAGCCGCGAGTACCGGTCCGCGGTCTCCCGGGACAGCCGCACCGCGCCGGTCCGCCGCACCAGCTCACGCACCCGGGCCACGTCGGCCGCCGCGGGGGAGCCGAGCGCCGCGGCCAGCTCCGCGCGCCCCTCCGGGTCGCTCTGCCGGTGCGCCAGCAGCACCGGCAGCGTGGGCCGCCCGTTGGTCAGGTCGGTGTCCGGCGACTTGCCCGTGGTGGCCACGTCGGCGGTGTGCGCGAGCACGTCGTCGCCGATCTGGAACGCCACCCCCAGGTCCTCGCCGTAGCCGGCCAGCGCCTCGGCGGTCACCCGGTCCGCGCCGCCCAGCACCGCGCCCACGTGGCACACCGCGCGGAACAGCGCGCCCGTCTTCAGCCGCACCATCTCCAGGTAGGCGTCCACCCCGGAGCGCAGGTCGCCGACCAGCGTGGACTCCATGACCTGCCCGCGGCACAGGTCGGCCCCGGCGCGCGCGGTGGCCAGCACGGCCGACAGCACGTGCTCCTCGCGCACCCCGGCGGCCCGGCTCTCCGCGAGCGCGTCGAACGCCGAGAAGATCAGGTGGTCGCCGGCCACGATGGCGTCGGCCCGCCCGAACGCCACCGGCACCGTCGGCCGGCCGCGGCGCACCAGGTCCTCGTCGATGATGTCGTCGTGCACGAGCGTCGCGGCGTGCAGGTACTCCAGGCCCAGCGCCGCGGTGAGCGCCTGCTTGCGGTGCCCGCCGACCGCCTCGGCGCACAGCAGCGTCATGACCGAGCGCACCAGTTTCCCCGGCGGCAGCAGCGCGTAACGATCAATGGACGACAATCGGTCACCGTTGTCCGGCCAGCGGTGCTCGAGTTCGCCGACGATCAGCTCGATGAGTTCCTCGACGAGTGCCGCGCAATGTTCTCCGGAGTGCGCGAGGACGGCGGGCAGGCCACCGGTCCGGGCGCGGAATTGATGATTGATACCAACCTCCGGATCGGCCGTAACATTGTTGCCGTGCGTTGTCGATCGACCGTCCGGGTCACATTTCCCCGGGCGCCGCGCATTCGATCACGACCAGGCCGCCGGTCCCGTGGCGTGTCCCGGCGACCGTCAGCCCGGCCGCCCCGGCGAGCGCGGCGAAATCGGCGAGGGTCCGCTCCCGGCCGCCCACCACGGCCAGCATCTGCAGGTCGAACGGCGAGCGGTGCGGCACGTGCGGGTCGGTCGGCAGCACCTCCACCACGATCACCCGGCCGCGCCCGCCGGCCGCCTCCCGGCACCGCCGCAGGATCGCGGTGGCCTCCCGGTCGCCCCAGTCGGTGAGCGCCCGGGACACCACGTAGGCACCGGCGCCCGGTGGCAGCGGCTCGAAGAAGTCCCCGGCGTGCACGTCCGCGCGGTCCGACAGCCCCTCCCGCGCGAACCGCTCCGCGGCCGCCGCGACCGCCCCGGCGCGGTCCACCACGGTGCCCCGCAGCCCCGGGTGCGCGTGCAGCAGCGCGGCCAGCAACGCCCCGCTGCCGCCGCCCACGTCCACCACGTGCCCGGCGCGTTCCCACTGGTGGAGGCGCGCCACCTGGGGCGCGGTGCGCTCCTGCTGCGCGGCCATCAGGGCGTCGAACCAGCGCCGCCGCACCGGGTCGGCGGCCAGGTCCGCCCAGAACGTGCGGCCGTGCACCGCGCTGTACGCCTCGCCGCCGGTGCGCACCGCGTGCGGCAGCCCGGCGTACGCCAGGTCCATCCGGAAGGCCGGGCCGTCGGCGTCCAGGTAGCCGCGGTGCCCGTCGGGGTGATCGTCGAGCAGCAGGCGCCCCACCTCGGTGAGCGCGAAGGTGTCGCCGGCCGGCTCGGTGAGCAGCCCGCGGTGTGCCAGGTACCGCAGCAGCCGCCCCAGCGCGCCGGCGTCGGTCCCGGTCCGGGCGGCCAGCGCGGTGAGCCCGCACACGCCGTCCTCGATCAGGTCCGGCACCCGCAGCGCGGCCAGCGTGCGCACCGCGAAGGGCGTCGCGAGATCCGTGAGCGCGGCCAGCCGGCCGGCCGGCGTGACCGTTTCGGGGAATGTCGGCCCGGATGCCACGCCGCCCGCTCGGTCGATCATTTCCTGTGCACTCATAGATCATTTCTCCCGGGGCCGGCGCGATCAATACGAGGCGCGGCTCTCGATATTTCCTCCCGTCCCGTTGTAGCGTCAAGAGCGGCGGCCGCATCCGTGGCCAGGGACGGGAGGCGGCCGATCATGGTGTCGGACATGATCTCGTTGACGGTTCGGCCGATCGGCGGGGCGCTCGGGGCGGAACTCGTCGGAATCGATCTCGAAAACCTTTCCGACGATCATTTCCAGGTGTTCCGGGAGCTGTTGCTGGAACACCTGGTGGTCTTCCTCCCGGGTCAGACCGGCCTGTCGCCCGCCGCGCACATCGCCTTCGGCCGCCGGCTCGGCGAGGTGGAACTGCACCCGTACCTGCCGCGCCTGGAGGGGCATCCGGAGATCGTCGTCATCGACTCGGACAACGGCGACAAGGTCGACATCTGGCACACCGACATGACGTTCCACCAGCACCCGCCGCTGGCCTCGATCCTGCAGCTCACGCACTGCCCACCGGCCGGCGGCGACACCATGTGGAGCAACCAGTACCTGGCCTACGAGCGGCTGTCGGCCCCGCTGCGCGACCTGGTGGACGGGCTCACCGCGGTGCACCGCATCCGGGTCGGCGACCGGTTCACCAGCGCCGCCGAGCACCCGGTGGTGCGGGTGCACCCGGAGACCGGCCGCCGCGCCCTCTACGTGAACCGGCTGTTCACCTCGCACATCCCGCAGCTCAGCCGCAACGAGAGCGACGCGCTGCTGGAGCACCTGTTCGCCTGGTCGGAGTCGCCGCGGTTCACCTGCCGCTACCGCTGGCGCCCCGGCGACGTCGCGGTGTGGGACAACCGCGTCACCCAGCACTACGCGGTGGACGACTACGAGGGCCACCGCCGCGGGCAGCGCGTCACCGTCATGGGCGACCACCCGACCGGCGGGACGGCGCGCTGGCCGGACTACGCGGCGGCGCCGGGGGAGAAGTACTGGCCGTGGCGGGTCAACGCGGTCGAGGGGTACGCGTGACCGCCACCGAGGAGCGGTTGCGCGAGTACCCGTTCGAGCCGTTCCGCGGCGACCTGCCCGCCGAGCTGCTGCGCATGGTGCGCACCGAGCCGGTGAGCCGGGTCCGGCTGCCGGACGGCCGGGCCACCTGGCTGGTGGTCGGCTACCGCGAGGTGTGCACGGTGCTCGCCGACCCCCGGTTCAGCCGCCGCGAGCCGGGCCGCCCGCCGCCCGGCGGCCGTGAGCTGTCCATGAACGGCCCGGACCACGCCTCGCTGCGCCGCCTGGCCGCCCGGGCGTTCACCGCGCGCCGCATCGAGTCCTACCGGCCGCGGGTGCGGGAGACCGCCGAGCGGCTGGTGGACGCCATGGTCGCCGCCGGTCCGCCGGCCGACCTGATCGAGGCCCTGGTGGCCCCGCTGCCCGCGCTCGTGGTGTGCGACATCCTCGGCGTGCCGCGCGCCGACCAGGACCGGTTCACCGCCTGGGCCGCGGACATCTTCGACGTCACCGCGCAGGGCTCGGAGCAGGTGGTGCGCGCGTTCGACGCCATGCGCGCCTACCTCGCCGGGACGCTGGACGCCAAGCGCGCCGCGCCGGGGGAAGACCTGCTGTCCGCCTGGCTGGTCGCGCAGGCCACGTCCGAGGAGCCGGTGGCGGACTCCGAGATCGTGGACCTCGCCGTGGGCGTGCTGCTCGGCGGCCGCGAGATCAACTCGACGTCGGTGGGCCTGCGCGCGCTGTTCGCCCACCCGGAGGCGCTGGCCGCGGTGCGCGCCGACCCGTCGCTGCTGCCCGGCGCCGTCGAGGAGATCCTGCGCTACACCACGGTGAGCCCGATGTTCCTGGTGATGACCGCGCTCGCGGACGTCGAGCTGGGCGGCCGGCCGATCGCCGCCGGGGACCCGGTGATGGCCGTGCCGTGGGCCGCCAACCGCAGCCCCGAGGTGTTCCCCGACCCCGACGTGTTCGACATCCGCCGCTCGCCGAACCCGCACATCGCCCTGGGGTACGGGCCGCACTTCTGCCTGGGCGCCGCGCTCGGCCGGATGGAGATCGAGGTGGCCATCGGCACGCTGCTGCGGCGGCTGCCCGGGCTGCGCCCGGCGATCCCGCTCGGCGAGCTGCGCTGGCGCACCGAGCGGGTCAACTGCGGAATGGTCGATTTCCCGGTGACCTGGTGAGACGCGGGCGGGCCGCCCGGTCCGCCCCTCATCCCGACGGGTGCCGGAAGGAGGTGGCCGCATGACCAAGGAGCAGCGCATCGAGTCGATCGAGGAGGTCCTGTCCGTCTGGGACATCGTCTACTGATCGGCGCCGAGCATCGGCCCCGGCGCCGCGGGGTGCGCACGCCCCGCGGCGCCCGGCGGCCGGGACGGCGTGCCCCCACAGCGAAGCGAATGGACCGTTTCCCCACCTGGCGGGTCGAACGGTCCATCGGCACCAGGCGGGAGGGTCATGACGCGGCGGCGGTTCTTCACCGAGGGCCAGGAGCTGGCCACCCGCTTCATCCGGCAGGAGATGGTCCACCAGGGCCGGCTGTTCCCGCTGGTGCACGCGGCGTTCCAGGAGTACCTGGCCGCCGCGCCCACCGCGGCCTCGCTGCGCGAGCTGCAACGCACCCGGCTCGCCGCGGTGCTGCGCCGGGCCGCCACCCAGGTGCCGTTCTACCACCGCGACCACGGCTGGGCCGGGCCCGGCGACGACGACCCGTTCGAGGCCCTCGGCGCGCTGCCGCTGGTGGACCGGGAGACGGTGCGCACCCGGCTGGTCGACCTGTGCTCCGACGACATCGATCCGGCGCGCTGCCGCTTCGGCTCCACGTCCGGCACCAGCGGCGTGCCGCTGCGCGTGGTGTTCGACGAGCCGCACCTGGTGCACCTGTACGCGCTCGCCCAGGTGCGCGACCGGCGGCACGGCCTGGACTTCCACCAGAAGGTGCTGGTGCCGTTCCAGAACTGGATGTCCGGCTGGTTCGAGTACACCGCGCCCGCGCAGGGCCTGGCCCGGATCGCGGAGTTCGGCGTGGCCACCGCCGCCGTCCCCGGCATCTCGGTGGACGAGGCGCTCGCCCGCGCCGTGGGCTTCGACCCCGACGTGGTGTTCGGCCATCCCGGCAACTGCGTGCGGCTCGCGCACCTGGTGGCCGCGCGCGGCCTGCCGATCCGCCCGGTGGTCGTGCTGACCTACGGGGAGCGGCTGCTGCCCGGCACACGCTCCACCCTGCGCGCGGCGTTCGGCGCCCCGGTGCGCGACCAGTACGGCATGCGCGAGGTCGGCACCATCGCCGCGGAGTGTGCCGAGGGCTCGTACCACCTGGAGTGCGAGCGGCTCTGGGTCGAGGTGGTGGACCCGGCGACCGGGGCGCCCGTGCCGGACGGCGCGGAGGGCGAGCTGGTGGTCACCAACCTGCTGGCCGAGGCCATGCCGCTGCTGCGCTACCGCACCGGCGACCTCGGCGCGCTCGGCACCGGGCCCTGCGGGTGCGGACGGCCGCAGCGGGTGCTGCGCCTGGTCGAGGGCCGCGAGCTGCCCGGCGTCCCGCTGCCCGGCGGCGAGGTGGTGCCGACGGCGCTGCTGGTCCGGGTGCTGCGCCGGCACCCCGTCGAGCGCTTCCAGCTGGTGCACGAGGCGCCGGACCGGCTGCTCGTGCTGGTCCGCCCCGCGCCGCACGCCGAGCTCGACCTGGACGACATCCACGACCGGCTGGCGGCGGAGACCAGGGGCCTGCTGGCGATCGCCGTTCGTCCCGTGGACGACGACGGTTTCCGGCAGGGCGACCGGCGCAAGCACGCCGACCTGATCGGCCTGCCCGGCGCGAGCCGTGAATCGGCGGCCCGATGATCGGCTCCGCCGTTCCCTCCGATGGACGGCGGACCACCGGCGTACCGTTGCGATCATGTGTCACTCGGACGAGTCGCGGCCGCCCGCGCCGCCGGTGTCGACGGGCGTCGCCGGGCGCGGCGAGCTGCGGTTGACCGCGGCGGACGGGGCCTCGGTGCTCGCGTACGCGGCGCGGCCGGCGGTGCCCAACGGCCGCGGCGTGGTGATCCTGCCGGACGTGCGCGGGCTGCACGCGTTCTACCGCGAGCTCGCCGCCCTGCACGCCGACGCCGGCTTCGAGGCCGTGGCGATCGACTACTTCGCGCGCAGCGCGGACACCGACGTCCGGGACGATTCCTTCGAGTGGCAGCCGCACGTCGCCGCGACCGGACCGGACACGCTGGCGCTGGACGTCGCCGCCGCCGTCGCGTACCTGCGCGGGCTGGACGACCCGCCCGCCGCCGTGTTCACCCTGGGTTTCTGCTTCGGCGGCTCCGCCTCCTGGCGCCAGGCCGGCCAGGACCAGGGCATCGCCGGTGCCATCGGCTTCTACGGCGGACGTCCGCTGGACCGCGCCGGCCCCTGGATCGGCACCATGTCCGCGCCGCTGCTGATGCTGCTGGCCGGCGAGGACAGCACCACGCCCGAGGAGTTCGAGGAGTTTGCCGCGCGGGTCCGTGAGCGCGGCGTCGAGGTGGAGTCGCACACCTACGAGGGCGCGCCGCACAGCTTCTTCGACCGGTCCTTCGACGACCACCGCGCCGCCTGCGACGACGCCTGGCGCCGCGTCCTGGACTTCACCGCTCGCCACGCCTGACGGCGGGCCGGCTGACCGCGAGCCATTTCCTGGCTGTTGCCAAAGAATGGTATTTGCACCGTCGACGCATTCCTGAATGCGTGCCACACTCCGCCCGAAATGACTGGAATGCGCAGCGCGCTCGCCCACCCGGTGTACCGGCGGCTGCTGGCCGCCCAGGTCGTCGCGCTGCTCGGCAGCGGGCTCGCCACGGTGGCGCTGGGGCTGCTGGCGTACCGGCTGGCCGGGCCCGCCGGCGGCGCGGTGCTGGGCACGGCGCTCGCCGTCAAGATGCTCGCCTACGTGCTCGTCGCGCCGCTCGCCGGTGCGCTCGCCGGGCGGCTGCCGCGCCGCGCCTTCCTGGTCACCGCCGACCTGCTGCGCGCCACGGTTGCCCTCGCACTGCCGTTCGTCACCACCGTCTGGCAGGTGTACGCGCTGATCGTGGTGCTCCAGGTGGCCTCCGCGGCGTTCACCCCGGCCTTCCAGGCGACCGTGCCGGACGTGCTGGCCGACGAGGAGGCGTACACCGCGGCGCTCGCCCTGTCCCGGCTGGCGCACGACCTGGAGGCGCTGGCCGGTCCGCTGCTGGCCGCCGCGCTGCTCACCGTGGCCGGGTTCCCGTGGCTGTTCGCCGGCACCGCGGCGGGGTTCGTGGCCTCGGCGCTGCTGGTGCGTTCGGTGCGGCTGCCCCGGCGGCGCGCGGCCTCCGCCCGGCCGGACCTCGGCGTGCGCGCGTTCCTCGCCGCCCCGGCGCTGCGCGGGCTGCTGGCGGTGAACCTGACGGTGGCGGCGGCCGGCGCCATGGTGCTGGTGAACACGCCGGTGCTGGTGCGCCACCACCTCGGCCGCCCCGCGGCGGACGTCGCGCTGGCGCTCGGCGCGTTCGGCGCCGGCTCCATGGCCGCGGCGTTCGCCACCCCGGCCCTGCTGCGACGGGTGCCGGAACGCCGGCTGCTGCTCGCCGCGGGCGCGCTGCTCGCCGGGACGCTGGCCGCGCTCGTCCCCGTCGGCCTCTCCTGGCCGGTGCTGCTCGCCGCCTGGGCGCTGTTCGGCGCAGGCACCGCGCTGGTCCTCACGCCGAGCGGGCGGCTGCTGCGCCGTACCGGCCCGGCGGCCGGCCGCCCGGCGCTGTTCGCCGCCTGGTTCGCGCTCTCGCACGCCTGCTGGTTGCTCACCTATCCGCTGGCCGGGCGCCTGGGCGCCACGTCCATGACGCTCGCCGCTGCCGTCCTGGCCGCGCTCGCCACGCTCGCCGTACCCCTCGCCGCTGCCCTGTGGCCGGCACCCGCACGGCCCGCCGCACCGCCCGAGCGGTTCCCCGCCGTGCGGACCGGCACCGCGTGATGGTCAGGCCTCGGGGGCCCGCGCCGTCCCGTCGGTGGCGTCCTCCACGGTGACGATGGTGTCGCTGCCGGCGGACCGCATGGCCCGCCGCACCGCGCCGCTCGCGCGCACCACCAGCGCCCGGCCCCGCTTGGCGCACTCCCGGTGCGCCACGACCATCACGTTCAGGCCCACGCTGGCGAGGAACGTCACCCCGGTCAGGTCCAGCACCACGGTCGCCGACTCGTCCTCGGTGAGCACCTCGGCGATGGCGCCCTCCAGCGTCCTGACCGTGAACAGGTCGACCTCACCGTGCGCCGCGATCGACACGGCGCCATCGGCCTCGGCAATGGTCACACTGAGTAGATCGGGCACGACCGTGAGCCTAGGCGTCATCCGCCGCGCGGGCGCGCGGACGCCGCCCGGCCACCGCGCGAGCCGGTCAGCGGGCCAGTGAGTCGAGCGTCCTCGACGGCGCCTGGCCGCACATGTACTGCCCGTTCTGCAGGATGAACACGTCGCCGGCCAGGTCCGCCCGCCCGGCGTCGAGGTACACCTTCTTGAGGGCCTCCAACTGCACCTGCGGGCCGGCGGCGAGGAACTCCCGGCAGGTGGAGGATCCGGTCAGCCCCGCCTCCTCCTCGCCGGCCAGGGTGACGACCACGGCCCGGCCGACCAGGAACAGCGCCACCACCGCGACCGCGGCGACCAGGATGCCGCCGAAGTGGGTGCGACGGCTCCGGTCGACGTTGTTGCTGCCGGTCACGTCGCGGCCCGCGACGATGCCGCGGCCGCCGGCCGAGATGTCACGTCCGGCGGTGATGCCCGTCGCCGGCGTGCCGGGGAGGGACCCGGCGATCGCCGCGCGGAAGGTGGGGTCCGTCCGCATCCGCAGGGCGACCTCGGTGATCAGGGCGTGCCGGGCCGCCTCGGAGCCGGGCTCGCCGAGGTACCGCGCGAACGCCGCGGCCCGGCCGGTCTCGCTCAGCGCGGCGGCGAGCAGGCCCTGGACCCGGATGGCGGCCTCGGTGTCCGTCGGCGGCAAGGTGCCGGCCAGCATGCGGTGCAGGACCTCGACGGCCCGGGTGGCGGTGGCGTCCGGCATGTCGTCAGCCCAGCGCCGGGGTGAGGCAGTACACGGCGTCGTCCGGCTCGTGGCGCAGCTCGATGCCACCGAACCCCTCGGGGGAGGGACAGGAACCGTCCAACTCCAGCACCTGCGTGATGCGATAGACGGGATCGGTGAGCGACGACGGGTCGAAAGCGGACGGCGAGGCCGGGCAGTCGGCCGAGGTGAGGTCCGTGCCACCCAGCGAGACCCGGGTGCGGACGCACTCCCCGACGGCGTGCTTCTGGTCGAGCAGCCCGCAGCCGCCGAGGCCCGCCGCCACGACGGTCAGGGCGAGGAGCGTGGTGACGGTTCCGGTCCTCATGGGCGTCTCCTGGTCGCAGGACCGGCCGGGTGGCCGGTCAGGGGAATGCCGCTGACGTCGCCCGCGGCGATGATCCCGCCGTTCGAGGCGGTGATGTCGCGGCCCGCGCCGATGCTCGGGCCGGCCGGTGCCGGACGGCCGGCGTCAGGGCCGGGACCCGGGTCCGGGCCACTCGTGGTCGCGAGCCGGTGGGCCACGTGGCCCGCTCCCGGGATGTGCAGCCAGGCCGGGGCGGGACCCTCCTTGGTGTCCACCACGGCGCGGTGGAACTCGCGGGGCTCGGTCCCCGGGTACTCGTGCCGCACCGTGCTCAGGTACAGCGGGTCGGACACCAGCAGCGCCGTGCGGTGCGGCGCCGACTCCAGTGCCCGCCGCAGCACCGGGGCGTCGAGCAGCCGGAAGACATGGTTCACGTCGGAGCCGGCGAACCCGTGGAGGTCCCGGTGCACCTCGCCCGCGTGCGCGGCCACCCGCACCATCGGCGCCCGCGGGGCCGTGGCCCGGGCGAAGCCCCGGAGCAGCGCCGTGAGGACCGGGCCGGCCACCACGGGCTTGGGCACCGCGGCGGTGAAGACCACGAGCACCCCGTCCCCGCGGTCCTCCGTGGTGAACTGCGGCGGCCGGAGCCGGCCGGCCCGGAGCGCGCCGTTCAGGACGCCGTACATGAACTCGCGCGTGCTCAACTGTTCCGGATTGCGGGTGGCGCCGAACCCTTTCACGTCGAACGCCAGCAGCAACGCTGGGAAGGGAATGGCGGCGACCGCGCCGTCGGACGATCCCGGACCGCCGGATCGGTTCGCGTGCCGTCCGGGAGGCATCAGGTCCGGCGCTTCTCGCATGCCGCCAGTGCATCACCTCCGGCGGCCGGGTCGCGCTTGTTGTGCGTCAGGTGCGGCACTGATCCGCCGTACCGTTATCCGGCGGCGGCTCGGAGCGCCACGATGTCGTGGACGGTGATCGTTCCGCGACGGGTGGTGACGATGCCCTTCGTGCGCAGTTCCTGCAACGCGCGTACCACGGACTCGCGGGACAATGCCAGCTGTTCACCGAGTTCGGCCTGGGACCCGATGTGAACCCGGATCCCGTTCGTGCTCGCGCACCCGTTCCGGTCGGCGAGCCGGGCCAGCAGCCGCGCCACCTTGCCGCGGGAGTCGTGCCGCAGCACCGACAGCGTGGCGTCGGCCTCCCGCAGGCGTTCCGACACGACCTCGCAGAGCACTCGGAGGACGTGGGGATGCGCGTTCAGCGCGTACTCCATGGCCGAGTGGCCGAGCACCAGCGCGCGGACGTCCGTGTCGGCCACGACCGTCGCGGACCGGGGCAGGCCGTCGAGCATCGACTGCTCGCCGACGATGTCACCCGCGCGGCGCGTCGCGATCGTCAGTCCCTCCCGGGCATCGAGGATCCGTACCCGGCCGCTGAGGACGACGGCGGCCCATCGTTCGCTGCCGGTCGCCTCGATCAGTGACGAACCGCGGCGGAATCTCCGCAGTGTCGCGGCACTGGTCAGCGTCATTCTCTCGGCGGGTGTGAGTCGGTGCCAGAAACGATCCGGCGGCGGTCCTGCCGGGAATTCGTTCGGCCTGGGCGCGCCCATGGGCATTGCCTCCGGTCGCCTGGGATTCGCCTGGTCCTCCACCTATTCGTCCCGGCCCGGTGATTGGTTACACCGCCGAACGGGTAATTCGCCGCCCCTGGACGGATCAAGGTCATTGCAACGAGTGCCGGATTCCGGAACGGCCGGTACGGGCGGTCGACGGCTGCCGGGTGCGACACCGGGCGATCGGCCGGGAACGGTGCGTGAGCGTGCGGACAATTGATCGTCCAGGCAGATCCGTTCGGCCGATGACAGCGGTGCCCCGCGTGCTGATCATCGGGGGCTCGATCGCTGGGTGTGGGTCAGGAGACCGGATGACGACGTTGGATCTGCACCGCGGCTTCCGCGGGGACGAGGCGCTGGCGGGCTCCGCCGAGGCGCTGGCCGAGTTCCTCGACGGCGCGGGGCGGTTGCCCTCCGTGCGGGCCATCCGCGCGGCCATGCGGGTGGCGCTGCTGGAGCGGGACGCGCCGCCCGCGGAGGTCGCGCTGCTC
>DASWTI010000571.1:0-6709 GCA_036402215.1 Pseudonocardiaceae bacterium
GAGGCAGGGGTGGCGGCCGCCGGGGTGGCCGGTGCGGCGGCCGGGGGCGCCGCGACCGAGGCGTTCGTACCGGTCACCGGGGCGCCGGAGGTCGCGGTGGAGTTCACGCCGCCGGAGGGGCTGCGGCCGGGGCCGGCCGGCGTGCTGCTGGACGAGCGGGTGTCGGCGCGGCACGTGAGCGCCACGCTGGTGGATCTCGCGGTGCGCGGCTACCTGCGTGTCGAGCGCACCGGCGATGACTGGACGCTGCGCTGGCTGGGTACGCCGCGCGAGGGCGACGAGCTGCTGGAGTACGAGCGCACGCTGCTGGACACGCTGTTCGCCGGGCGGCCCGAGGTCCGGCTGTCGGCGCTGCGCACCACGTACGCGGTGGGCTTCCAGGCGGTGGTGCGGCGGCTCGCCGAGGAGGTGACGCGCGCCGGCTGGTTCCGGCGGCCGGTGCCCGGACGGGTGCCCGGCGGGCCCCGCGCCGTGCTGCGCCTGGTGCTCCCGCTGGTGGCACTGCCGATCCTGCTGGGCGGCGGGGGCGGGCTGCTCGCGCTGGTCGGGGCCGGCTGGTCGGTCGTGGTGGTGCTGGCCGGGTTGCTCGCCGCGGGCGTCATCGGCTACCTGGCGTGGCGGGCGCTGCCCGCGCGCACCGCCGTGGGCCGTGCGCTGTGGACCCGGCTGACGGGCTTCCGCACGTACCTGGAGACGGCGGAGGCGGGGCAGCTGCGCGCCGAGGAGGCGGCCGAGGTGTTCTCCCGGTACCTGCCGCTCGCCGTGGTGTTCGGCCTGACGAAGCGCTGGGCCCGGGTGTTCGCCGCGCTCGCCGCCGCGCAGGGCACCCCGGCCACCGTCGTCTGGTACGCCGGCGACGGCGACCTGGGGGACGCCCTGGACGACTTCACCACGCGCAGCGGAACGGCGCTCTCCGCGACGGCGCCCTCGGCCGCGCGCGGCGCCTCCGGCTTCGGTTCCTCGGCCCGGGTCGGCCGGGGCGGCGGCGGGGGCGGCGGCCGCGGCTGGTGACCGCCGGCGGCTCCGGCGAGTGGCTCGGCACTGAGTGGCCCTCACCGGAACCGGGACAGCCACCGGCCACTCGGCGCACGGCGTCAGGAGTCGAGTCGTTCGGCGAGCGCGGGATGGCCGCCGTGGTGCGCCCAGCCCGCGGCGGTGCCGCCGTGCCGGTCGTCGCGGATCATCGGGTCGGCGCCCGCGGCCAGCAGTTCGTCGGCCACGGCGGCGTGGCCGTGCTGCGCGGCCAGGTGCAGCGCCGTGACGCCCACGCCGTGGTCCGGCCCGCCGAACGTCCCGCGCGCGTTCGGGTCCGCACCCAGCCGCAGCAGCCGCCGCACCGTGTCCAGCGCGCCGGTCGCGGCGGCCCAGCCCAGGGCGGTGCCGCGGTACACGTCGGCGTCCACCCGGGCGCCGGCGGCGACCAGCTCGGTGACGGCGTCGGCGCGGTCGTTGCGCGCCGCCCAGGACAGCGCCTCGTCGAGCACCTCGGCCGGGTCGCCGGACGGCCGCCACCGCGGGAAGCCGCCGTGCGGGCGGTAGAAGCCGCGGTGCGCGCCGGCCGCCGCCGGGTCCGCGAGCAGCTCGCACAGCCGGTCCAGCCACCCGAGGCCGGCCGCCACCCGCAGGTTGTCCGGGTGCGGCCCGGCGGTGAGCAGGCCGGCCACCCGGACGTTGCCCCAGAACAGCGCCACCACGAGCGGCGTGCCACCGTCGCCGCGGGCGGACACGTCGAGCGGCGCACCGGCGTCCAGCAGCAGCCGGGCGAGCAGCGGCAGGTCCGCGTACCCGGCCTGGTGCAGTGGCGTCCAGCCGTGCACGTTCGCCGAGTCCGCTGGCGCACCGGCGTCCAGCAGCAGCCGCACCGTCCGCTCGTCACAGGTGGCGGCGGCCAGCCCGATCAGGTCGTTGCCGTTGGTGCCGCGCCGCCGGACGAGCTCGGGTTCGGCCGCGAGCACCGCGGCGAGCCCGTCCAGGTCGTGCGCCTCGACGGCGCGGAAGGCGCGGGCGAACGGCGTCGGCGCGAGCGCGCCGAGCATGATGACGAACTCCGCCCAGGAGGCCGCGCCGTGCGCCCGGGCCAGCGCGGCGCGCGCCCCGTCGGGGGTGAACGGCAGCCCGTCGAACGCCGCCACCGCGCCCGGCGTGCCGTCCAGCGCGGACTCCAGCAGCCCCGCCGCGCGGTCCTCGTGGTACGCCAGGTCGGTGCGGAACGGCGTGTGGCTCATGACGGCGTGAACATCGAGCCGGGGTTGAACAGGCCGTCCGGGTCGAGCGCGGCCTTGATGCGGCGGTGCACGTCCAGGCCGATCTCGCCGATCTCGCGCGCCAGCCACTCCTGCTTGATCTTGCCGACGCCGTGCTCGCCGGTGATCGTGCCGCCCAGGTCGAGGCCGGCCCGCAGGATGTCGCCGAACGCCTGGTGGGCGCGCCGCGTCTCGTCGGCCGACGAGGCGTCGTAGACGATCGTCGGGTGCATGTTGCCGTCGCCGGCGTGCCCGACCACGGCGATGGTGAGCCCGAGCTCCGCCGCGATCCGCTCGGACGCCTCGATGAGCGACGTGATCGCCGTGCGCGGCACGCACACGTCGTCGGTGAGCCAGGTGCCGAGCGTCTCCAGCGCGGGCAGCACGGCGCGCCGCGCGGCCAGCAGCAGCCTGCCCTCGGCCAGGTCCTCGGTGGCGTACACCAGCTCGGCGCCCGCGTCCCGGCAGGCCTGCTCGATGGCCGCGAGCTCACGCCGCGCCACCTCGCCGCCCGAGTCGGACTGGCAGAGCAGCAGCGCCGCGCTGTCCGCCCCCGCGCCCAGCTCGGTGCGCTGGTACGCCTGCACGGCGCGGATCGAGGTGCGGTCCATGATCTCCATGAGCGAGGGCACCAGGCCCTCCCGCACGATGGTGGCCACCGCGCGCCCGGCGGCCGCCGTCGTCCCGAAGGAGGCCACCAGCGTCGCCGGGGCCTGCGGCAACGGCCGCAACGCCAGCGTGGCGCGGGTGATCACCCCGAGCGTGCCCTCCGAGCCGACGAAGAGCCTGGTCAGGTCGTAGCCCGCGACACCCTTCACGGTCCGCCGCCCGGTGCGCAGCAACCGGCCGTCCGCCAGCACCACGTCCAGCCCCAGCACGAAGTCCGTCGTCACGCCGTACTTCACGCAGCACAGGCCGCCGGCGTTCGTCGCCAGGTTGCCGCCGATCGTGCACCAGTCGTAGCTCGACGGGTCCGGCGGGTAGAACAGGCCGTGCTTCTCCACCGCGGCCCGCAGGTCGAGGTTCACCACGCCGGGCTCGACCACCGCGAGCCGGTTGTCCGGGTCCACCTCGATGATCGCGTTCATCCGCGCCAGGCTCAGCACCACGCAGCCGTCGATCGCGTTGGCCGCCCCGGACAGCCCGGACCCCGCCCCGCGCGGCACCACCGGCACCCGGTGCGCCGCGCACACCCGCACCGCCGCCTGCACCTGCTCGGTGTCGACCGGCAGCACCACCGCCACCGGCACCCCGGCCGGCGCCAGCGGCATCATGTCCCGCGCGTAGCTCGCCACGACGTCCCCGTCGGTGAGCACGGCCTCCGCGCCGACCGCCGCCCGCAGCTCCCCGGTGAACCCGGCATCTCCGCTCGTCACGGGGCAACGGTAGTCCGGTCCCCGCCGGCCCCCCGAGGTGAACGGCGGCCGAGAATGCCGCTTAGTTGCGGCACCGCACACTGAACAGCAAGTTGATCTTTCTCTGCCCAGGACAACAACCAAGAGTTGCTGTTTAACGTGCCTACTGGGGATACTGCCATGTATGGCAGCCGAGTTGCGTCTGGCCCTGCCGTGGATCTCGAAGGCGCCGCAGCAGCTTCACGGCCTGACCGTCGGCCAGGGGCACGCCGACATCCTCCGGTACGAGGACGGGATCGAACTGGCCGTTCACGTCATCGACCCGGGTACCCATGACACGGCGGAGCAACTCATCGCCGCCGCTCGGCATGCCACATCGCCCGGCCGGGTGGTCCTGGTCGCGGGAGCGCTTCCCGTGAGCTGGCGACCGGCACTACGTACCGAGGGCGTCAGCTTCCTCGATCCCGCCGGAGTGGCGGAGATCAGGTGGCCGCGCATACACGTCAGCACCGGACGCTTCAACGAAGTCATGCAGCGAACGCGGTCGGCCCTCCCGTTCCAGAAGCACCATGCGCTGATCGTGCAGGAACTGCTCGTCCTCACGGCCGGAACAACCCACCGTCCGACCGTGGGTGAGCTTTCGGAGAACACGGGCACCACTCTTTCCACGGCATCGAGAGCCGTGACCCAGCTGGCCGCCCACGGCCTGGCCGAGAAGCATCGCGCCGGACGCCGTGTCGAAGTCGGCGTTCCGGACCGGAGGGAACTCTCACACCTTCTGGCCCAACGAACATCCTGGCCACGGGGCCGCCTGCTGAGCGGATACCTGTGGGGGAACAGCGTGTGGGACGTCGGTAGCAGGCTGTCCCGCGCGGCGGAGCGCAGTGGGGTGGACATCGCGCTGACGGGCCGGGCGGGGGCGGCGTACCTCGGCGTCGTGGGCACCTCCTCCCCCGCCCGAATCCGCTGCTGGACAAGGAGTCCGGACCTGCCTCTGCCCGAGGTGGCGCGTCGGCTGGGGCTGGAGCCGGCCGCGGAGGACGAGGCCAATGTGACCCTCGCGGAGGACCGCTGGCGCCTCGGCACCCATCGGCGTGACAGATTGACGTTCGACGCGTCGGAGGCGTACGTGGCCCATCCCCTGCGGATATGGTGCGACGTTCATTCCGAGCTCAGGGGAACGGAGTTCGCGGCCGAGATGTGGAGCTACGTCAATGGCCGCTGAGAAGCGCGCCGCCAGGGACTACGGCGACACGATGGGCGCGTTGCACGCCGGCGCCGCCGCCGACGTGCTCCGCTCGTTCGGCAGTGCCTTCGGCGGTCACCACATCGCCATTGTGGGCGGCCTGGTGCCGAGCCTTCTCGTCGATGCCCCGCCGCCGGGCGTGCCTGCCCATGTCGGGACGTCCGACGTCGATCTGCTGGTGTCGCTGCATCTGCTCGACGGGGAGACGGCGGATTACTACGACGCGATCATCGACGGGTTCCACCAGCTCGGGCTCTCGGCCGCGAGCACCCACAACCGTGCCGTCCGCTGGCGGTGGGAAGGCCGCTATCGCGGCATTCACCTTCGCGTGGAGCGCGTGAGCCGACGTGTGGACACCGTTCGGGGACAGCTCACCTACCCGTTCCCGGTGGCGGGGCCGACGTCGTGGCTGTGCCTGAAGTCGGACGCCATCGCCTTGCGGGACAAGCCGAAGGACGCCTACGACGTGGTGTGGCTCGTCGCCGCCCTCGGCCCGGAACGGGTCGCCGAGCGAGTGGCCGCGAGCACGCTGCTGGCCGGTGAGTTCGGTGGGGAGGTCCGGCATCAGCTGGGTCTGCTGGTGGACGACCAGTTCGGGTCGGACGCCTCCGTAGGCGTTCGGGCCTACGCCGACTTCCTGGGCTCCGACGGTTCACCGGCCGACGCGCGGTACGCCCGCAGCGCCATGGGTGTGTTCGGTCGGGCGCTCCGCGACCACGACGTTCTCCCGTGACCCGGCATCTCCGCTCGTCACAGGGGCAACGGTAGTCCGGGGAGGTATCACGGGCTCGTGACGGCGGGGTCGGGCCGGATGCGGGACCGAGGGGGGTCGGTAAGGTACCGGCAGTGACCGAGCTCCTCTCCATCGACGGTATCGACCCGCTGGCGTCCGCGGGGCCGCTCATGGTGTGGCTCGTGGTGCTGGGCTTCGTGTACGCGGAGTGCGCGTTCGTGGTCGGCATGTTCCTGCCGGGTGACTCGTTGCTGCTGGCCGCGGGGATCGTGCTGGCGCAGCACGGGCGGGAGTTCGACGCCTGGGCGCTGGCGGCCTGCACGGTGTGCGTGGCGGTGGTCGGCAACCACACCGGGTACGTGATCGGCGGCCATACCGGAACCCGGCTGCTGGCCCGCAAGGACGGCCGGGTGCTCAACCGGCGGAACCTGGACCGGGCCGGGCGGTTCTTCCAGCGCTGGGGCTTCTGGGCGGTGGTGGTGGCCCGCTGGCTGCCCTTCGTACGGACGCTCGCGCCGATGCTCGCGGGGGCGGCCGGCATGGACCGCCGCACGTTCTTCGCGGCGAGCCTGACCGGGGCGCTGGCCTGGGTGCCGCTGCTGGTGGTCGGCGGTTACTACGCGGCCGACCTGCTGGACGTGTACCCGTGGGTCAAGCCGGCCGCGGCGGTGATCGCGGTGACGGCGTTCGTGGCGGGCACCGGGTTCGGGTTGTACCGGTACCGGCAGGAGATGCGCCGCCCGGTGGACCGCGAGGCCTCGACCCTGGTCGGCGCCATCCACGAGTGAGCCGCCGACGGACGCGCCGGCCGCCACCGAGCACCGGCGACCGGGCACGGCTCAGGGGATGCGTTCCAGGCGGGCCGCGGCCTCCAGGACCATCCAGGCCGAGAGCTGCACCGACAGGTCCGCCGCGGGCCTGCCACCGGCGGTCGTCCAGTCGGCGGCGAACGCCGGGCCACCGTGCGCCATGCCGCGGTTCGTCCACGCCGCCCCGGCCGTGGCCAGCACCAGTTCGGCGGCGTCCCGGCAGCCCTCGGCGGTGACCGGCGTGGTGGCGGCGAGGGCCAGGTAGCGGGCCAGGATGCCGGTGAACAGGCCGCCGTCGCCGGTGCCGTCGGCGCGCAGCACGC
>DASWTI010000572.1:0-5659 GCA_036402215.1 Pseudonocardiaceae bacterium
CCGGACGCGGCTCGGCGGGCCGAGGGTGGCCGCGCACGCCGCGCACCAGACGGCGCCGGCACGGTCGCAGCCCGCGCACCGCCCCGGCACCAGGAGGTCGATCAACGCCCGCATGGAGCGAGCATGCCGGTACCCACCGACACAGCGGCGTCACCACCGCGTCGCGGGCCGGCCGGGGTGGTCAGCCCGGGTACAGCGGGTCGGTCACCAGCCCGGCGATCGTGGAGTACCAGGCGACGTCGTTCGTGCTGGTGGCGTACCACAGGCCGGCCGCGTCGGAGACGTACACCCGGCGCCCGGAGGCCGCGGCGGCGATGCCGGTGACCGGGCCGGCCAGGTTGGTGTTGCCGTAGTCGTTCCACTCCAGGCCGTCGATCGAGACGTCGTAGACGTACGGGGTGTCGCGGGACGTGCCGGCCACCACGACGCGCTGCGGGCCCTTCCAGTCCACGTCGGCGATCTGCGGCGCGGCGGGGCCGACGAGCAGCCGCGGGTTCACCACGCGGGTGTCCGAGCCGGAGCCCACGACGACCGCCATGTAGAGGGCGCCGTCCACCACGGCCGCTGCCCGCACGCCGTCGCGGGACAGCCGCAGCTCGGTGATCCGGCCCTTCACGGACAGCTCGTTGAGGTCGATGCCGTACTGCCGCAGCTCGCCGCCCTGGGTGCGCAGCACGCCGACGCCGACCTTGTTGTCGAGCACCGTCCACACCTCGGCCGTTGGGCCGGCGCGCCACGTGGGCCGGGTCATCCGGGAGGCCTGCAGCGTCACCGGCTGCGGCGAGGCCGGCGGGCCGACGTACAGCCGGGGCAGCCCGGCCTCCTCGGTGACCAGGGCCAGCAGCTCGCCGTTGAGCGACTGCGCGGCCGAGCGCACGACCAGCGAGCCGTCGCCCGCCGGGCCGGCCACGGCGCGGTCGTCGCCCTCGACGCGGACCAGCCTGCCACCCGCCACCGCCAGCGCCGGCAGGTCCGGCTTCACGGTGTCCGGCGGCTGGTACGGCAGGGCGTCCGGCACCGACCAGTCGTTCTTGTTGGGCAGCAGCGTGGCGCCGTCCACCACGATGCGGACGCGCTCGTTCCAGACCTCGCGCAGGCTGTTGACGATCTGCGCGCCGGCCCGGCGGCGGTCCTCCTCGGAGAGGTCCGGCAGCCCGGTCAGGTCCACGGTCAGCGCGCCGCTCTCCCCGGGCACCACGTTGGTGTGCACCACGGCGCCCTCCAGCAGGTTGACCAGCCCGACGGCCGCCTCGGACGGCCCGGCGAGCAGCATGTCGATGGTGCGGCCGTACCAGTTGGCCTCGGGCTTGGTCGGCATCCAGCGCCGGTCGACGACGAGCGTGGCGCGTGCCTGGTCGAGGAAGCTCACGCCGATCGAGCGGTAGCTGCTGCGGAAGTCGATGAGCGTGATGAGCAGGCCGGCGGGCAGCTGGGAGATCCGCCACTGGCCGTTCACCCGGACCAGGTCCATGGTCGGCGTGATGGTGTCGCGGTTGGAGCTGAAGGCGCCGTCGGGGCCGAGCGTGCCGACCTTCTGGGCACGCAGCCGCACCTGCACGTACTCGTCGGCCGCGGCGCCGGTGTTGATCGAGTAGCCGGTGCCGAAGCCGGAGTCGATGACCGTCACCGGGGCCTCGTCGTCCCAGCTGCGGGCGGCCTCGTCGGTGAGGTAGGCGCGGGCCGCGGCGTGGCCGTTGGCCGGCAGGTCCGCGGTGCTGATGAAGTCGCGGACGACCGTGAGCGGGTCGGCGTCCTCGATCGGGCCGGGCGCGGAGGCATCGGCGGTGGCCGACACGGGGGCGCCGATCGGGATCACCTGGGAGGTCTCCGGGATGGCCGCGCAGCCCGCGGCGCCGGTGACCAGCGCGGCCAGCGCGGCCAGCAGGACCGGCCCGCGGCGCCGGGCGCCGGACCGGTGGGCGACGCCGGGCCGGTGGGTGGTCATGGCTGCTCCGTCCGGTCGGCGACGGTGGCGAGGCCGCGGTCGGCCGGGCGCTCCTCCTCGTCCGGCATCGGCAGCGGGCTGCGCTCGAACGGCGTGCCCTGCACCCGCGGCAGCGTCAACCGGAACGCCGCGCCCTCGCCGGGACGGCCCCAGGCCCGCAACGTGCCGCCGTGCAGCCGCGCGTCCTCCAGGCTGATCGACAGGCCCAGGCCGGTGCCGCCGGTGCGGCGGTTGCGCGACGGGTCGGCGCGCCAGAAACGGTTGAACACCAGTTCCTCCTCGCCCTCGCGCAGCCCCACGCCGTAGTCCCGGACCAGCACGGCGACCGCGTGGTCGTCGGCGGCCAGCCGGATCTGCACCGGGCGGCCCTCGCTGTGGTCGAGCGCGTTGCCCAGCAGGTTGCGCAGGATGCGCGCCACCCGGCGCTGGTCGAGCTCCGCGGTGACCTCGGTGTCCGGCATGGTGAGCTCCATGGTGATGCCGTTGCGGGAGGCCACCGGGCGCACCGAGTCGACGACGGCGCGCAGCACCTGACGGGTGTCCAGCACGTCGACGGAGAGGTCGGCCACGCCGGCGTCCAGCCGGCTGATCTCCAGCAGGTCGCCGAGCAGGGACTCGAAGCGGTCCAGCTCGTCCACCAGCAGCTCGGTGGAGCGGGCCAGCACCGGCGGCAGGTCCTCGCGCGAGTCGTGCAGCGTGTCGGCGGCCATCCGCACGGTGGTGAGCGGCGTGCGCAGCTCGTGGCTGACGTCGGAGGTGAACCGCCGTTGCAGCGCGCCGAACTCCTCCAGCTGGTGGATCTGGCGCTGGATGCTGCCGGCCATCTCGTTGAACGAGACCGCGAGGCGCGCCACGTCGTCCTCCCCGGTCACCGGCATCCGCTGTTCCAGGTGGCCCTCGGCGAAGCGCTCGGCGACCTCGGCGGCCTGGCGCACCGGGGTGACCACCTGCCGGGTCACCAGGCTCGCGATGCCGGCCAGCAGCAGCGTCAGCAGCAGCCCGCCGAGCAGCAGCGTGTTCTGCACGAGCTGCAACGTCTGCTGCTCGCCGGTGAGCGGGAACAGCAGGTAGAGCTGCAGGGCGCGCGACGGCGTGCTCACCGGCATGCCGATGACGAGCTGCGTCACCTGGCCGGAGTCCCGGTGCACGGTGTTGATCTTCTGCGCCGCGTTGCCCTCGATGACCTCGGCGACCAGGTCGTCGGGCACGTCGGCGACCGGGCCGACGGCGGGCGGGTTGACGCCGGCCTTGCCGTCCACCAGGACCGGCGTGAAGGTGCCGGCGCCGGACGGGGCGACCTCGCCGGAGGGGGCGGCGGCCAGCCGGTTGCGGGCGCTGGCCAGCCGGGTGGCCACGGCCTCGGTGTTGAGGTCGACGCCGATCAGCTCACCGGCCACCTGGTCGCGGCTGATCACCGCCTGCTTGAGGGCGGCGTCGGTCTTGGCGCGCAGCAGGCCCTCGGTGATCTGGGTCTGCAGCACCAGGCCGAGCACCAGCAGCATCACCGAGGACAGCGCCAGCGTGCTGGCCACCACGCGCAACTGCAGGGAGCGCCGCCACAGCGTGGCGAACTCCTCCCACCGGCCGCGCAGCCACGCCGAGGCCGCCACGACGGCGGCCGGTGGCGGCGTGGCCCGGGTCATGAGCGGGGCTGTCCGTTCCGGGTCACGGAGGACCCGCCTTGTACCCGACGCCGCGCACGGTCAGCACCACCTCGGGGTGCTCGGGGTCGCGCTCGACCTTGGAGCGCAGCCGCTGCACGTGGACGTTCACCAGCCGGGTGTCCGCCGCGTGCCGATAGCCCCACACCTGCTCCAGCAGGACCTCGCGGGTGAACACCTGGCGCGGCTTGCGGGCCAGCGCCACCAGCAGGTCGAACTCCAGCGGGGTGAGCGCGATGGACTGGCCGTCGCGGGTCACCTGGTGCCCCGGCACGTCGATGGACACGTCGCCGATGGCCAGTTCCTCGGCCGGCTCGGCGTCGGTGCGGCGCAGCCGGGCGCGGACGCGGGCCACCAGTTCCTTGGGCTTGAACGGCTTCACGACGTAGTCGTCGGCGCCGGACTCCAGGCCCAGCACCACGTCCACGGTGTCGGACTTGGCGGTGAGCATGACGATCGGGACGCCGGACTCGGCCCGGATGGCCTTGCAGACGTCGATGCCGTTCATCCCGGGCAGCATCAGGTCGAGGAGCACCAGGTCCGGCTTCAGCTCCCGCAGCGCGGGCAGCGCGCGGGTGCCGTCGTTCACCACCGCGGTGTCGAACCCCTCGCCGCGCAGCACGATCGTCAGCATCTCGGCCAGCGCGGGGTCGTCGTCCACCACGAGTACACGTGCCTTCATGGATGTCATCGTGGCATCCGTCACCGGGCCGGTGGTCGGCGCCTCGAACACCGGGCCGCCGTCAGGCGAGGAGCCGCGCCGCGAGGGCCTCGTGATCGACCTCCGCGCTGCCGTCCAGCACGTGCCACGGCGCCAGCCAGCCGTCCCCGGCGAGCCCGTCGTAGACGGCCGACGTGCGGGCCTGCAACGCGTCGTCGGACTCGAAGGTGTCCCGCATGCGGTCCGCGTCCTCCTCGGCCCGGCGCAACGCCCGGTCGGCGGCCAGCTCCCGGGGGACGCGCAGCAGCACGTGCGCGTGCGGCCGCGGCAGGCGGTGCCGGCCGACCTCCAGGTCGTGCACCCAGCGGACGAACTCGCCGTCCGCGTCCTGGTGCAGCCGGGCGGCGCCGTAGGCGGCGTTGGACGCCACGTAGCGGTCGAGCAGCACCACGTCGCTGTCGTGCAGCGCGGCCAGCAGCTCGGCCCGGGCGCCGGCGCGGTCCAGCGCGTACAGCGCGGCCATGCCGTACACCGAGCGCGAGAGATCGCCCACCCGGTCGTACAGCGCGTCCCGGACCAGGTCGGCCGCGTGCGACGCGCCGTAGCGCGGGAAGGCCAGCCGGGTCAGCCGCCGGTCCCCCCACGCCTTCTCCAGGCCGTCGGCGAGCGTGCGCTTGCCGGCCCCGTCCAGGCCCTCGATGACGATCAGCCGCCCCACACCCGCAGGCTAGTCCCCGTCCGTCGACCCGTACGGGCGGGTGATGGCCTCCAGGTTGTGGCCGTCCGGATCCTCGAAGTAGACGCCCCGGCCGCCCCAGTGCGTGTTGATCTCGTTCGGCTCGTGGTGCCCCGGGTCGGCCCAGTACCGCACGCCGCGTTCCCTGATGCGCGCCAGGATCTGGTCGAACTCGTCCTCGCCGACCAGGAACGCGTAGTGCTGGGACGTCACCTCCCCGTCCACGTCCATGTAGTCCAGCGTGACGTCGTTCGCCACCGTGACCATGAGGAACGGCCCGAACGGCTCCGGCGCCGGCAGCCCCAGGATGTCGGCCAGGAAGCCGGCCCCGACCCGCTTGTCCTTGGTGGCGACGATGGTGTGGTTCAACAGAACTGCCATGTGACCGACCGTAGGACCTGAACCTCACTTCAGGTCAAGCTCCGTCGGGGCATTGTGGCCGCGGGGTTCCGGGCCGGGTCAGCGGCCGCGGGCGGCCTTGGCGGTGACGGCGCCGGCGCCGAGGATGAGGACGAGGAGGGTGAGGGCCCAGCGGCGTTTGGCCCCGGTGGCGTCCTCGGCGGGGGCGCTCGCCGCGGCGGGCGCGGGAGGCAGGGGTGCGCGGGATCGGGTGACGCCCGGTGGGGTGTCCGGGGGTGCGGCGACGTCGGGTGGGC
>DASWTI010000573.1:0-6293 GCA_036402215.1 Pseudonocardiaceae bacterium
CGCCTCCCGGCCGGTGGCGCGCCCGGCTCCTCGTCGCCGCCGCCGCGGCCTGCCTGGTGGTGGCCGCCGTGTTCGGCGTGCAGTCCGTGTCCGCCCAGCGCGAGGCCGCCCAGGCCCAGCAGCAGCTCGACCAGGTGCTGACCGTGCTGTCCGCCCCGGACGCCCGCATCGCCACCGCCTCCGCCGGCGACAGCGTCGCCACCGCCGTCGTCTCCCCGTCCACCGGCAGGCTCGCCTTCCTGGCCCGCAACATGCCGGCCCTGGACGAGGACCGCAGCTACCAGATCTGGGCCACCGGCCCCAACGGCCGCCACTCCATCGGCACCCTCGGCGCCGGCCAGGACCCACCCCCCGTCATCGGCGCCCTCGGCGGCGCCACCGACGTCGCCGTCACCATCGAACCCCGCGGCGGCTCCCCGGCCCCCACCACCCCGACCATCATGGAGTTCGAACTCCCCACGACCTGACCGCCTGCCCGGCCGCCCGTGCGTGAGCGGCGGAAAGCGCCGTCGGAGACCAGTTGTCGCCGCTCGACGTCGGTGGTGAGGAGGTCGGACCAGGCGAAGGCGTAGTGGGTGGGGAGCCAGTCGCGGAGGTCGCCGAGGGCGGTGATGGAGTCGAGGACCCGGGACAGGGTCAGCGGGGGGCGTTGCGGAGGCGGGTGAAGCAGGCGGTGCAGAGGACGCCGCCGGGGCCGGTGGGGGCGGTGCCGCACTTGGCGCAGCGGCGGGTCCGCGGGGTGCCCACCGAATCGGTGAGCTCGTGCCAGAGGTCGTGGTGCTCCGGCGTGACCAGGACGGTGCCGGGGCGGCCGGCGTCGAGGGGGACCAGGCCACCGGCGGGGACCAGCTCGGCGACCTGGTAGACGCGGACGCCGGTCGCGGGAGGTTGCAGCGCCGGGTGGTGACGGCCGCAGGTGACGCCACGGCCGGTGGCGGGGCAGACCGGGAAGGCGCCGGGGACGCAGCGCACGGCCAGCACCTCACGCAGGCCACCGACCACCAGCCACTGGTCGCGCGGGGCGTGGCCCTCGGGGAGGTCGTTGGTGCGGATGTGCGGCACCGCGTTGGTGGCGGCCCAGGTGGTGAGGCAGTCGGTGGACCAGAGCGGCAGCAGGCCGGCGCCGCGGGCGGCGCCGGCTCGGCGGACGGCGCAGGCGCGGCGGATGTGGGTGCGCTGGACCTCGACGTCGACGCGGGCGCGGGGGCCGCGGATGAGCAGGTCGCAGCGGACGCCGGTGTGCCGGGCGCCGGCCTCGGCGGGATAGCCGGCGGCGTGCGCGGCCTCGGCCCAGGCGTCCCATTCCCGCCGGGGCGGGGATGGCGGATGGGCCAGCAGCTGGTGGTCGGCGTACCGGTCGTCGTGGTGGACGACGCGCCAATGGGCGGCGGGCGTGCCCTCCCCGGGGCGGACCAGCCGGACGCGGATCCCGGGCCGCCGTGTTGCGCCGTGCGAGTCCCGGGCGGCCGGCTCGTCGTCGTGCTCACGGCACTCGATGACGGCGGATCCCAGGCCGTGCCGGTACAGCCGCTCGGCGAGCTCCAGGTCCGCCTCAGGGGCCTCGGGGCCGACCTCGAAGTCCTGGTCGGCGGCGACGTGCGTCAGCAGCACCGACTCCCGCGCCGCCGAGGTGCCCGTCATCGCCGCCCCCTCATGGTCGAGACCTCGATCGTTGCACCACGGACAGTGCCGAGGCGATCACGCGAAGTGGTGACGCAAGGACCCTGGACAGAGCGATACGCGGGCCTGGTGCTCCTGGGGGTGGTGGGAGCGGTGGGCCCGCGTATCGCGGGTACTACGGGGTTGCGCGCAAGCCGTCAGCGCCGGCCGCGCCACGCCGGGCGGCGCATCGAGGCGCCGACGCCGGCCAGGTGCAGCGCCAGGCAGAACAGGCCGGCCATCAGGAGCGTGGTCGAGTCGAAGGCGTCTCCGACCGAGACCTCGGCGAAGTCGAAGAGCAGGGCCAGGCCGAAGATGATCGCGGCGATGATGGCGAGCATGGCGGAGTCTCCTCACGGGGGTGGTGCTCGTTCGTGAGGACGGGTTACCCCGTCGGCGTGTCAGCCAATCGAGGGCGACGGCAGGTTGGGCCGTTCGGCGGGGTACGGACCGGTCTCGTCCGGGTCGGCGCCGCGGCGGCGGTAGGCGTACACCGCGGCGGCCAGCACGGTGGCCAGGCCGCACCACACGTAGGCGTTGCCCAGCAGGTGCTGCGCGGGGTTCCACTCCAGCTCGGCGCCGCCGCGGTACGGCAGCCACCAGTGCGGCGCGGTGGCGAACACCAGCAGCACGACGGTCAGCACCGCGTACGAGGAGCGGGTGCGCAGGCGGCGCGCCCGGTCCGCGAGCCACAGCAGCCCGAGCACCACCCACACCCAGTGGTGCGACCAGGAGACGGGTGACACCAGGAGCGCGGCGGTCGCCGTCACCAGCAGCGCGGCCACGTCGTCGCCGTGCCGGCGCAGGGCCGCGACGCCGTACAGCGCCAGCACGCCGACCAGCGCCGACAGGCCGAGCCACGCGACGCTCTCCACGCCGTCGGGCAGGCCGAACCGGGCCACCAGCCCGCGCAGCGACTGGTTGCTGGTGAACTCCAGCCCGCCGATCCGCGCCGGGTCGAGCAGCACGCCGAACCAGTACGCCCGGGTGTCGCCGGGTGCCAGCGCCCAGCCGAGCAGCCCCACCGCGGCGAAGGCGGCCACCATGACGAACGCCGGGCGCCACTGCCGCCGGGCCACGAAGTACAGGGCGAACGCCGCCGGGGTGAGCTTCACCGCCGCCGCCACGCCGATCAGGGCGCCGCGGGGCCACGGCGTGCGCCGCAGCAGGCAGTCCGCCGCGATCAACCCGGCCAGCACCATGTTCACCTGGCCGAACGAGATGGTCTCGCGCACCGGCTCGGTGAGTGGCGCCGCGGCCACCGCGCCCACCGCGAGCAGCGCCGCCCAGCCCGCCGGACGGTGCTGCTCACCGAGGCGCCGCGCCGCGATCCGGCAGGCCCACGCCAGCGCGGCCAGGCTGCCGCCGATCACCACCGCCACCGCCAGCCACCAGGGCAGCACGGTCAGCGCGGCGAACAGCACCGCGGAGATCGGGGGGTAGGTGAACGGCAGGTCCGGCCCCAGCCCGTAGGGGAACGCGGGGTCGTACAGGTCGTGGCCGCGCAGCCAGGCCGAGCCGCCCGTCCGGTACACGCGGAGGTCGATGAGCCCGTTCTGCTCGGAGCCCAGCAGGAACGCGAGCGCTGCCGTCCAGAGGACCGCACCCACGCCGAGCAGGATCAGCGTGCGGCGGTCGGGGCGCATGCCCTAGACGCTAGCGTCGGCCGTCCCGGGCGCGGGCAGGGCCCTGGAGTACCGCAGCTCCACCGGCCGCTCGCCGCCCACCGCGAACTCCTCGCGCACCTCGTCGCTGGTCCAGCCGTGCCGCTCGTAGAACGCCCGGGCCACCTCGTTGTCCTCGAACACCCAGAGCACCGCGTGCCGGAAGCCGAAGCCGGCCAGCGCGGCCACCGCGGCCTCGTGCACCGTGTGCCCGGCGCCGGTCCGCCACACCGCCGGGTCCGCGTAGATCGCCGCCAGCTCCCCGGTCGGCAGCGTCGGATGGGCGTCCTTCTCCTCGCGCACCGCGGCGATCGCGGCGTAGGCGGCCACCCGGTCGGCGTCGCCGTTGGTGGCCACCAGCACGGCATCCGGCTCGGGCAGCGCGAGCCAGCGCTGCCAGCCCGTCTCCCGCCGCGCGGCGTCCAGCTGGTCGAGGAACTCGTCCGGCACGATGCCGCGATAGGCGCGGCGCCACGCGGCCACGTTCACCCTGGCCAGCTCGGGGGCGTCGGACCTGGTGGCCCGACGTACGGTCCATGTCACGGGGTCAGCGTGCGCGCGGGGCACCCCGGGCGTCGACCGGTTAATCGTCGTGGTCGACCGGGCCGAGCTGGCGCCGTGCGCTCGGGTCGCGCCGCACCTTGATCAGGCTGGCGATCGTGGTGACGGCCAGGACGCCGACGATGACGCTCAGCGAGAGCTCGATGCCGATCGTCGGCACACCGATCGGCTCGCCGCCGTTGACGAACGACAGCTTGTTCTCGTGCATCGCCTCGAGGATCAGCTTGATGCCGATGAAGCCGAGGATGACGGCCAGGCCGAGCGACAGGTACACCAGCCGGTCCAGCAGGCCGCCGATCAGGAAGTACAGCTGCCGCAGGCCCATCAGTGCGAAGGCGTTCGCGGTGAAGACCAGGAACGGTTCCTTGGTGAGCCCGAAGATGGCCGGGATCGAGTCCAGGGCGAACAGCAGGTCCGTGGTGCCGATCGCGATCATCACGATGAACATCGGGGTCACGAACCACTTGCCGTGCTCCCGGATGAACGACTTCGAGCCGCGGTAGTTGTCGGTGACCGGCAGGACGCGGCGCACCGTGCGCAGCATGAAGTTCTCCTTGAGCTCCTCGTCCTCCTCGCTGCTGTGCCGGGCCAGGCCGTAGGCGGTGTAGATGAGGAACAGGCCGAAGATGTAGAACACCCAGCTGAAGCGGGAGATCGCGGCCGCGCCGAGCGCGATGAAGATGCCGCGCATGACGAGCGCCAGCACGATGCCGATGAGCAGCACCCGGTGCTGGTGGATGGCCGGCACCGCGAACGTCGACATGATGATCACGAAGACGAACAGGTTGTCCACCGACAGCGAGTACTCGGTGATGTAGCCGGTGAAGAACTCGACGGCGTACTGCCCGCCGGAGAAGAGCCAGATGCCGATGCCGAAGACGATCGCGCAGGCGACGTAGAAGGTGACCCAGCGGGCCGCCTCACCGATCGTCACCTCGTGCGGCTTGCGGTCCACGATCACCAGGTCGATCGCCAGCAGGACCAGCAGGCCGCCGATCGTCGCGAACCACAACCACGCTGGAACGTTCATTCAAGACCCTCCGGCCCGACGGACGGCGCACGCACGCCTGAGAACCGGAGGTCTCTCCCACCGGCGTCACGCGCGTCGCGTGACCCGGCCGGCGGCACCGGGGCCGTGCCGGCCCGTGATGACGACACCGCCGCGAAGGAATACTCCCCTCCAACGACGTGCAGATTCTTACCGGTGCGGGCGCCGGAGCACCAGTCAGGGGTACCGGCACGCCGGGTTCGGCACCCTGGTGGGCGGCGTGCGAGGCTGCCCGCATGGTGCTGGAGATCGCCGACTTCCTCATCAGGGAGGGCGTCGAGGACGACTTCGCCGCGGCGTACGCGGACGCGGTGAGGTTCATCACGAGCAGCCCCGGATGCCTCTCGGCGCGCCTGGTGCGCGGCGTGGAGAACCCGCGGCGGTTCGTGCTGCTGGTGGAGTGGGAGACGCTGGAGGCGCACACCGAGGGCTTCCGCGGCTCGGCGGCGTTCATCGGGTGGCGGGCCGCGGTGGGTGGCTTCTTCGCGGAGCCGCCGACCGTCGAGCACGCCCGCCCGGTGGGCTGACGGCGGGCCGCGCTGAGAGCACGCTGAGACACCCTGCGGGCGCGGGCGGAGCGCCCCGTACCGTCCTGTCGTGGGCTGGATCCTCCGTCGCTGGCGCGCGCTCGCGCTGATCGCCGTCGTCCTGGTCGCCGGGACCACCGCGGTGGTGCTCGTGACCGGCGGCGACGAGCCGCGGCTGACCGTGCGCGACGTCGGCATCGACGTGATCGACGGGCCGACCGACGCCATCGAGCACGTGCGCATCGACGCCACCCTCTACCTGCCGGAGCGCACGCCGGCGCCGGCCGTCCTGCTGGCCCATGGCTTCGGCGGCTCCAAGGAGTCGTCGGCGGAGCAGGCACGCGAGTACGCGGGCCGCGGCTACGTGGTGCTGGCCTACTCGGCGCGCGGCTTCGGCCGCAGCACCGGCCAGATCGCGCTGAACAACCCGCTGTACGAGGTGGCCGACGCCCGGCAGCTCGTGGACTGGCTGGCCACCCGCAGCGAGGTGCTGCGCGACGGGCCGAACGACCCGCGCGTCGGCGTCACCGGCGCCTCCTACGGCGGCGCGCTGGCGCTCTCGCTGGCCGGCAGCGACCCACGGGTGGACGCGCTGGTGCCGCTCATCACGTGGAGCGACCTGCGCCAGGCGCTGCTGCCGAACTACGCGGCCGGCGACGCCCCGGCGGACGCGGTGACCGCGGCCGGTGGTGTCGCGGCGGACCCGGACGGCGTGTTCAAGCGCTCGTGGGCCGGCATCTTCTTCGGCGCCGGGCTGACGCCGGGCGCGGAGGCGGGCCCGCGCGGCGAGGCGCTGGAGCCCGGCCAGGAGCCGGACGACGTGGCGGGCGGCGG